>NZ_JBTMXB010000001.1:0-450441 GCF_054489405.1 Mesorhizobium sp. A623
TCGGCAGTTGGTCGGCGATGGTCGGCGCGCTCATCCTCGCCCGATCGATGGATGACCCGGCGCTGTCCGACGAACTGCTGTCTGAGACGCGGGCCTGGATCGACGAAAGAAAGATGCCCGACGCGCCCGAGCCGGCGCAGAAAAGGCCCGCGGCATGAACATCCTTGACAACGACGCGGGCCTCGACGGCCACGATCAGCTTGCCGCCCTCATGAAGGCCAATGTCCATCCGCCAATCGGTGAGACGCTTGCGTTCGCTCTTGTCGAGCTAGAGCGCGGACGTGTTGTGTTCGATGGCTCGCCGTCTCGCAAGGTCTTCAATCCGATTGGCTCGGTGCATGGCGGATACGCCGCGACGCTCCTCGACAGCGCCTGCGGCTGCGCGGTACATTCGAGCCTTCCGGCAGGCCAGGGCTATACGACGCTCGAACTTAAGGTGGCCTATCACCGCGCCTTGAGCGAGGCGAGCGGTCCGGTGCGGGCCGAAGGAAAGCTGGTCTCGCTTGGCCGGCGAGTTGCCTTCTCCGAAGCGCGGCTCGTCGACTCGGAAGGGCGGCTCTGCGCGTCCGCAACCTCGACACCGCTGGTGTTCCCGATCGACCCGCGAGCCGCTTAACAGGTTCAAATCCGGGCTATCCCGTCCAGCGTTCAGTTCGCCTGACCCAGATAGTGGCCAAGGCGAAGCTCCAGCTCTGCGGGTCCGTGTTCGGCGGCAAGCTTGGCTATCCTCGGGCCGCGGGCTCGGAAACCGGGCCAGCCGAGTGACTGGCTGTACTCCGTATAGGCTGCCACGACATCCGCGTGCGGCGGCAGCGTCGCGCGATTGACCTGGGCCTTGGCGCCGGCCAGCGCCTGCTTATCGAAACCACTCAGGCGAACAGCCAGAGCATCCACGAAGCTGTCAAGTTCGCTATCCGGCAGTGCGCGAGTGACCATGCCGAACCGCTCAGCGTCGGCCGCATCATAGTCCTGGCTGCTCAAGATGATCTCAAGGGCGCGATCCCGCCCGACCAGACGCGGTAGTCTCTCGGTTCCGCCGCCTCCGGGCAGGATGCCGGACCCCACCTCCGGCTGGCCGAACAGCGCTTTTTGGGCGCTCGCGTAACGCAGGTCGCATGCCAGCGAAAACTCGTTTCCGCCTCCGCGTGTCCTGCCCCGGATGCTGGCAATGCTGATGACAGGCGACTTACTCAGTCGCAGCACCAGATCGCTCCAGGTCGGCAAGGGCGGATTGGTCGACTCGATTGGGAAATCCTGCGCCTTGCTCAGGTCGAAATGATTGATGAAATACCCCTCGATCTCGCTCCTGAACACGATGACCTTGACCTCGGGATCACGATCCATGTCTTTCACGATCGAATGCAGAGCCGACACAATCTCAGGCACCACCAAGTTGAATGGTGGGTTGGCGATCGTCACTTGCCAGAGCTGCGGTGTGCGCTTGTCCAGCGTGACCAGAGATGAAGAGGAGCCGGCGGCGGCACCCTGAGCGAATGCTGGTGTTGGGAGGAAAGCCGGAAGCGTTGCTGCGGCCGCGGTTGCGGCAACAGCGGCAGAAACAAAGCCCCGGCGGGAGATACTCTGTGCCAAAGATGGCGTTTCAGATGTTTTTTTCATTGAGTTGACCTTTTGAGAAAAGAACCGATTACCGCTACGAACCAGTCGAGATCATTAGACGTTGAGAAACTTGGCGGCTGCTTCAGCGAACTCTTCCGGATATTGAAAATGCGAGCCGTGACCCGAATCCGGGAAGAGGACGAGCCGCGCGTCGGGCAGTTGCTGCTGAAGGATGAACGAGTTGACCGTCGGGACCATGATGTTGTCGCTCCCGTTGATCACCAGCGTGTGCTGCGTGATCTTTTTGAGGGAAGCGTAGCGATCGCTCGGGATGCGGCCCCATTGCGTGATAGCGGCGGCTTGCGCCTGGACCGCCTCCGGGGCCGGATCGGGTTCGCGATCGGTTTGCCGCGCTTGGATCCGTGCGAGCCAAGCCTCACCGGCTGCCTGGCTCGTTGCAGTCGGCGCGAAGAATAGTGCAACCCGCCGTTCATCCCCGGTCGCGTTGGGTCGGGCGATGATCTCCTTCACCTGAGGGGTATAATCTTGCATGGTCTCTCCGCCGGAAGGCCCGGTGCCGACGAGGAGGAGGCGTCGCACCAACTCCGGTGCGTCAAGCGCAACCTGCTGGGCGACGAAGCCGCCGAGCGAGAAACCGAACACATCCACCTGGCTGAGATCAAGCGCGCGTATGAAGGCGATGATATCGGCCGCCAACCCTGGCACGGTGTCGGGCGTCTGTCCTTCGGAGCGTCCGACCCCCCTGTAATCGACCAGGATCACAGGACGGTCCTGCGCCAGCCGGTTGGTGTGGATCGGATCCGCGCTATTCATCGCACCTGCGAAATGCTGCAGCGACACAACGGGCGTCGCCCCCTCTTTTCCGAAGCGGCGATAGGCAAGGCGGACACCGCCGATGTCCTGGAAGCGAGTTGGGGCGGAGTTATGCAGATCTGCTGGCGGTTCAGTCGCTGATTGGGCGACGGCATCGCGGCCGCCGAGCGCGATAGCGGCGACGCCCGCGACCAGGACGGAGCCGCTGCCTAGGAGAAGGTTGCGCCGGCTCGCGGCAAGTTCAGGGGTCTGTTTCATGGTTTCTTCCAGGAAATGAGAGTTTCGGGAAAGTTCGGTTTGGCGTTGAGGAGCCACGGCGACAGTGCTGTTCTCGACAGAATATTTGATTTCGGGTGGCCGCGGCCGTGCCACCTCGGAGAGCCGTGTGAACGAAATTGGCCAGCGGTCGACCCAGGAAACCAGCTCGCGACACTTCGGAAGTAAACATGATGATCATCATCATTGAAATATGATAGACGTCATGTAAGATGTCAACGGGACCTGCGATTCAACGTGACATCCATCGTCAGGAGCTGAAATGACGTATCCAGCCGCCAAGCCGCTCGCCCTCGTGACCGGCGTCGGGCCGGGCACCGGCTCAGCCATCGCGCGCTGCTTTGCAGAAGGTGGGTGCCGCGTGGCGACGCTCGCACGCAAGTGGTTTCCTGACGCGGCGGAGGACTTCTTCATTCAGCCCGCATCGATCGCCGAAGCGGTGTATCGTCTCGCTCACCAGCCTCGGGACGCATGGTCCTTCTTCGCGGAGGTGCGCCGGTTCCACGAGCCATGGTGAACGGCCCGATATCGGACATCGGCGAACTGGCGACGCGTCACAATCAAACAGTCAGAGGAGAAACGAAGATATGCCTACCTATGCTTGCTGGACTGCCGGGGGACGGCTCACATCGGCGCAACGCACCGACATAGCCAAGGCCATCACGACGATCCATGCCGAGGAAGGACGCGCACCGCGGTACTTCGTGCAGGTGTTGTTCAACGAGATTCAGCCCGCCAGCCACTTCATCGGTGGCCTCTCCGCGCCCGAAGATCTCATCTGGGTTCGCGCCGATATCAGGAGCGGGCGCACCGTTGAGCAGAAGAAAGCCATCATGGAGCGGATCGCCGATGGCCTCAGCACGATCGCCAAAGTCGGGAGAGAGGACGTTTGGGTGTATATCTCCGACATCCCGGCGACGGGCGTTCTGGAATTCGGCCAAGTTCTGCCACCGCCCGGCGAGGAAGACGCCTGGTTTTCCAGACTGCCGGAAGCCTTACAGGAACGGTTGAAGGCGCTTTCTTGAGGGTGGGCGCACGAAGAGCAGTCGTCCATCCTGCACAATCGCCACACTATGCGAGACGCTTTTGCCGTCTGCCCTATCTGACCTTGTTCACGACCTTGCCCTTGGCGCGTCCCGATCGATGTAGGCCAAAGCTTCGTTGGTTCATCAAACGAAAAGACCCCGCGTCCATTAGGACACGCGGGCGAGATAATTACAGGAACTGCAAGGAAGATAATGGCGGCAAGCGGCAGCGCGTTGTGTTTGGCCGCCGCTGTGTTCACAGCAGCCGATATTTTGTTGGTAGGCTGCACAAGCCTGATGGCCACTACCTTCCGGCTGGGAATGCAAGGCGGTCCCGGAGATTGAAGCTTTAACGCAAAGCCCGCTCCGGCGACCGGAGTGGGCCATATTGCTAGCGTCGGGAAGATGATCAAGGCGGGCTGGTTGCGGACGCTGGCGGAAGCCGGTTACAACGCGCTCCTTGAATAGGAGAGATAATGTCGACAATCGTTGATGATCTACGCGCCGTCGCCGCCAACCCTGTCGGCCGGACAAAAGCCGAAGTGGTCGAAATCCTGCTTGCGGCTGCCGACCGCATTGAGGCAAAGCGCATCGAGATAGCAAGAATGAAACACGATTGCGGGAGCACGAAACGAGCCAGTTAGATCGGGTATGGAAAACGACCCTCGCATAGATGCCGTTGCCGCCAGTGACCTACCGTCGTTGGCGATCCTAGCCTCGCTGATCGGTATGCTGGGCGCGAAAGGCGTTCTCGCCGACGAGGAAGTCCGTGAGGTCTACGAACAAGCACTATTCTTGCTGGAATCCCACCCAGGCGACGAACCAGAGACGCAGCCGATCTACGAAGCCGCCCGAGAGATCATAGAGGCGCAGTTGCGATAGGCTAGGGCCGGAAGGCGGGCGACAGGGTGTAAGCCAGGCAGTGATTTTTCAGAAGAGAAGAAGCAAAGATATTAGGGCAGGAACCGCCAACTCAGCGGCGTTCGACCACCGCGGTCTTCTCTCCCGCCTGGGCAAGATGCCACGCGAGATACTTGCCAACTTCACCGCTGCCGATGACAACGGCGTCGTACCGTTCCGCATTGGACATCGCTGCTCCCTTGAAGATTGGAAATGGAACCCTGGAGATGCAGCGGCCACTTGAGGCCGCTGCAATCATTCATCAGCGAGTCTGGACTTCAAATCCTCACCCGTTGCGCGACCGGGGTACGAAATCGCGCGACGGGCATGCCCTACGCATCCTTCGGCAGCACCGAGCGCACCCTGGCAACGAAGACATGGAAGTCCTGCATGAAGGTACGCAGGAACTCGGCGGTGCCGTCATTGGTGACTTCGCCGTCATCGGTGATGAGGCCCGATGTGAACTGGATATAGGCTTCCGGGGCGTTCATCTGCGGCGAGTTGCAGAAACCGAGCACGCTGCGCAGATTCTGCTGGGCGACGGCGGTGCCGATTGCGCCCGGCGACGTGCCGATCACCGCCGACGGCTTGCGCGTGAACGAATTGGAGCCGTAGGGGCGGCTCGCCCAATCTATCGCATTCTTCAGCCCGCCGGGTATGGATCGGTTGTATTCAGGCGTGACGAACAGCACGGCGTCGACAGCCGCGATCGCCGCCTTGAACGCCTTGCCAGCCGGCGGGTAGTCGGCGTCATAATCGTAGCTGTAGAGTGGTAGATCCTTGAAGGAGATCTCTGACATTTCCAGCTCCGGCGGAGCAAGCCGCACCAACGCCTTGGCAAGTTTGCGGTTGATCGATCCTTTGGCGAGGCTGCCGATTAAATAGCCGACTTTGTGCGTGGTCATTGCGGTGTACTCCCGTTGTCACAAACGATTGGTCTTAAAGATACGACGAGTGCCGGTTATTAATATCGGCCAGCCCATGCCGCTTGTCACGACGCCGTTTTTACCATTAGTAGCCCCCTCCCTCGAATCCAGGCACGATAGGGCAGGGAGCAAGGAAGCTGCCATGTCCACCGGGCCGCATGCGTGCCAAGGCAGAGTGTGCAGCCCGCTTGGCCGGAAAGGTCGGCGCACAGCTTTATGGCAAGATAAACAGCAACGCCCGCAAATTATGCGAGGATACAAAATTGGACGGCGTGACGCGCGTAATCATAGGGTTTGGAATTGCGATCTGCCTACTCGGCGGGGCGCCGTCGACATAAGAGGCCATCGATGAGAATTCTTGCCGCGACAGATTTTTCCACGCGTTCACAACTGGCCTTACGACGGGCCGGCCTTTTGGCGAGGGACAGCAACGCACAACTCACTCTCGTCCATGTCGTCGATGACGACCAGCCCTCGGATATGGTCGAACTCGAAACGCGCGCGTCCCAGAGGTATCTTGAAAAACAAATCGGTGCCATTGCCGAGCTGCAGGGCCTTCGATGCAATTCAATGGTCGTTGCCGGCGACCCTTTCGCCGGCATTCTGCAAGCGGCTGAGGCACGCTCAGTCGATCTCATCGTCATGGGGATGCATCGCAAGCAACTGCTTCGAGATATTTTCGTCGGAACGACCATCGAACGGGTGATCCGCACGGGACCATATCCGGTGCTCATGGTGAACGCTGATGCAGAACTAGCCTACCAAAAGGTGATGGCCGCTGTCGATATGTCCGAACCATCGGCGCGGGCAATCAGGACTGCTACCGACCTCGGGTTGACTGGCGATGCCAGTCTCATACTGGTCCATGGTTTCGATGCGTTGGCCAAGGGGAAGATGGCAAACGCGGGAATGGGCAAGAACGAGATAGCGCGTTACGTCGCGGAAGAACGTTTGCAGGCGGGTACCGAACTGATCGCGTTTCTTGAGGCGAACAACTTTGGCGTCGACAACTGGTCGCTGCGCGTCAAGGAAGCGGGGGCCGTGGACGCGATCATGGACGTGGTTCAAGAGATTGCGCCTGATCTTCTGGTGATCGGAACACATGGCCGCTCCGGGTTCGTCAAAGTTTTGCTGGGAAGCGTCACGGAAAGCATTTTGCGATCGGTCGACATTGATGTTCTTGCGGTGCCGCCAATCCCAAGGTGAAGGGGGCTTCCAGCTTAAGGATGGTGTATCCTGCGAGGCTTAGGTGATGGGTTCGATGGACGCGGCGTCTATTCGACATCACCGCCGTATTTTGCTGGCGCGAGGGCATCAACTCGAGCTTTTGCCGCGCCAACAATGATGACATTGCCGCCCGACAAAGCTGAAACTTTGTTGTTACGACAGCATTCGTCCAAGCAGTGCTGGAGACGCGTTTGGCGTTGCCTGGATATGGGCGCTTACTGCCATCGCCGCTACGCGCGGCACGGCAGAGCAGCCGATTCCGCTCGTTGAGACCCGCTACCGAAATTCCGCCGAAGGTGGAGATCAGGACCAGGTAATCCGGCCGACTGCGCCACCAGGATGGTCGCGGCCATGCCGATGCCGAACAGCGTGCCGAGGATCATAAACAGCACGAGATTGGCGTTGGACGTGGCCGCCAGCGCGGATTCGCCGAGAAAGCGGCCGATCCAAACGGCGTTGATCGATCCGTTCAGCGATTGCAGCACGTTCGCGCCAAGCACCGGCAGGGCGAAGATGAGAAGGGTGCGGGAGATCGGCCCGGTGGTCAAGTCACTGGTGCGGCGATGCGTGGGCATTTTCTCGTCCATGACTGGTAACTCGGCAAGGGTGATCGGGATCCGCGCCGTTTCCGGCGCGCCCGCTGTAGGTAGCATTCTTGGTGGTGGCACTATACCCTCCTGCCGGGTTGGAGCTAAAACGCCCGCGCCCGACAGCGCATCAGAATGTCGCGTGGCATACTCTGCCGAAGGACGAGCTAAGCGACGATCGTGCCATGACATTGCGCATCGACCGCATATTGCGACAGGGTCTTTGTCGCCTTGAAGTAGAGGTCACGTTCCACTGCCAAGCAAAGCGGTCCCCGAAGGCTCTGGATTTCCATAAGGCTGGCATAGCCAAGTTCGGGAGAGCCGAGACCCAGGTCACACAAGCCATAAAGCGTGTCCTGATCCGCGTCGAGTTCGGTGAAAAGCCAGGTAGCTTGTGCGTCCGGCGTGAAGAACTTGACCGCCGGTCGATGGTCCTGGTCTCCGGCGGCAGACAACTGGAATTTTTCAGGAGCTGAGTGCGGACTTTATCTGTCATCAGCATGGTTTTATTTCTGGCCTTTGCGGGCGTGGATGATGATGCTGCGGCCGGGATCAGGCTCGGCCGAATGGGGAAGGTCTTAATCGTAACGTTAATCACCGAGCCGAACTCCCCATTTCCAGGTCTTTGCCGAATCCGCGACGCGGATCGAGTGCCAGAAGTCGCCATCGCCATAAGCGGTAAGATGCTGGGCCTTCGTGTGTCGAACCGTCGGGCCATAGGCAAAAACCACCCCCTTGCGGTCACGGCAGAACGCCGGGGCGTGGACTTCATGGGTTTCGCCAACGAGAACGGTGTCGGCTTCGATCATCTCGGCATGAGCAGGCTTGCCTTTGGCAGGGACAATCAGGATATCGCCCTGGCGAATGCCGCTGGCCAGTTGCTTGTCCGAAACACCCCACATCCAGCGCTGTGCGGCACGGACTGCCGCTACCGGATCGTCATAGTCCCTGCGAATACCGGCATGTACGGCATGGGCCGAGACCGGGTGGCGGAAAAGCTCGTTGGTTATTTCGTTGCGACCGACCAGAACATAGTCTTTGTGGATATTGGCGTAGCCGTTGCGATAGCGACGGAAAAAATGCCGGATCTGGATGATCGCGACGTCCTGCTCGATGTCGTATCCATAGAGATCGAGATTAAGGCTGTCGCCGCGCATTTTTTTGTCGAACTCGACGAAAGTCTCAGGCAGGGCGGCGCCGAATTTGTTGATGATCTCGGCGCCAGAAAGGACGCTTCCGCCCGCAAACGAAATGCGCGTGATTTCGTCGTAATGGCCGCGTTTCGCTGTTGCGGCAGGTGCGCCGGCGGGTTCGTGAACCTCGTGGAAGAGGGGTGGTGCATGGCAGAATGCGCGACCGCAGATCGTCGCCGATGCAATCGGAGTGTCGCTGCTCTCCGGTGATTTGATGAGAATGTCGACCATGATCGTTGTACCTTTCAATTCGTTTGGGTCAGCCGATATGAAAATGCTCATCCGGTTCTGCCACGGCGTCAACCGGAACCCAGTGCCCGGGACAAGCTGCCGCGCCGGCATAGAGCATGCAGTAACGGCGCCACGCCTTTCTGCGGCCTCCAGCGTAAGGGCGAATTTCATCGGCAATAGGTGAGCGGGATGTTTTCGGCATTTGGGCAGTTTGGCTACCGTCGACTTTGTCAGGTGTGGGCCCGCCTCCCGCCATCAGAAACGGCCTGGTCGCGGGTTTCGGAAAGTCGGATAGGCAGTCACCCGGCCGTTCTGGATAGGCCGCGCAGTCTGGTCGTCCGTTATTTACGGGTTACGCCAGCATTTCAGGGAAAGGTAGCCACAATGGTTTAGGGAACGCGCCGATTACGCCGCCGCCGCCGGCGCATAGCGCCTTTCACATCACGAGGTGATGTCGGGATTTTCGATTCGATGTTATGGAGTAATGGGGGGAGCAAGCTCTTCACGTGCGTCGCAGCAGAGCCTTTATTCGAGACCGTTCGATCAGAGCCTCGAGATCGCGCCTATGTCCGCGAACAAGCCGGCGGCGCAACACTGCCACCGCTTCCAGTCGATCATAGCCCCGGGCAGTCAGCAATTTAAGCGCGCATCGCAAAAGCAGCTTGATCGTCGCCCGGGCGGATTCGTCCGCACGACCTGTGCTGATCACGTGGATGTAACAGGCCAGAGAAGCAGCCAAGGCAGCGTCGACGGTGTCGGCTTCAGGCGTTTGTTTTTCCACCAGCCGCTTGCGGTAGCGCCGCTGCCGTTGCTGGTGCGCGCTCTTTGCAGGATCCGGATATCGCGGCATTTTTTCTTCGTCACCACAGATGAGGGCTCTTGTTGACGAGGATCGAGTGGTGGCATGCAAGTCACAACGAGATGCCATCAGCTTCACAACGTGACGGCAGGGAAGGGGCGGGCATCCGACCGGGAGGGGCCGATGACACTTAAAAGTTACAAACGCAAATCAAACTGAATTGCGGGCAATTCGTTTCCGACTGCCGGCACGCTGTCACACGCCTGACTCAATCTGACCAGCATTTTGCATCAGTGCCCGCCGGGTCATGCGCCGGACTCTATCAACGCAGCCAAAATCTGGGCTACCTGCACATTGGCCGCTCCGCTGACCTCGTCATTTGTTCCTGCTTGCATGGAGTTTCTGGCTCAGAAGCCGGGCAGTTATTCGCAGCGGCGCCGAACGTCGCGCAGGAACGTGAACGGGTGGGTGGGACATCTAGCGCTGTTTACAGAGGTTCATCAGCTTACGTAGCGCAATCGTGGTTGTCGGCAAAAAACTTCCCATATCGGTCGACTTTTAATGATCGGCATCACCAGTTCTAAAATACTGGCCTTCTATTCCTGAGTTGGGTTTGGTATTTCCAATACAGGAGTTCAGGGTGGGACCAATAGAAGATAATTTCGGCCGCAACGCCGGTGACAATAATACGGAGATAGTAAAGCCGATCGGCCTCGAAGAGGTCGTCACGCGGAGTGCCGCCACCGGCGACGAGACGGCTGCAGTTGGTGAGGATAAAGCTGCGCGTAAAAGAAAGCCTTCTCGGGCTGCGTCGGATAAAGGCAACGGAAGCCATTACGATACCGAAGCGCTTTACGGGCGTGAGCTCAGCAAGGCGAGGGACAAGGTTGTACGCTGGCGCGCTAAGCAGGTGAAAGAAGCCTACCGTATCGGTGAGATGTGGAGCGAACTGACCAAAACGCTCACCGAGCGTGAAGTGTCGGCGTTTCTCGCCAGCGAATGCCAGGTTCCCCGGCGCGATGTCGCAGGTTATGTCCGGCTGGCGGCGATGCCCAAAGAAGACCGCGACCTGTTTGTCGAGCACGGGGTCGCAGTTTCCGTGCTGCTTGATCTTGCCGTACAGGACGAGATTGTCCGCGAGAAAGCCATCAGAATGATCAAGGCAGGGCGCAGCCTGCAGGCAAAGGATTTGCGCGGTCTTAAACGCGATATCGGGCTTGCCCAAGCCGCCCGGGACGGCAAGCTGGACGAGGCCCGGGTTCGCGATATCAAGAATGCCGCAGCACACAAGGCCCGCGGTGCAGCCAAGGCATGGCTTGCCTCTCTTGAAGCGTTGGCCAATGAGGTTATCGCCATTTCGACGCTGGATAGGACGTTGCCGTTAGCGCGATGGACCAGGTGTCTAAGCTCGCCGAAAATGCCGGCAGGCTTCTGCATGAGTTGCCGGCGATCGTGAGTGACGATTTCATTGACCGGGCGGCTTCCGCCGATGTGCACGTCGGCGATGGCAGTTGGATGAAGGTCGTCGCCGCGCTGCGCAGGATCGCAGAGCGCGACGTCTTTCTGGAGGAGCATTACAAGCGGCCGATCACCACTCTGCTGGTCTTCGACCATGATCTCGTCTGGCATCTGGCCTGGGTGTTCGGCTATGATGAAGATGATCGGCCGGAAGCGACAGCGAGACGGATGCGTGAAGCGGGACACGCGCCGCTCGACACGCACGCACCATCGGGCCGCATCCGGGCGGACACCGTACGCAAGCCAACGGTTCTGGAAATCTGTGCTGGCGCGGGCGGTCAGGCGCTGGGGCTCGATGCCGCCGGTTTCCATCACACGGGGCTTGTCGAAATCAACGAGGACGCAGCAGCTACCTTAAGAGTGAACCGGCCGGAGTGGTCCGTCATCCAGGGGGATCTGCGCACTCTCGATCTGCGCGCGCATAAAGGTATTGATCTGCTCGCCGGTGGCGTGCCCTGCCAGCCCTACTCGACGGCCGGCGAGCGTAGGGGCGCCGATGACGAACGTGACCTGTTCCCGGAAGCGTTGCGGCTGATCCGTCAATTGAAGCCGAAAGCCGTCATGCTGGAGAATGTGAAGGGCGTTTTGCATATGCCCAACAGCGTGAATCGGTTGCGTATTCTGTCGGAACTGACCAACCTTGGCTATGATGCCGAATGGCGCATCCTCGAGGGGCCGGAGTTCGGGTTGCCGCAAAACCGCCACAGAGCCATTCTGGTCGCCTTCCGGCCGGGGATCATGCATCGGTTCCGTTGGCCTGAGGCGCTTGGTACCAAGGCTCCAACGGTCGGTGAGGCGTTGCGCGACCTCATGGCCGCGCGGGGATGGCCGCATGTCGATGCCTGGGTGGAAAGAGCCAACGAGTATGCGCCGACACTGATCGGCGGAAGCCAGAATAAGCTGGGCATCGATCTGGCTCAGGAGAAATCGCGCCAAAGCTGGCTTAAGATAGGCGTCAATCCGAACGGCCGGGCAAAGGCGGCACCCGGGCCGGACGCACCCGCCGGTCACACGCCAATGCTGACGCTTGGCATGATGGCCCGTATCCAGGATTTTCCGGATGATTGGCAGTTCCAGGGAAAAGATCTGCAGGTGTTCCACCAGATCGCCAATGCGTTTCCCCCGCGAATGGCGCAGGCGGTAGCAGCTTCCATCATGCGGGCGCTTACAGGTTCCGAGATTGATCTCCCCGCCGCGCTTGCCGCATCACGACGGCCGGCAAAAGGAAGGTTGAACCTCGGCATCCTGGCCCCATCGATTTCCTACGAGGATACCGAGGTCGATATCGAAGAAATGGCCTGACCTGCGGACTTTGAGGATGGCGTCCTTGCGGCTGCCATCCTCATTCCCGGCCATTTGAGTTCGGTGCGCCATCAAGCCGTGTTTCGGATCAAGCCGACGTTCCCGCACGCTTCTCGCGCGCGCCGGAGCATCCCGCCACGTCCATCGTTCAACAGCTGCTGCAACGCGTTTGCAGCCGGAATATGAGGTAGTATTTTGCGTGTATTTTCGACTTTCAGCGGCATCAGCGCGGCGACAGTGGCGTGGAAGGATTTGGGTTGGACCTTTGCGGGATATGCCGACTACGACCCAGGCGCTTGCGCCGTGCTGGCAACCCGTTGCGGCGCTACTCGACCAAAGTATCTTCCCACAATCGATCCCAGTTTGATGGAGGATGATGCCTGGGGTCTGGCAGGCCGCATAAACGAGGGCGTTCCTGCGGGAACGCTGCCGGCACGTCTGCTTAATTATCTCACTCCGGACATGGATCCACTTTCATTAACCTCACCTGACATCAGGAAGCTTCGGTTGAGGGATGATGAGAAGTTCGAGGAAATGTTGGAAAAGGAAATAAAGCGCAGAGAAGATCTGATCACGGCGCACAAGAAGACAGATTATCCCGTTACCGGGACGACGCCGAATTTCGGTGATCTCTGGTACGTCACCGATGCGGATCTCGAGGACCTTGGCCCGATCGACCTGCTTGAGGGCGGGTCTCCCTGCCAAGCATTTTCGGCCGCCGGGAAGAAGGACAGCCTGCTTGATTATCGCAGTGCCGGGTTGTTCGGCTTTATCGAACTTATCGAGAGAATGAAACGCATCAACGGCCTGAAATGGGTCCTTTGGGAAAATGTAAAGGATGTTTTGAATGACAGTCAGAATGGATTTGGTTATCTCATTGGGCGAATTGCGCAAAAGCAGGGCGCTCCAATCGTCGCTCCAGAAGGGCGTTACGCCAACGCTGGTTATGTATCGGGGCCGGCCGGCGACGTGGCCTGGCGCCTCCTCGACGCGCAATATTTCGGCAAGCCCAACCGACGCGAGCGCGTCTTTGCTCTGGCACGAGTTGGAGATGGAACTGCCGGCATCGACCCTCGAGAAATACTCTTTGACGAGGAATGTGAAGAACTATGTCCTGACGTCCGCGGAAGGAAGGGGGAAGCCTTTGTCGGAATTTCTGGAGCATGCGCTGAAGACATCTCCGGATATCGGGGACCGGTAGCGTTTATGGCGGGCCAGAGTGCAAAAGCCAGGAGCGCAGCCGAATCCACGACCGTGGTTCCGACCCTACGATCCGGAGCATCGGGCACCAACCAAGTTCCGAGTATCGCCTATGTCATCCCGACAGATGGAGAGGATGGCACCAAGCTGAGGCTTGAGGATATCGACCCGAATCGGTTGGTCGTTCGTAAATTGCTCCCCGAGGAGTGCGAGCGGCTCCTGGGTTTCCCGGAAGGATGGACCGACGTTGAGTTGAACGGCGCGGCCATGGCCGATTCCGCACGCTACAAATGCATTGGCAACTCGATGTCGGTCGATGTCATGCGCTGGATCGGCCGACGGTTAGACCAAGCTGAAGGTCTGGCCACAGCATAGCATTACCAATAGAGCGGCGGCACCGAACTGGCGCGCCGCTCTACCCAGAGGATCACCGAATGTCGGTCATAGTGACGACCGGCCCGCTATTTCCGTGCACTAATCTTCGATAAGAAGGAAGATTGTGGGCGGCTCCTTTGGACAGAGCTTAAACCCAGTTCTATGGACGCAGGCAGTCCCAGTTCGGCAGTCGGCAGGTGATCACCTTCACATCGGACCATCGTCCGGCACCACATCATCCCAGAAATGGTAATGACCTTATCAGCCTTGCGCTGGTTGGCGGTGCCACGCTGCGCTTACAAGTTCGGGCCAACTTTGGCCGCTGTGCATCCGACCACGCGCATCGCGCTCGACCGCATCGGATCGCCGCGGATACAGGGGCCGCGTCGAACGTTCCCCGGGGCGGCTCCTCCTAGAGATTTTGCTAGACCTGACTGTCCTTGCCGCCGCTGTGGTTGACGACGAACAAGGCTCCACGGCAGACGAGATCAAGGATGTGTTCAGGTAGCACGGCTAAGTCTCCCCATTGCCAACGACCTCAACGCTTCGACCTGCGCCACCGTCGGCTGAATCCGCCAGCCGCCGTATTCATGCGCAATGCGCTCGACGAGATATTCGTCACAGCCCGCCGCGCACATTGCATCCTTCTTGTCGACGAGACCGCCGTGCCTGATCTCAAGCCACTCGATACAGAGACGGTCGTTGTCGGAGAGCTTGTCGTCGCCGTGGAGTACGTTGTCCTTGCCGTATACCGCGGTCCCTCCGTGCATGGCTGCATGCCAAGCCGCCCGCCAAGGCGACGTGGTCTCGAGCAACAACGACATGTCCGCCGCGAAGACGAGCCAGAGATGCTCGTCACGGTTAAGGAACGCCGGGAACCCGGCTTCCATCCGCTCGATCCGGATCGCCGTCGCGGCATCGCGCAGCCGATCCAGCTTGTCCGCAGGGATGATGCGCGACCCCCGCGTTTCGGGCTTGAATCCATATTGATATGAAGTCTGACGCGCCGTGCCGATAAGGTCTGCAATGCGCTGTGAATCCCAGCCCTTGCGCTTCAGGAAAGCAACGAGGGCGACATAGTGATCCCGGATTTCCTGATGCGACGAAACCCGACGTTTCGGATTCAGGTCGCCGAATGCGGCGGCGAAATCCCAAGCCGGGATCTGTTTCCACCGGAGCATTTGGTCTCGTGATAGATCAAGCATTTTGGGTTCCTCCTTGGAGCTTGCGGTAGTGATCCGTCGTTCTCGTCTTCTTCATCGGCCAGCCGAAGTCCCTCTGCATACACGTCTGCGAGTTCTTGTTTGACGGCCGGATGTTCGAGATATTTTTCCATCGCTTCCTCGATGACCGGAGCCAAGCTCTTGTCTTCGAACCCGGCGTTGAGATGGGTTTTATAAAGGGAGCCGCCGTAGTCGCCGAATTCGACGGCGGATTTTGCCGTGAAATACCTATCCACATCACCGTCGTCGTCGAGGATTTCGACGGTGCAAAGCAGCCACCCCATCTCGAACGATTTCTCGTCCTCGACAAATTGCATCTCGAAATCCGAGACCCTTATCCTTTCGGCTTCAACGATAAATTCTTCCATTTCACTTTCCTCATTTCGGCAGCCCGCGCATCCGATACAAAAAAGATTTGCCGTAATGTCGAACATTACAAGAGTGAAATCGAAAATAATTCGAAAGTTGCAAAGTGCACTTTACACTTTGCAAGGAAACCGAGGTATCCGTTAACAAATTCTCTTTGAGAATTTGTCGCTTGCACATGGTTAACTGATCGTTGTCGGCATCTAAACCCGCATGCGGAGGCGAACCATGCAACAAATAAGTTACATTCTGGAATCGGCGGCAAAATTTCTTTCTGGCATTCTGACCGCGATCCACGCCGTCATCTCGGCCATATGCCGATTCCTTGGCCTCACGCCGCCGCCTCCACCGACGCCACCGCGCCCGTCGACGACGGCCGAAGACGTCCGCGACGAATACCGGGATGCTCATGACCGGGAGGTTTCAAACGACCACGCATTCGCGTCCAATGTCGGTATGACCGTCTACCAGTTCGCGAACGCGCTCGACCCCGCCGTTCGCGGTGCCATCGACCTCGAAGGTCTGTCGCCGAGTCAGATCGACTGGCTGCTTGGCCTGTCGGAAGCCGACCTGCAGAAACTCGTAACCGCTGGCCCCAAGGCATGCGAACTTGCCGCAACCGGAAAGCGTTCCGGTGTCGTCGGACTCCCGACGCCACAAACAGAAACGGCCCCCGCAATTGAGGGGCCGCATCCAGTTCGAAATCTTTTACTCGAGCGAATCCGTGCCAATGTAGCACGCGAGAAGCTCCGCGCGTAAGGTGTCCGTTTTCCGGGCATTAGCATCCATCACTTTCGCCGTCGCTGCCATGACCTGGCGACGGCGGCGAATGATATGGTCCCGGATGGCTTTTTCCGCCTCCGGGATTTCTTTGATCAGGTCGCCGAATCCTTCAAGGATGTCGTCGCTCATGCCGCTTTCATCCTGTCGATGTAGCCCTGACGCTGAGCCAGGGCGCGACGGAGCTTCGCGTTTTCGGCCTGACTTGCGGCCAGATCACGGACAGCTCGCCGAGCGATGATCCCGAGTTCTTCGGCGTTGCCGAGGGCGTGGGATACGGCAGCGTCATATGCAGCTTGTTCACGGGCTTCCCGTGCGGCGCGGCCGCCTTCGATGGCGTGCATGGCACCCGTATAGAGGACGGCACCGATGCCGACTCCGAGAGCCGTGGCCTGAAGTCCTACCGCCGTTCCGATGTCCATCCTGCGCATGAGTGCCTCCTGTCGTTGCGGCAACTCTCACATGACAGGATCCAAGATAGATCTAAAGGTCCCGATCGAATTGAATCGGTCGGCGGTTTTCGTGGCGGATGCCGCGTGATAGGATTCCATTCATGGACCGCTTGACCGACGACGAACGTCCGCATTTCGACTGCTGGCTTCAAGGACTCGCCGACGGCGACGAACGGTTGCTGGACCTGCTTGAGGTCTCGCTCGGTCGGATCGCGGCCGGTCATCTGAGGGAGACGCTCGATGAACGCGGTGGTTCCATGAAATTGGGGGATCTCCCGGCATCGAAGCCGATAGCGGGGATGTCCGAGATAATCACTGGATGGCTCAAGTCGGCGGTCGATGCCGATAACGAATGGCTTCGCGACGTCGATGCCGAGCGCAGACCTGCGCGGTTGATGGCGTGCCAGTCCTATCAAGATTTCATAGACGAAGCGTTCTTCGACTTAGACAATCGCGCATGGTCGCTGCCTGGTCGATAGGAATTTGTTCTTTCTTTGTTCTCGTGATTCGGGTATGAGTCCGGCATGGAAAAAGACATCGGCCTCCTATTGAAATGGCGGCAAACGTGGCCCGAAAAGGACGCTGATTACGTGACTGAATCCACCACGTATCACGGGAGCATCGGCCGCATTTATCGGATCGAAGAAAACCATGGACCAATGGGCGGCAAGTGGTTTTGGGCGTTCAACGCGTTCGGACCCGAGATTTCGCGGAACATCGGCGAACTGACTGGCCATGCAGATAGCCCTCGAGAAGCGGCAAGAGAGGTCGAGCGGTCCTGGTTTGCGGCGATAGAAGGGAGCAGCCTCGATGTCCCGTCGGTGCCAGCGAAGTCGGGGAATGCGTATGCGGCGGCGAAGGGACGGGAGTGAGTAAGTGAAAGGCGAAGGCGTGTCAGTCTGATTCAGTCAATGCTGCCAACGCATCGAGTGTCCTGATCTCCAAACCGCTGCTGCCGATAGCTGCGTCCAACTTCTTCGCCGCTACAGAAAAATGGATGCGGAAGAATTCGCGGTCGTTCCGGAGGCGAAAGTCGGCGAGTTCTGCATGGACTAGTTTTTCCGCGGCATGCGGATGCGAAACGCGCCAGCACCTGCGGACGCCAAACGGCACCGCAACCCCGGTGGCACCGTTTATTTCCTGCGCCCGCTGCTCCACCGTGCGGGTCGTCATTCCTATCTTCAGCAGGTCAGAAAACTCGCGGATGGACAGGGCATAAATCCACCCTGCGCCTGGCTCGTCGACAATCCGCGACTTGCCCAGGAAGACGGACAGGCAGCGTCGGAGGGGTAGCCGAAGTAGATTTGAACGGGCATTCCAGAAAGAATCGGGATCCTGTTCCTTGACGGCATTCCGGAACGCGGTGATCTGCTGTGCCGTGACGGCGCTGATGCGCCGTGAGGGATATCCCAACTGCCGGGCGACCGTAAACCAGTCCCACTGGTCCTCCTTTACCACACGGTTGAACAGTCCCTTGACCACGCTTGCGGCTTCGAGGAGTTCACAAGATATGACTTCAAGATGGCGACGTCGAATGTTGCACGCCGATGTGCTGTGATCTTCCTACGGCGGAGACGGAGCCGTGGAGATTGCGCAGGGTTTGGCGATGGCACGATCCTGCACCAAAGCACCTCACGAGGATGGTCTCATTCGAAGCGGTCGATGTGAACAGGGATCCTGTAGGGCACCATGGCATCGACGGCGGAGACGCCGCTGGGCCTTCGGGCCTGCCGAGAGGCGAGCTCGGCCTCCTCATGCGCCTCCACTCGGAGGCAAAGTAGCCGCCTTGGCGGTGAAGAGATTGGGGATGGCATCCCGCTCGGCGGCTGATTTGGGTCAAGATTGTTGACCGTCGTAGCTATAGCTATTCGAATTCGAAAAGGCATGAAAAAGGTACCGAGGCATAAAAGATATTGGTAGTTAAGGAGAGTTAACTTCCGTCAGAGCCTATGAGCCGTTGATCTCCTTGGAGGTTTTATGGTGCCCAGGGGCGGAATCGAACCACCGACACGCGGATTTTCAGTCCGCTGCTCTACCCCTGAGCTACCTGGGCCTGCCATTGGCGGATGTGTGGGGAAGTCGTCACGTCCGGCCTTTCAAAAGGCGCGGCGGCACCCTGAAAGCGCGAGGGTTATAGCACGAGAATCCGGCCTGTCCAGCGTCCGAAACGGATTTAAGTCGCGGTGTAGAGAAGTTGGAAACGATGGCATTTATCGCTGCCGGCGAAGTCGCCCCACCACCGTGCCGGTGGATAAATATCGCGCTGTTCAGCCCTGATCCGGCGTGCCGCTATCCACCTCGTCTTCATCGTCGCGAGCCGGGATGACATAGACGCCCTTGAGCCAGCGGTTGAGGTCGACATTCTTGCAGCGCGTCGAACAGAACGGATAGGTTTCCCGCGCTGACGGCTTGCCGCATTCGGGGCAGGGGCGTTTTGGGCGCAGCGGCGTCACCGTAGCGCCTTTGTCGGAATTCATGACCGCTCCCCGGACGGCCAGTTCAGCCGCACGTTGAACCCTTCGCCGGCAAGCAGCGCGGCCGTTTCGTAAAGAGGCAGGCCGACCACATTGCTGTAGGAACCCGCAAGCTTGATGACGAACGAGCCGGCGAGCCCCTGCACGGCGTAGCCGCCGGCCTTGCCGCGCCATTCGCCGCTGGCCAGGTAGCTCTGGATCTCGTCGCGCGGCAGCCGCTTGAAGCGCACGCGCGTTTCGACCAGCCGTTGCCGAAGCTTTCCCGCGGGCGTAATCACGCAGACGCCCGTATAGACCCTGTGCGCCCGGCCCGACAGCAATTGCAGGCAGTCGGAGGCCTGGTCGTCCGTCTCGGCTTTCGGCAGGATGCGGCGACCGACGGCAACCACCGTATCGGCAGCCAGCACGAAGGCCGGCGCGTGGCCGGCATCCCTGGCTAGCGCCGCCAGCGCTTTCTCCGCCTTTTCCCTCGACAGCCGCTTGGCCAGCGAGCGCGGATGCTCGGCGCGCAGCGGCGTCTCGTCGATATCGGCCGGAAATATCCGGTCCGGCTCGATGCCGGCCTGCTGCAGCAATTCGATGCGGCGAGGCGACCCCGAGGCCAGCACAAGCGTCTGCACACTACTCATCGTATTTTCCAGCCGGCCCCTGCGGGCGCTTACTTGAAACGATAGGTGATGCGGCCCTTGGTCAGGTCGTAGGGCGTCATCTCGACCAGCACCTTGTCGCCGGTGAGAACGCGGATGCGGTTCTTGCGCATGCGGCCGGCGGTATGGGCGATGATTTCATGGTCGTTTTCGAGTTTTACCCGGAACATCGCGTTGGGCAGCAATTCCGAGACAACACCCGGAAACTCGAGGACTTCTTCCTTCGGCATTCGATACCTTTGCTTGGATTGTATTCCGGCGCTCGACCGGGAATTCGGCCGGAACCTATATGATAATCCTCGATTTGTGAACACGCTTAATCAGGAGGCGTTTTCCGCGTCAAACGGAGCGAAGCGCCGGCCGATCCGGGCCTTCAGGCGCTCGCGGACATCGCGGTAGCCGGCCATGATCTGATCGCGGGTTCCGGTAATGGTGGTCGGGTCCGCCGTCGGCCAGTATTCGACTTCCACGGCCAGCGACCGCGTCAGTTCCAGGGCGGCGTGATGGGCTTCGGGCGAAAGCGTTACGATGAGGTCGAAATAGTCGTCCTCGAGATCGTCCAGCGTCCTTGGGTGCCGCTCGCCGAGCGACAGGCCGTCTTCGGCAAGCACGGCATCGACAAAGGGATCGCGCTCGCCGGCGCGAACGCCGGCGGAAGCCACGAACACCGCGGGCGGCAGCATGGAGCGCGCCAGAAGCTCGGCCATGGGCGAGCGCACCGCGTTCATGCCGCACATGAACAGGATGGAACGGGGGTGAGCGCCGGCAACCAGGTCAGCCTCGCCAATGCAGCACGCAGACCAGCGTGAACAGACGGCGCGCCGTGTCGAAATCGATGTCGATCTTGCCGGAAAGCCGGTCCTTCAGCGCCTGCGAGCCTTCGTTGTGCAATCCGCGCCGGCCCATGTCGATGGCCTCGATATGGCTTGGCGTGGAGGAGCGGATGGCGTCGTAATAGCTTTCGCAGATCAGATAGTAGTCCTTGACGATGCGCCGCAGCGGGGTCAGCGACAGGATATGGGTGACGACCTCGCCGCCATCCTCGCGCGAAACCGCGAAAACCAGACGCCGCTCCACCAGCGACAGTTTTAGCCGGTATGGCCCGTCGCCTTCGTCGCTCACCGGCCGAAAGCTGTTCTCCTCGATCAGGTCGAAGATCGCCACCGCTCGTTCATGCTCGATGTCCGGGGTCGAACGGCTGATGGTCTCGTCGAGTTCGACGTCGATCAGTTTCGCACGATCTGAAGCCTTGTCCGCCATTGGCGCCTACATGTTCAACCGTATGGCGACCGAGCGGCCATGGGCGTCGAGGCCTTCCGCCCTGGCGAGCGCGATTGCGGCTGGTCCAAGCGAGCGCAGCTGGTCCGGACCGAGCTTCAGGATGGAGGTGCGCTTGACGAAATCGAGCACCGACAGGCCCGATGAGAAGCGGGCCGAGCGCGCCGTCGGCAAGACGTGGTTGGAACCGCCGACATAGTCGCCGATGACTTCCGGCGTATGACGGCCAAGGAACACGGCGCCGGCATTGCGCAGCCGCGAGAGGAAGCTTTCCGCTTCGTCGATGGCGAGTTCGACATGCTCGGCGGCGATGCGGTTGGCCAGCGGCAGTGCGTCCTCGAGCGTTTCGACCAGGATGATTGCGCCGAAATCGCGCCAGCTTGACGCTGCCGTCTCGGAGCGGGAAAGCTTTGGCAACTGCCGTTCCACGGCCCGCTCCACTTCCGCGCCGAAAGCGGGGTCGTCCGTGATGAGGATCGACTGCGCGCCCGTGTCATGTTCGGCCTGCGCCAGAAGGTCGGCCGCGATCCAGTCCGGCTCGTTGTCGCCGTCGGCGATCACCAGCACTTCCGACGGCCCCGCGATCATGTCGATGCCGACGGTGCCGAACACCTGCCGCTTGGCCGCCGCGACATAGGCGTTACCGGGGCCGACGATCTTGGCCACCGGCCGGATCGTTTCGGTGCCATGGGCAAGGGCGGCGATGGCCTGCGCGCCACCGACCCGGTAAATCTCCGAGATGCCGGCCAGATCGGCCGCCACCAGCACCAGTGGGTTGATGACGCCGCCGGGGGCCGGAACCACCATGACGATGCGCTCGACACCTGCGACAAGTGCGGGCATTGCGTTCATCAGCACCGAGCTTGGATAGCTGGCGGTGCCGCCCGGCACGTAAAGCCCGACCGCCTCGATCGCCGTCCAGCGTGAACCGAGTTCGACGCCGATCGGATCGACATAACGGTCGTCCTGCGGCATCTGGCGCTTGTGATGGGCATGGATGCGGTCGCGCGCGAATTTCAGCGCCTCGACCGTTGCCGGATCGGCGTCGTTATAGGCCTGCGCGATAGCGTCTTGCGAGACGGCAATGCCAAGGCTTGCGAGATCGGCACGGTCGAACTTGTGCGTATAATCGATCAGTGCTGCGTCGCCCTCGACCCGCACCCGCGCGATGATGGCGCGCACGGCAGCGTCGACATCCGCCGACACCTCGCGCTTGGTGGTGAGAAAGGCGGAAAAGCGCTGTTCGAAATCGGCATCCGTCTGGCGAAGGGTAATGGCCATCGGCTTACTCAGTTTCCATGCGCTGGTCGCGATGCCGCTTCCCAGGCGCTGCCAAGGTCGGCCAGCCGCGCCTCGATGCACTCGACCTCGAGCATGATCGCGCTGTCGCCGGCAAAGATCAGTTCGACGATGCCCGCCGGGCCGCTTAGCGGGACAAAACTGATCGCCAGCAGCGACAATATCTCCGCCGGCTTGTCGCGCGAAATCCCGCTCAGCTTGGCGCCGAGAACCCGGTCGAAATGCAGGACACTTTGCCGCCGCTCGTTATGCTGGCGCAAGAAACTGGTTTTCTTTTCCCAGGCGAAGCGGTTCATGGGCAAGACGAACCGCTTGGCGGCCGGCATATACTCGAGTTCGCCCACCTTCATCACCGCGTCCTGAACGCAGGCCGAGATGATGCCGAGATCCTGATCGTCGAGCGCGATGAGCTTGAGAGCGTCCATGCGTATTTCGCACCTGCGAAGGTTTAGCCGTCGGCCTTTTGTTAGGCGGTCTTATCCCGCAGCGCAACCGTGGCGCATCAGCTTGAAATCCGCTCGATGACCGCGCCGCAGCCGGAAAGCTTCTCTTCCAGCCGCTCGAAGCCGCGATCCAAGTGGTAGACGCGGTTGACCGTCGTTTCGCCTTCCGCCGCCAGACCGGCGATGACCAGCGACACCGAGGCGCGCAGGTCGGTCGCCATCACGGGCGCGCCTTTCAGCGTCGACACGCCTTCCACCATCGCCGTCTGGCCCGAAAGCGTGATGCGCGCGCCAAGCCGGGCCAGTTCCTGCACATGCATGAAGCGGTTCTCGAAAATCGTCTCGGTGATGCGCGATTTGCCCTTAGCCATGGTCATCAGGCCCATGAACTGCGCCTGCAGATCGGTCGGAAAGCCGGGAAACGGCTCGGTGGTGACGTCGACCGGCGAGATGCCCGCGCCATTGCGGCGCACGCGGATGCCGGCATTGGTCGGCGTGATCTCGGCGCCGGTCTGGGCGATCACATCGAGCGCGTTCTGCAACAGATCGGGCCGCGCGCCTTCGAGCAATACGTCGCCGCCGGTCATGGCCACCGCCATGGCATAGGTGCCGGTTTCGATGCGGTCCGGAATGACGCGCACGCGCGCCCCTGACAGCGATTCGACGCCGTCGATGTGGATGGTAGGCGTGCCCGCGCCGGAAATCTTCGCGCCCATGGCGTTCAGGCATTCGGCCAGATTGACCACTTCCGGCTCGCAGGCGGCGTTTTCGAGCACGGTTTCGCCGCGCGCCAGCGACGCCGCCATCATCAGCACATGCGTCGCGCCGACGGAAACCTTCGGGAAGACGTAGCGGTTGCCCTTCAGCCTGTTTTTGGCCTTGGCCAGCACATAGCCGTTTTCCACGTCGATCTCGGCGCCCAGCGCCTGCAGGCCGTCGATGAACAGATCGACCGGCCTTGTGCCGATGGCGCAGCCACCGGGGAGCGAAACCTTCGCCTCGCCCATGCGCGCCAGAAGCGGCCCCACCACCCAGAACGAAGCGCGCATCTTCGACACCAGTTCGTAAGGGGCGGTCGTGTCGACGATGTTGCGGGCCGAAAAATTGATGGTGCGCGAATAGCCTTCCTGCTGCTTCTCGCGGCGGCCATTGACCGAATAGTCGACGCCGTGATTGCCTAGGATGCGGGTAAGCTGCTCGACATCGGCCAGATGCGGCACGTTTTCCAGCGTCAGCGTGTCGTCGGTCAAGAGCGAGGCGATCATCAGCGGCAGGGCGGCGTTTTTCGCGCCCGAAATCGGAATGGTGCCGGCAAGCTGGTTGCCGCCGACGATTCTGATGCGATCCATGAAGAAGTATCCTTCCGGCCAGGAAGCCGGTTTCAATCGGTTGAGGTTGGTCCGTCTAGACTATTGGCGGGCTTGGTTCAAGAAATAGGATTGCGAAACGCTCTCATAGATCGGGCTTGCCCCAAAGGGTCGCCGGCCTTCAGTCTTTGTTTTCACGCGCGGCCTTTCCGGGCACCGAGGCTGGCAGCCCTTCCGGCCTCGAATCGGCCTGTCCTGTGCGGCGCGAGCGCGATTGCGCCTTGCGTTTCTGCAGATTGGCGCGCAGGGCCTCGGCCAGCCGCGCCTTGCGCCGCACTGCTGCATCGCTGGATTCGCCTTCTTTTCCGCTCATGATTCTGTCCCCGGATACCGGTTCCCAGCCATAGCCGCGAATATGGCGTGCGCATGTCCGGTAAATGTGCGACGGAAGATTACACACATAACTTGCGCTTACGGAAGTGATGTGGCAGAAGCGCCGCGTTCGAGATGCTGCCGTAGCTCAGTGGTAGAGCACTCCCTTGGTAAGGGAGAGGTCGGGAGTTCAATCCTCCCTGGCAGCACCATTCCTTTTCCGAAGCGGCGGGCGTTCGGCTCGCGGACACCAGGCCGCCAGAGCATCGGACCGAAGAGCGGGCACCGGTTTTCGGATTATCCCGATGCTCAATCAAAGTGGTAGAGCGTCCTTTGTGCATCCGAAAGGACGCACGGCGCTCTAGCAGAATGTCGCGGATGTCGTCATGACCAATGTCGCCCTCACCGGGCTTGCCCGCGATCTCGCCCGGCGTGCCGAAGAAAACCGCCCCATACGCATTGGCGTCATCGGCTCCGGCGAGATGGGCACCGATCTGGTGACGCAGGGCATGCTGATGCCGGGCATCTCGGTCTGCGCGGTTTCGACGCGGCGCCCACATACGGCACATGAGGCAATCCGCATCGCCTATGGCGACGACGCCATGGCGCGCGAGGCCGATACGGCATCCAGGGTTACCGAGGCGATCGAGGCGGGCCGGATCGCCATCACCTCCAACGAGATGCTGGTCACCAATCCGCTGATCGACGTGGTCATCGACGCCACCGGCAAGCCGGGCGTTGCCGCCGACTTCTGCCTGTCGGCGATGGAGCACGGCAAGCATGTGGTCATGATGAACGTCGAGGCGGACGTCACCATCGGCTGCCTGTTGAAACAGGAAGCCGACCGGCTGGGCGTCGTCTATTCGGTCGGCGCGGGCGACGAGCCGTCGTCTTGCATGGAACTGATCGAGTTCGCCACCGCGCTCGGCTACACCATCGTCTCCGCCGGCAAGGGCAAGAACAACCCGCTGAACCACGACGCGGTGCCCGACGACTACCGCGAGGAAGCGATCCGCCGCAACATGAACCCGCGCATGCTGGTCGAATTCGTCGACGGCTCGAAAACCATGGTCGAGATGTGCGCCATCGCCAACGCCACCGGCCTGGTGCCCGACGTGCCCGGCATGCATGGCCCCAAGGCCGACCGCGATGACCTCGCCAAAGTCCTGATACCGCGCGAGGACGGCGGCATCCTGCTCAAGAAGGGGGTGGTGGACTATACGGTCGGCAAGGGCGTCGCGCCGGGCGTGTTCGTCATCGTTGAGGCGACGCATCCGCGCATCATCGAGCGCATGGACGATCTGCATATCGGCCACGGCCCCTATTACAGCTTCTTCCGGCCCTATCACCTGACCTCGCTGGAGGTGCCGCTGACGGCGGCGCGCATCATGCTCTACGGCAGGCCCGACATGGTGCCGCTGCCGCGCCCGGTCGCCGAAGTCTGCGCCGTCGCCAAGCGCGACCTGGCCGCCGGCGAGACCTTCGATGCCATCGGCGAGACCTGCTATCGCTCGTGGACGATGACCGTCGGCGACGCACGCGGCCACAAGGCCATCCCGGTCGGCCTGCTCGAAGGCGGCAAGGTGCTGAAGCCGGTGAAGAAGGGCGAACTTCTCACCACCGACAACGCCGCCGCCGACCCGACGACGCGCCTGTTCGCCCTGCGCCAGCGCCAGGACGAAATGCTGTACGGGAAAGCCTGAAACCGCTATTTTCCGAGTTCGATCGACCTGAGCCGTGCGGCCTCGACCGCTTCGGTCACGAGGTTCGTCAGCCGGTCTTGGCCCATCAGAACGCCAAGGGCTGCCGCGGTGGTGCCGTTCGGGCTGGTGACCTGCTGGCGCAGCGTGCCTGGCTCTTCATGGCTCTCGGCAGCTAGCGAAGCCGCGCCATAGACGGTCTGTATGGCCAGAAGTTTTGCCGTCTCGTCAGGAAGGCCGGCTTTTTTCGCCGCCGCCGTCAGCGCTTCAATGAAGTGAAAGACATAGGCCGGGCCGGAGCCGGACACCGCCGTCACCGCATCCATCAGGCCCTCGTCGGTAATGGTCGCGACCTGGCCGCTGGCCGAAAGCAGGTCGGCAACCACCCGCTTCATCTCGTCGGATACGAGCGCATTGGAATAGAGCACCATCATGCCCTTGCCGATGGCGGCCGGCGTGTTGGGCATGCAGCGCATGATCGGCGCCTGGCTGCCAAGCACCTCCTCGAAAGTGGCGACCGGCGTTCCCGCCGCGATGCTGACGAAGGTGGTGCGGCCATCTCCGAAGCGCGCATAGGCTTGTGTTACTTCGCGAATGACCTGCGGCTTGACCGCGATCACCGCCAGTTGCGGCACCGCGTCGGCTGGAATGTCGACCGCATCGGCGCCGGTGTGGCAGCCCAGCGCTTCGGCCCGCTTGCGCAGGTCGGCGTTCGGCTCCGCCACGATTGTCTCGCCCGGCTTCAGCTTGCCCGAGTTTATCCAGCCCGCGAGCATGGCGTAACCCATATTGCCGCAGCCGGCGAGAACGAGCCTGATCGTCATTGGAAGCCTCCCGAAAACCGTTCCTTACCGGTTCATCCCGCCGCGTGGAAGGCCCGAACCGGAATTGGCCGCCGCGAAACCTGCCGCAGGCCGAACGCCGCCAGGATGAACAACATCCAGACCGGGTCGGCGCGATGAAAGAAGAACGTTTCCAGGAAGGCGTTGAGGGCGGTGAACAGCACCACCATCATGAAAAAATCGCCGAGCCAGACGTTTTCCTTGCGAAGCGGGATGCGCATGTAATCGCGCATGGGCGCAAAGATGAACGTGTAAGCGGCCACGCACAAAGCGGGGATGCCCATCAACACCGCTATGTCGAGATAGCCGTTATGGCCATGGACGATGTTGCGCACGTCCCAGGCGCGGTCGAAAGGCTGTTCCTGGCCCAGCAGCAGCGGCGTGCCCCAGAAACTGTCATAGCCGTATCCCGTCCAGGGCCTCTGCGCCAGCATGTCGCCGGCGAACCGCCAGATCGTGGTGCGCCCGGTATAGGTGACATCGGGAAAATACAGCGCCGCGAGATGCGCCACCGGCGGCAGGAAGACGATGCCGAGCGTGGCGACGGCCGTTGCGATGATGGCCATGGCGAACAATATCGGCGTGCCGAGCCGCATGCCGGCGATGCCGGGCGCCATGACGATCAGGATCGAGAACGGCACCAGCACGAAGGTGGTCTTGGAGCCGGTATGGGCAATAAAGAAGGCCGCCGCGCAGAAGATGACGATGCCGCTCAAGCGCCTCCCGCGCCGGTAGAGATAAAGCCCGGCGAAGGTGAAGCAGGCCATGACCGGTGCGGCGATGTTCTTATGCGTGAAGACGCCGCGCCACAGGCCGGCCTGGTCCGGTTCGCTGGAATTTGCCGTATGCAATGCCGCGTTGGGAAAGGCGAAAAGCCCGAAATAGGACAGGCCTATGACCCCCACCGCGGCGAAGACGAGCACCGTCGAGAACGCTTCCGCGTCACGCGGTAACGCCAGCACGGTTGCCATGGCCAGCATGCCGATCAGCGTGAAGGATGCTGCGCGCAGGGCCGCGAACGGGTCGGTGGCCATGAGGATGGAAAGCACGAAAAAGGCCAGCACCATCAGCCAGGATGGGCTGAGCAGCGAACGCACCACGCGCGGCTCCGCCAGCGTTGCCAGCGAAAAGATCGAGAGCGCGCCAAGGGCGCCGAACCCGATCTGGTTCACGATATCAGAGCCGTCGACGCCGGTGCCGTCGGGGTAGAAGGGTCGGAATGAAACAAGCACGACGGTGAGTAACACCGCCGCGATGGCGGTCGAGACGCCATCGCGCGTGAAGGCGGCGCTCAGCGGCGCGGGTTCAGTTCTTTTCAGGCTGTCGATATTGCTCATTGGCATATCCGAATTCGGCCAGAACGCGACCAAGCGCAACATGGACCGGATAAAGCGCCGTCCGGGCGGACCTCATTCGCACCAGCCGGAAAAGCCCGCGAAACGGCGAGGCGGCAAGCAGGGCCAGGCTCTTCAGCAACACTCTGGTCCGGCCAAGCGGCGTGCCCGCGCGCTTCTTCTTTTCAACCAGCGTCGAGATGACGCCATTGCGCAGGCTTCGTGCGCGCAGCCAGTCGGCCTCGACGCGGCGGGCGGGCACGATCTCTTGCGTACTGGCCTCGGCGCACCAGCCAAGGACAAACCCCTTTTGCGCCGCGCGGCTGAGAAAATCCGAATCGCCGCCGCCCATGAAGTTGAATTTCAGGTCGAGGAAGGGCGGCCCCATGGCCAGCAGCACGGGACGCGAAACCAGCAGGTTGCCGGACGAATACAGCGCCGGCACAAGCCCGGTTTCGCGGTAGGGCGGCGCGAATACCGGGTGCGTAGCCCACACTTCATGGGCAGGCTCGGCAAATAGGGGCACCTGCGGCCCGCCGACAATGTCGGCCGGCAGCGTTTCGGCCGCCCGGCATAGCCGCTCGAGCCAGCGCGGATCGGCGATTTCGTCGTCGTCTATGACCAGCAGGTGCCTGAAATTCGGGAAATGCGTGAGCGCGCTCTGCCAGCCGGCATTGTAGGCGCTGCAATTGCCGCGCTGGTGCGCGACGATGACCATGCCGGCAATGGCTCCGCTCTCGAACAGGGGCAGCGCCGCCCTTGCGCCCTCCTGCGCCTCGGCTTCGTTTTCGATCAGGATTACAGCGAAGCGACGGGCTGTTTGCTGGCCGCGCAACGATTCCAGCGTGGCCACGACCTGCTTTGGCCGCTTGAAGGTCGGCAGCGTAACGACCGCCTCGACCGCTTCAGCAGCAAGTCCGGGCGATCGGCCGAAAATCGACACCGAGGCGTCGGAAGGAAAAGCATTCATGTCCGTCAAGCCGAATGATCTGGCGTGGTGGTAGCACCGCCGCGATAATGTTTCGTTAATCATCTTCACCTGCGAATGATGAAAATTTGCGCGATCCAGAGGGCAAAACCTCGCTTTTAAGGGGAGATTCACCCAGCTTTGCTATTGGCTGCCTTCAGGATAGGCCCGATGCATCTGCTTTTTGCCACATCGATCGTGCCGGACGGCGCTCTCGCCTCAGGCTACGAGATTGCCAATGCGGCAATCATCGACGCGCTCCGCCGGGCCGGCGCGCGCGTTACCGTCATGGGCTTCACCTGGCCGGGCAAGCCCGCCCTCGATCCGCAAAACACCATTGTGTTGGGTGCGCTGGACGTACGCACCGACAGCGCTTCGCCCATGCAAAAGCTGGAATGGGTAGCAAAAGCGCTCGCATCGGGGCGTACTTTCGCATCGGCCAAGCTGCGCATCGTTTCGGCGCAAGCGGTCCGCGCGGCCATTGCGAAAGCCGGCCCGTTCGACGGCTATGTGCTGAATTCGGTGCAGTTCGCCGGCGCCTTCGAGGAAGCCCTTGTCGGCCTGCCATCGATTTTCGTCGCCCACAATGTCGAGCACCAGGCGGCTTTGGACAATGCCGCAGCCGCAAACAGCCTGCCGGAGCGCCTGCTTTTTCGCCGCGAGGCAAGGCTGCTGAAGCGGATGGAAGAGCGGCTTTGCAGAGAGGCCCGCTTCGTCTTCACGCTGGCCGAGGAAGACCGCGTCGCACTCGGCGTTGCCTCCGACGACCGCTCCGCCGTGCTGCCGCTGACGACGCGCGCGACCGTCCCGGTGAAGGCCCCGCGCCGGATCGAATGCGACGCGGCGCTGATCGGCACATGGACATGGCAGCCCAACCGCATCGGCCTCGACTGGTTCCTCAGCCGCGTCGTGCCGCACCTGCGGCCGGACTTCCGCGTCCGCATCGCCGGCAGCGTCCCGTCCGGCATCAAGTCCCCGCACCCCGGCGTCGGCTTTGTCGGGCGCGTGCCGGACGCGCAGGCTTTTGTCCGTTCGGGCGCGGTCGTCCCGCTCATCAGTACATCCGGCAGCGGCGTGCAGTTGAAGACCATCGAAACCTTCGAGCTTGGCCTTCCCAGCGTCGCCACCGCCCGCTCGCTGCGCGGCATCGGCTACCGCCCGCAAAATTGCGTCGTCACCGACGATCCGGCCGCCTTCGCAAGCGCGCTTGAGGCCGCAGCGGCAGGCGCGGTTTCCGATTGCGACGGCGCATCCTTCCATCGCCATCAACTGAATGCCCTCGACGCCGCGATCGAGCGCGGCCTGCGGGCTATCGGCCCCGTCCGGCGGCCGGCCTTCGCATGAACATGGATGCCGCCCATACCATTTTCGGTTCCCGCATATGCAGAAGGGTTCTCGGCATTCAGGTAGCCGGCGCCGGCTGGGGCGAGGCCATCGACCGGTTGACGGGCTTGCTTCGCGACCGGAAGTTTACCAAAGTCACGTTCCTGAACGCGCACAATGCGAACATCGCCGTGACCGATCCGGCCTTCGCGCATGCGCTCGACGATTTCCTGGTCCTGCCGGATGGCGTCGGCATCGATATTGCCTCGAAGCTTCTCTACGGCTCGTCGTTTCCAGCCAACCTGAACGGCACCGATTTCATCCCGGCCTTGCTGCAAGCGGCGGCCTCGCCGCTGACCGTGGCGCTGCTCGGCGCCTCTCCCGACATCGCCGACGCGGCGGCGGCAAGGCTCGCCGCAATGGCGCCGCGCCACCGCATCGTGGTCATCGGTGACGGCTATTTCCCGGCCGAAGAGGAGCCGGCTATCCTTGGCCGCATCGCGAGCCTTCGCCCGGATATCCTGCTCGTGGCCATGGGTGTGCCGCGGCAGGAATTATGGATCGCCCGCCACATCGACGCGCGCCATTGCACGCTGCCCATCGCGGTCGGCGCGCTTTTCGATTTCCTGAGCGGCAGCGTGCCGCGCGCACCGCTGTGGCTGCGCCGCGTCCGGCTTGAATGGCTTTTCCGGCTGATTGTCGAACCCCGCCGCCTGTGGCGGCGCTACCTCATCGGCAACCCGGTCTTCCTGTGGCGCGTGCTGCGGCAGAAATTCTTGGGGCTTCCTGCCTCAGTGGGGGGAAATTCCCTGGGGGGCAAGCGGTGAGCAGCCGGTTCGCGGCGGGCGATGCCGCCGACCCTGTCCCGTACACGCCGGCGGCATCCACGGCTATCGTGACGCCCAGCTATGCTGCGGATTTCGAGCGCTGCCGGCTGCTTTGCGAAACACTCGACCGCCATGTGACGGGCTTCGCGCACCACTATATTCTGGTTGAACGCCGGGACATGGGGCTGTTTCGCCAACTGGCCGGCGCGCGCCGCACAGTCATTGACGAGCGCGACCTGCTGCCGGGCTGGCTGCGCCCCTTCGACGACCCGGCAAGCCTGTTTCGCCGCCGCATATGGCTAAGCTTCAGGACCAAACCGCTGCGCGGCTGGCATGTGCAACAGTTGCGCCGCATCGCCATCTCCGCGCATGTGCCGCAGGACGTATTGGTGTTTTGCGATTCCGACGTTGTGTTCCTGAAGCCGTTCGATTGCGGTGCGTTCCATCGCGACGGCAAGGTCCGCCTGTTTCGCCGCGACGACACGATGGCAAGCGAGACCCGCTACGACCATCGCCTGTGGTCGCGCAATGCCGGCCGCGCGCTTGGCATCGCTAGCCCGGCGGTCTCGCCGCACGATTATATCTCGACGCTGATCGCCTGGCGGCGCGAAACGATGACGGCGATGTGCAAGCGGATCGAGGCGCAGCACGGCCGCAGCTGGATCGAGGTGCTGGGGGCGAGCCGGAAATTTTCCGAATGCATGGTCTATGGCCGCTATGTCGACGAGGTGCTGCAGGGAGCGGATCATTTCCACGGCGCGGAGGAATTCTGCCGGGTGCACTGGTTCGGGCAGGCTTTATCCGACACCGAGTTTTGCGCGCTCGTCGCTTCGATGCAGCCGGAGCAGGTGGCCATAGGCGTGCAATCCTTCCTGGGCGTCGATCCAGACCGCATCCGGCGGCTGATCGCACACGCCGCCTAGACCGGCTTCGGCGGCTGGCGCATGGCCGAATAGGTAAGCAGGGCCGACGCCAGATAAAGCAGCAGGAACACCAGGTTGAGCGACAGCACCAGGTCGGACATCGCCTCGAACCTTGTCAGCACATAGGTCAGGAGGACCGCCTTTGCGCCGGCCAGCAGGCCGAGATTGAGCGCCCGCACCAGCGTCTGGCCGCGCGCGAAAAGCAGTTCCGCCTGGTATTCGACGAGGTTGCGCAAGCCCGGGACGAAGAGCGCCAGCAGGACGAGCGGCGCGGCCTCGGCAACGTTGCGGCCAAGCGCTGCCGGGAAGAAATGCAGCACCACGCCCAGCGCCAGCAGCCCGAGCGTCGAGACGAGGAATACGCCGCCTTCGATGCCGCAGCGGACGGCAAGCCGCGTCAGCAGCATCGGCGCGCGCATCAGCTTCTGCACCAGCATCATCGAGAAGGTGCGGATCGGAATGGCCGTCAGGTCGACCAGCCGCATGATGATGGCATAGAGCCCGGCAAGCTGCGGCCCGCCGATCGCCAGGACGAGCAGCTTGTCGAATTCCATTTGCAGGTAGAACAGCACTTCGGCGCAGGCGACATAAACCGAATCGGCAAGCCGACGCCAGTAGAGCGCGGGCCGCAGCCTGAGCCGCTGGCGTGGATAAAACAGGCCAAAGGCAAGCACAAGCGAGGCCGCGTTCGTGCCGATGTAAAACCACGACCATGTCGCCAGCGTATGCTGTGCCGCAAACATGAAAAGCACCGCCGCCGCTGCCTTGAGCATGGCCGTCAGGATCGACAGCAGCGCTGCCTTGCCGAATTTGCCAAGACCGTTGTTGACGATCATCGCCACCTCGACCGGCCGCCACAACAGCGCTTCGGCAAAGACGACAGCCGCGAATACCGGCAGCGCCATGCTGGCCGCGAAGAAGAGCCGATAGATGCCGTAAGCGGCGGCAATCAGCAGCGGAATCGACAGGACGGCCAACAGGGCGAAGCCTGCCGTGAAGGTTCCGATCAGCCTGGGGCGCTTGGTGGCGGTGCGGTACAGCGCCGATATAAAACCAAAGGCGAGCAGGCGCGACAGCATCACGCCGGCAGCGGAAGCCGTAGCGAACAGGCCGAATTCCGCAATGGAAAGCGTGTTGGCCAGCGCGACGAAATAGACGAGCGAGAAGACCAGCCGCCCGCCAGCCCCGCTGATGGCCGAAAGATAGTCGCGCACAAGCCCCCGCCGCGCGGCTACAACGTTTGCGAGCCGGGCGATACTGCGCTTTTCGGTGATGTCGCGGGCCTGCGTCATGGTTCGAAAGCAGCATAGGCGACAAAGTTTAACGTGCCGTTTTCCGCACAGAATCGTCTGACGAAGCCCTCAAACGCGCTCCAAAATTAACGTTTTGTTTTCCATGTCTGTTTAGCGTGGTTTAACGCATGGGCGTGCCGTTCGCGCGCCGCTGAAGGTAAAGCCTCAAAACCATGTTCGAGAGGGAAAACCGCGAAGACAAAAGCCGCTTGCGCTCGCTGCTTTCGCTCGGCCAGCAAGCGCCTGAACGACCGGCTGTCCGCCCATCCATCTCGCTTCTTTCTGTCGCCGACGACGTGCGGCCGTCCGGGCGGGAGGATGCCGCCGCCCGTCATCGGCTGGCGAGAGCGGAACGCGAAGCGCAATCCGAGCACGTAGCACCTCCCCCACCCATCATGGACGAAGCGCTGCCGCCGTTTGAGCCTGCCGAAACCGTCCCGGCTTTCGCGCAGGCCGACAGGCGGCCCCCCGACCGTGAGGGGGACGACCAGCGCTGGAAGCCGCTCATCGATCCAATCAAGGTTTTCGGCGGCATCGCGCGCTCGAAAAAGCTGATCGTGGCGGCGACGCTGGCCGGCGCCCTGCTCGGCGTAGCCATCGCTGTGACGACGCCGAAGAAGTATGAGGCGACGACCGAACTGATCGCCGATCCGCGCGACCTGCAGATCACCGACCACGACCTGACGCAATCGGGCATCGCCTCGGATACCACGCTGGCCATCGTGGAAAACCAGGTGCGCGTGCTCACCTCCGGCACCGTGCTCAACCAGGTTGCCGACAAGCTCAATCTTGACGACGACCCGGAATTCAATGGCCAGAGCGAGGGCTTTCCGGGCGTGATGGCGATGATCCGTTCGGTGCTGTCGCGCGACGATGCGCCGGCCGGCAACGACGAAGCGCGCCGCCGCGCCATCGTCGTGGACAATCTGGCCAAGGATCTGTCGGTCGAGCGCGGCAGCAAGACCTTCGTCATCAGCATCGGCGTAACCACGAAGCAGGGCGAGAAATCGGCGCTCATCGCCAATACGATGGCCGATGTCTTCTTGCAGACCTACGGCAAGATGCAGTCGGATACGGCCGGCCGCGCCACGGGCGAATTGACCGGGCGGCTCGATGAATTGCGCGCGGCTGTCGAAGCCGCTGAACGCAAGGTCGAAACCTTCAAGGCCGAGCACGATCTGATCGACGCGCAGGGACGCCTCATTTCCGACGACGAACTGGTAAAGCTCAACGACCAGCTCACCGTCGCGCGCGCGAAAACGCTGGAGCTGAACGCCAAGGCCGCCTCTGCCCGGTCGGTCGATGTCGATGCCGTGCTCGGCGGTACGCTGCCCGAGGCGGTCGCTTCGGACGCCATGAACGATTTGCGCGCGCAATATGCCAAGCTCCGGCAGGAAGCCGACCGCGCCGATGTGCGGCTCGGCCCCCGGCATCCCGAGCGGCTGGCGCTGGACGCCCAGTTGACGGGCGCGCGCGACCGTATCGCGGGAGAGTTGCGGCGCATCGCCTCGTCGCTACAGACCGAACTGAAGCGGGCCGTGCAGATGGAGCAGGAATTGTCGTCCCGGCTGGCGCAGTTGAAGGTGCGCAGCGGCGATGTCAACGCCGATCTCGTCACCGCGCGCGAACTGGAGCGCGACGCCAACGCCAAGCGCGCCGTGTACGAGGCGTTCCTGCTGCGCGCCAAGCAGACCGGCGAGCAGAAAGACATCAACACCGCCAATATCAGCGTCATTTCCAAGGCTTTTCCGCCGCTGGAGCCGACAGGCCCTTCCCGCGCCTTGACGGCCCTTGCCGGCCTGCTGCTCGGCTTTGCCTCCGGTATCGGCCTTGGCGCCATGCGTGGGGCCTATGACAGCCTTCGCGAAACCGCCGACGATCGTTCACGACAGGGCCAGCCGGCCCCGCGCCGCACGCCCGACCGCGCCGCATTCGCTCCGCCGCCGCGTGAGCCGCTGCCGTTCCACGAGCCAGTGGTGGCCGAAGCTGCCCCGCTGCCGTCGCCGGTGCGACAAAACCCGATCGAAACCTTGCGCTCGGCCATCACGCGGGCTTTGCAGCGCAAAGCGCCCGGCCCGGACGAAAGCCCTGAAGAGGTCTACGAAGAGACCGACCGATATTTCGAGGAAGAGGAGCCGGGCGAATTCGACGACGCGCCCGTATTTGCACCCGACGACACCATGCAGCCCGCGGAGAGCACCATGTATCCCGTCTATCCCGATCCGAACGCGCCTTATGCGCCGCAACAGCCGGCGATGGGTTTTTCGCAGCCCCAGTTCCAGCAGGGCGCCTATGCGCAGCAAGCCTATCCGCAAGCTCCGCACCCCTATCCGGTCGCGCCGCACATGATGCCGCAACAGGCGGCACCTTATCCTGCCCCGCAGATGCAGCCCCAGCCCTATGCGCCGCCGCAGCAGGTCTATGCGCAACCGCAGCCTTATCTTTACGTTCAGGCGCCGCAGCAGATGGCTTATCCGCCGCAGCCACAGGCTTGGCAGGTGCCGTCTTATGCGCCGCCACCGGCCTATCCTTACGCGCCGCCGATGCCGCAGCATCAGGCCGCGCCCTATGCGCAGCCGCAGGCGTTCAGCCAGCCGCGCGCGCCCGAAATGCAGACCATGCAGCCCTTTGCCGAGGAGCCGACGCCGATCGAGGAAATCCGCGCCTCCTTGCGTGAGTTCCGCGATGCCGTGCGCGACCTGGCCGACAGCCGCTCCCGCCGTCGCTATTTCTGAAAACCAGCGGCAGAGTAGGCTGAACCGATAGGTCCTGCGTCGGAATAATCGCGCCGGTTTCGAGTTTACGGCATGGCGCGGCGCATTGGCGGGATTGCGCCGGCCCCTTTCCATGAAATGCTGGCCATACAGGATGCTTTTTGCCGAACAGGCACAGGGCGCTGCAAATTGTCCATTTGCACTCGATGCCGCGGAAGGGTACCCCCGACATTCCGCAGGGTGCCCCGAAGCAACAAGGTTGAGCATGGCCGAACTGATCGATGGAAAAAGCGTCGCCGCCGACGTGGTGAGCAAGGTAACGGCCATGACGGCCGAACTCGTTGGCAAGCATGGGACACAACCCGGCCTTGCCGTGGTGATCGTTGGCGAAGACCCTGCCAGCCAGGTCTATGTCGCGTCCAAGTCCCGCACCGCCAAGGCCTGCGGTTTCTTGTCGGTGCAGCACACCTTGCCGGCGGATACGGCGGAAGTGGAACTGCTGTCGATCATCGGCGATCTCAACGCCGATGCCGCCATTCACGGCATTCTGGTGCAGTTGCCGCTGCCGGCGCATATCGACGCGGGCAAGGTCATCCAGGCGATCGCGCCGGAAAAGGACGTCGACGGGTTCCATTTCATCAATGTCGGCAAGGTCGGCACGGGCGAACTGGAAACGGCCTTCGTGCCCTGCACGCCGGCAGGCTCCATGTTGCTCATCGAGCGGGTGCGCGGCAAGGACCTGTCCGGCCTGAACGCCGTCGTCCTCGGCCGCTCCAACATCGTCGGCAAGCCCATGGCGAGCCTTCTGCTTGCCGCCAATTGCACCGTCACCATCGCCCATAGCCGCACGCGGGACCTGCCGGCGCTGGCCCGCACCGCCGATATCCTGGTTGCCGCCGTCGGCCGGCCGGAGATGGTCAAGGGCGACTGGGTAAAGCCCGGCGCTACCGTCATCGACGTCGGCATCAACAGGATTGCGGCACCCCAGAAGGGCGAGGGCAAGACCCGCCTTGTCGGCGATGTCGCCTTCGCGGAGGCGGACAAGGTCGCCGGCGCGATCACGCCGGTTCCGGGCGGTGTCGGCCCGATGACCATTGCAATGCTGATGGCCAATACGCTGGTTTCCGCCTATCTTGCCACCGGGCTGAAACGTCCGTCCTTCTGATCGCCTTGGAAAGTATGCGCCTTGCCGACAGTTCCTGTTTCCATCGAACGGCCGGTATCGAGCGATTCTGCGACGGACGGACGCCAGTTCGCATTCCTGCTGGTCGACAGGTTTCCGATGTTTTCGCTGGCCGCGGCGATCGATGTGTGCCGGTCGGCCAACCGGCTGCTTGGCCGGGATTTCTATAGCTGGACCACGGTTTCGGCCGATGGCGAGGCGGTTACGGCCTCGAACGGCCTGCCGATCAAGATCGACTATTCGGTGGCGGACATGCCGCATGCGGACATCCTGTTCGTCGCGGTCGGCCTCAGCACGGAGTTTCCCGGAAAGAGCAAGGTGCTGGGCGCGCTGCGCAGTTGGGGCAGGCGCGGCGGCGCGCTGGGCGCGCTGTCCATCGGCTCCTATTTGCTGGCGGAAGCAGGCCAACTGGACGGCCACCGGTGCACCATCCATTGGGAAAACCGCGCCGGCTTCATCGAGCGGTTTCCCGACATCGCCTGTACCGGCCACGTCTTCGAAATCGACCGCAAGCGCTATACCTGCGCCGGAGGCACCACGTCGATCGACCTGATGCTGGAGATCGTGCGGGCCGATCTCGGTTCCAACATCGCCAATGGCGTCGCCAACCAGTTCCAGCACGAGCGCATCCGTTCCGCCGCCGACCGCCAGCGCGTCGGCCCGGAACGTGACCTGACGGGAAAATCCGAAAAGCTGCGCCGCATCGTCGAACTCATGGCCGATCATCTCGACGAGCCGCTCTCGGCGGTGCAGATGGCCAAATCGGCCGGCCTTTCGGTGCGGCAGGTGGAGCGCCTGTTCCTGCGCCATCTGTCGGTGACGCCCGGCCGCTACTACATGCGCCTGCGGCTGGAGCGCGCGCGCGAATTGCTGCGCCAGACCAACATGCCGATCCTCGACGTGGCGATTGCGACGGGGTTCACCTCGCATTCCTATTTCGCCCAGAGCTACCGGCTGCAATTCGCCCGCCCGCCCTCGGAAGAGCGGCGCACGACCTACTGATTGCGTCAGCCGTTACCGAACGCGCTCGCGCCCTGGTCGGCGCGGTTGACCAGATGCCTGAAGCCGGCAAAAAGCTCGCGGCCCATGCCGAATTCGTTGGCCGAAAGATCGGCGGTTGTGACTGGGCGCAACGCGAGGTCGCCCGCCGGCACCAGAAGCTCAAGCGTCCCCGCATCCGCATCGAGGCGCAAGATGTCGCCGGCGCGGACTTTGCCGATCGCCCCGCCTTCAAGCGCTTCCGGCGTCACATGGATCGCCGCCGGCACTTTTCCGCTGGCGCCCGACATGCGCCCGTCCGTCACCAGCGCCACATGCTGGCCGCGGTCCTGCAGGATGCCGAGCACCGTCGTCAGCTTGTGCAGTTCCGGCATGCCGTTGGCCTTCGGCCCCTGGAGGCGGATGACGGCGATGAAGTCGCCGGTCAACTCGCCGGCCTTGAAGGCGTCGTTCAATCCATGCTGGCTGTCGAACACTTTCGCCGGCGCTTCGATGATGCGCCGCTCGGGTTTCACGGCGGAGGTTTTTATGATGGCGTGGCCGAGATTGCCGGACAGCACCTTCAGCCCGCCGCTCGGCTGGAATGCCCTGGCGAAGGGAGCCAGCACCTTCTCGTCGCCGCTTTGCCGAGGCGCGGGCGACCGCACCACGGAACCGTCGACGCCCAGCGTCGCCTCGACAGCATAGGGGCGAAGGCCTTCGCCCCATACGGTCTGGACGTCCTCGTGCAGAATGCCTTCGTCCAGCAGTTCGCGGATGAGGAAGCCCATGCCGCCGGCCGCCTGGAAATGGTTCACGTCGGCAAGCCCGTTCGGATAGACCCGGGCCAGCAGCGGCACGGCGTCCGACAGGTCGGAAATATCCTGCCAGGTCAGCTTGATGCCGGCCGACGCCGCAATCGCGATCAGGTGGATGGTGTGGTTGGTCGAGCCGCCGGTGGCGTGCAGGCCAACGACCCCATTGACCAGCGAACGCTCGTCGATCATGCGGCCGACCGGCGTGTAGGCATTGCCAAGGGCTGTGATCGCCAGCGCGCGTTTCGTCGCTTCGCGGGTCAGCGCGTCGCGCAAGGGGGTGCCGGGATTGACGAAGGAAGCGCCCGGCGTATGCAGGCCCATGATCTCCATCAGCATCTGGTTGGAGTTCGCGGTGCCGTAAAAGGTGCAGGTGCCCGGCCCGTGATAGGATTTCGATTCCGCTTCCAGCAGTTCGGCACGGCCGACCTTGCCCTCGGCGTAGAGTTGGCGCACCCGTGCTTTTTCGTCATTGGGCAGGCCGGTCGTCATCGGCCCGGCCGGGATGAACACTGCCGGCAGGTGCCCGAAGGTAAGGGCCGCCATCAAAAGGCCAGGCACGATCTTGTCGCAGACGCCGAGAAAGGCCGCGGCGTCGAACATGTTGTGCGACAGGCCGATTGCAGCGGCCATGGCGATCACATCGCGCGAAAACAGCGACAGTTCCATGCCTGGCTGGCCCTGGGTGACGCCGTCGCACATGGCCGGCACGCCGCCCGCCACCTGCGCGATGCCGCCAGCCGCGCGCGCCGCTTCCTTGATCAGTGCCGGATAGGTCTCGAACGGCTGATGCGCCGAGAGCATGTCGTTATAGGCCGTGATGATGCCGAGGTTCGGCACCCGGTCGCCGCCGAGCGCGATCTTTTCCGAGGGGCTGCACACGGCAAAGCCGTGAGCGAGGTTGCCGCAGGAAAGAACGCCGCGATTGGCCGTGCTGCCGGAAGCGGCGGTGAGGCGGGAGAGGTAGATTTCACGGCTACCCTTGGAGCGCTCGCGGATGCGTCCGGTGATGGCTTCGATGTCGCGTCTGGCGGTCATGGCAAACTCCTTGCGGATTGCGGCAAAGTGTCCGGCGTTGCATATCAAGCAGCCCAGAAAACCTCGACCGGTCTTGGCGAGGCCTCGATAACGGCGCGGATCGGTTTTTTCGCACCCGGCGTCATCGCGCCGTCGAAGGTTTGTTTCTTCTCGGCGCCCTCGATGTGCAACGCGACGAAACCGGCGTCGATGATGCGCGCCATCGATAGCGTGAGGCGTGGCTCTCCGGCGCTTACGGCATGAACTGGCAGAACGTTCGTTTTCAAGGCGGGGTCGAGCAGCGTGGCGAGATCGACGGCATCGGGGAAGAACGAAGCGGTGTGGCCGTCATTGCCCATGCCGAGCACGGCAACGTCGAGTGGCCAGCCAAGCGCCTGCAAGGCCTTGTCGGCAATGGATGCCGCAGCCTCGGTGCTGGCTGCCTCGTGATAGAGCGGCATGAATTTGGCGGCGGCAGCCGCGTTCTGCAGCAGGTTGGCGGCTACCAGTCCGGCATTCGAGCGCGGCGAGGAGGTCGGCACGAAACGCTCGTCGATCAGCGTCACCGTCACCTTGTCCCAGGCGATGGGCTGTTTCGACAGGGCGGCAAAAAACTTCGCCGGCGTGGTGCCGCCGGAAACGGCAAGCAGTGCCGTCCCACGTTTTGCGACAGCCTCGGTGAGGCGGGCAGCGACGGTGCCGGAAAACGCCGCCGCCAGTTCGTCGCGCGTCTCAAAACCGTGCCAGTGGAAATTGCCGCCCATGGCGCTCAATTGCTTTCGTGCCAGGTGCGGCCATCGCGCTCGATCAGGGCGATCGAAGCCGATGGGCCCCAGGTGCCGGCGGTGTAACCCTGCGTTTCCTGCAAGGCGCTTGCCCAGGCGTTCTGGATCGGGTCGATCCATTTCCACGCCGCTTCGACCTCGTCGCGGCGCATGAACAGCGTCTGGTTGCCGCGGATCACATCCATGATGAGCCGCTCGTAAGCGTCGGGCGAGCGCCCCTTGAAGGATTGCGCGAAGCTCATGTCGAGCGGAATCTGGCGAAGCCGCATGCCGCCCGGACCCGGATCCTTGATCATGATGAACTGCTTGACGCCTTCGTCCGGCTGCAGCCGAATGACAAGCTGGTTGGGGAAGATCGGCCCTGCCGCCTCGCCTGCGAAGATCGAATGCGGGATCGGCTTGAACTCGATGACAATCTCGGAGACACGGTTGGCCAGCCGCTTGCCGGTGCGCAGGTAGAACGGCACGCCGGCCCAGCGCCAGTTGGCGATCTCTGCCTTGATGGCAACGAAGGTCTCGGTGTTGCTTTCGCTTCCCAGTTCCTCGACATAGCCCTTCACCGGGCCGCCCGAAGACGCGCCGGCGCGGTATTGCCCGCGCACCGTCTGCTTCGGCGCTTCGGTGCCGTTGATGCGCTTCAGCGCCCGCAGCACCTTCAGCTTCTCGTCGCGCAGGGCATCCGCGTCCATCGAGGCGGGCGCCTCCATGGCCACGAGACAGACCAGCTGCATGATGTGGTTCTGCACCATGTCGCGCAGCGCGCCGGCTTTGTCGTAATAGGTGACGCGGTCTTCCAGCCCGACGGTTTCGGCCACCGTGATCTGCACATGATCGATATGCGCCGAATTCCACAGCGGCTCGTAGAGCGCGTTGGCGAAGCGAAGCGCCATCAAATTCTGCACCGTCTCCTTGCCGAGATAGTGGTCGATGCGAAAAATCTGGTTTTCATGGAAGTCGCTGCCGATCTGGTCGTTGAGCGCCTTGGCCGAAGCCAGGTCACGGCCGATCGGCTTTTCCACGACGATCCGCGAAGTGGGCGTAATCATCTTGTGCTCTTTGAGCTTGTGCGAGATTTCACCGAAAAGCGCCGGCGCCACGGCGAGATAGAAGACGCGGATGCGATCGCTGTCGCCGGCCTTCTTCTTCAACTGGTCGAAGCCGGCGCCGCTGACGGCGTCCGCCGCCACATAGGAAAACCTGGCGAGAAATGTCTCCAGTTCCTTGGCGTCGATGTCTTCCTTGGCGACGTGCTCGGAAATCGCCTTCTTGGCGAAGGCCCGGAATTCCACGTCGCTCATCTTGCTGCGCGACGTGCCGATGATGCGTGTCGGTTCCGAAAATTGATGATCGCGCTGGCGGTAATACAGCGACGGCAAGAGCTTGCGCTCCGAAAGATCGCCGGTGCCACCGAATATGATGAAGTCGAAAGGGTCGACGGGAATGATCTGGCTTGTCATGCTCTGTCCGTTCTAACGCCGGCTGGGTATGCCGGGCTGCTATAATCTAATCGATTTAGATTGACCAGTGCCATGGTGTCACAGCATCGACCATGCCACTGGTCCAGCACGCGAGGCAGCCGATAGGCGATAATCCCCGCCGATTGCTCCGCAACCGCAACATAGGGCGGCTTTGGAGCGAACCCAAAGGAGAAACGCCATGGGCACACACCTTTCAGGGGCCGTCGCACAGGGCCGCGCCTTCCGTCAACTGATCGACGGCAAGTCCGTCGATGCGGCTTCCGGCGAACGCATCGATGTCTTCTGTCCATCCGACGGTAAGGTTTTCGCCTCGATCCCGGCTTCCGGTGAGGCTGATGTGGATAGCGCGGTGCAGGCGGCGCGGCGCGCCTTCGAAGAGGGGCCATGGGCCAAAATGCCGGCCGTCGAGCGCGGCCGGCTGCTGACCCGCCTCTCTCACCTGGTCGAAAAGAACGGCGACGAACTGGCGGCACTGGAATCGCGCGATACCGGCAAGCCGGCAAGGCAGGGCAAGGCCGACGTCACCGCCACCATGCGCTATTACGAATTTTATGGCGGCGCGGGCGACAAGATCCATGGCGACACCATTCCCTTTCTCGACGGCTATACGGCGCTGACGCTGCGCGAACCGCATGGCGTCGTTGCCGGCATCATTCCGTGGAACTACCCGCTGCAAATCTTGGCGCGGGTGGCGGGGGCAGCGCTCGCCATGGGCAACACGTTGGTCGTCAAGCCGGCGGAAGACGCCTCGCTGACGGCGATCCGCATGGGCGAACTGGCGCTCGAAGCGGGTTTTCCTGACGGCGTCTTCAACGTCATCACCGGCTATGGGCGCGAGGCGGGGGCAGCGCTGTCGGCGCATCCGGGTGTCGATTACGTCACCTTCACCGGCTCACCCGCCACCGGAACGGCCATCCAGCAGGCGGCGGCCGGAAACAATCGCGGCGTCACCATGGAACTCGGCGGCAAGTCGCCGCAAATCGTGTTTGCCGATGCCGATCTGGACAAGGCGCTGCCGGTGCTGGTCAACGCGATCATCCAAAACGGCGGCCAGACCTGCTCGGCCGGCAGCCGTGTGCTGATCGAGCGGCCGATCTATGAGGCGGTCGCGGCAGCGTTGGCCACACGATTCTCGGCGCTGGTTGCCGGTTCGCACGACGCCGATCTCGACCTTGGCGCGCTTATCAACCCGAAACAGAAGCTTCGCGTCGAGAGCATGGTGGCCGATGCCGAAAAGGCAGGGGTTCCGGTTCTGGCACACGGTTCCATTCACCGCGACGCGCCATCCGGCGGTTACTATTTCGCACCGGCGCTGTTCGGCGAGGTCGATCCGGACGCCACCATCGCGCGCGAGGAAGTCTTCGGCCCGGTGCTGGCGCTGTTTGGCTTCGACGGCGAGGAGGAAGCGATTCGGCTGGCCAACGGCACCGACTACGGGCTCGTCGCCGGCATCTGGACCGGCGATGGCGGCCGCCAGCATCGTGTCGCCAAGCGGGTGCGTTCAGGCCAGGTCTTCGTCAACGGCTATGGCGCGGGCGGCGGCATAGAACTCCCCTTCGGCGGCTTCAAGCGATCCGGCCATGGCCGGGAGAAGGGGTTCGAGGCGCTGTACGACATGTCGGCGACCAAGACGATCGTGTTCAACCATGGGTGAGAAAACAATGCGCCTGAAAGACAAGGTAGCCGTCATTACCGGGGCCGCTTCCGGCTTCGGCGAGGGTATGGCCCGGCGCTTCGCCGAGGAAGGCGCGAAGATCGTTGTCGCCGACCTGAACGGCAAGGGCGCGGAACGGGTCGCGGCGGAGATCGGCGTGTCCGCGATATGGACGCAGACCGACGTATCGCAGGCATCCGAATTCGAACAGATGGTGGGCGCGGCCATGGATGCCTTCGGCCGCGTCGACATCATGGTCAACAATGCAGGTTATACGCATCGCAACGGCGACATGCTGGGCGTGGACGAAGCAACGTTCGACCTCATTACCGCCGTCAACATGAAGGCGATCTACCACGCGGCGCGCAGCATTGTGCCGATTATGGAGGCACAGGGCGGCGGCGTCATTCTCACCACCGCCTCGACCGCCGGCCTGCGGCCGCGCCCCGGCCTTACCTGGTACAACGCCTCCAAGGGCTGGGCGATCACCGCGACCAAATCGATGGCGGTGGAATTGGCGCCGAAGAACATCCGCGTGAATTGCCTGTGCCCGGTCGCCGGCGGCACCGGCATGCTGGAGAAGTTCATGGGCAAGGATACGCCCGAAATCCGCGAGAAATTCCGCGCTTCCATCCCGCTTGGCCGGCTGTCGACGCCGCTCGACATCGCCAATGCAGCACTGTGGCTCGCATCCGACGAAGCCGCCTTCATTACCGGGGTCGCGCTGGAAGTCGATGGCGGGCGCTGTATCTGACCAGAGCGTCAGACCGAAAAGTGGTTACCGGTTTTCGGTAATCCGATGCTCAAACAAGGGGGCAGAGTACCCTTTGTGCGTCCGGTTGGGCGCGGCGCTCTAGTCGCGGGCGACGAACGTCTTGTAAACCCAGCCGCGCTTGCCGTTATAGAGGATTTCGCACCACCGCTTGCAGTCCACGATCTGCACAGCCGTCTTGGCTGGAATGGTGCCGATGGCAGCCGCGCCCTTCTTCGGGCCGGACCGCATGGTCACGCCGCGAAGGATATGGCCCGGCGCCGCCTCGCCGCCGCCCGTCGAAGCAGGTTGCGGCTCGTCTGTTTCCGCTTTCGCGACTTGTTTTTCCGGTTTTGCCGGCCTGGGCGTGGGAACCGCAGCGGTCTGGGCCACATCGGCAGCGCCACTCGTATCGGCGTCGCCATTCACCTCTGCGCGGTTTGCGGCGGCGAATGCGGCAAGCTGCGGGCTGGTCGCAACTGCCGGCTCGGCTGAGCCGGCCTCGGCATTGACGGCCTGCGCGGCTTTTGCCGCTGTCTGCGTCGGCGATTTGGCGCCATTCGGATCTTTCCAGCGCAGGTCGCTCGGCACCGCGCCCGTTTCAGCCGCAACGGCGTTCGCCTCTACCGGCGGCGGCTTCGCGACGATCACGGATTTGGCGGCTACAGATTTGGCGGAAGCTGACGGGCTGGCGGAAGCCTGCGCCAACGGTTCCTGGCTGGCTTCGGCAAAGGCCGGTCGGTCGACGGAAGGCAGGGCAAGCCAAAGGGCAATTGCGGCGACGGCCAGGAACGAGGCCGTGCCGAACGCGGCGATGACAAGATGGGAATTGGAACGGAGCGTGCGCCACAAAGAAGGGCGGCACTCATAGCCGAACGTCATTGCGAGGCGGCGACGTCTCGGCCTGCCGAAAAACGAGAACCCCTTCACTTCTGCCTTCTCCAAAAGGGGGCCGAAAGTCCATCTGCTCGATACAGGCATAGCATGCCGAAGATGGAAGACAGTCCCGCCAGCCGCTGGTGCTGGTTCTTATCTGTTACCGATACCTAGAACGACGAATGTGGCATCACTGCGCCAGTATTAAGGAATTTGAAACGTGACCTCGAAACATGGGCTTAAAATCTGTCCCGCAACGCATACCAGTTAAGGGCGAGAAACAACAGCGGCGCGCGCAAGCGCCGGCCACCGGGAAACGCCGGTATTTTGAGGGCCTCGATCAGCTTCAGCCGGTCGCGGTTGCCGGTGACGGTTTCGGCATAGAGCTTGCCGACGAAATTCGACAGCATGACGCCATGGCCGGAATAGCCGCCGGCTGAAATGACGTTGGGCATGACCTCGCGCACGAACGGTTTGCGGGGCAAGGTGATGCCGACATAGCCGCCCCAGCCATGGGTGATCTCGATGTCTTTCAGCGCCGGATAGATCTCGGCGATCTGGCGGCGGATGTGGATGTGGATGTCTTTGGGGTCGTTGACCCCGTAGATTTCCCGGCCGCCGAACAACAGCCGCCCGTCCCTGGATTTGCGGAAATAGCGCACGACGAAGCGCGAATCGTCGACGGCCTCGCCGCCGGGCAGGACGTCCGGAAAGGCATCGAGCGGCACCGTCGCGCCGATGAACGAGCCGATCGGCATGATATGCGAAGCGCTGACCGGCTCCAGCGCGCCGCCATAGGCATTGACCGCGATCAGGCATTTTTGCGCGGTGACGGTGCCGGTCGCCGTCGTCACCCGAACCTTGCCGCCCGTCGAGGCGACGCCGGTGACGCCGGTGTTCTCGAACAGATGCGCGCCAGCCTCGTTTGCCGCCCGCGCGGTGCCGATCACCAGCTTCAGCGGATGGATGTGGCCGGTGCCGGTGTCGCGCGTGCCGCCGAAAAACCGCGCCGAACCCAGGCGCTCCGCCGTCTCCCCGGCATCCATGAAGGAAATATGCGGATAGGAAAAGCGGTTGGCCATGATCTCGGCATGGGCCTTGTAGTCATCGACATAGCGGCGCTTGTGCGCCACCGACATCTGGCCGGGCACGTAGTCGATGTCGATCTGGTTGGCCGCCGCAAACTCCAGCAGATGCGCCTTGGCGTCTTCGGCCAGGTCGAACAGCGCCTTGGCGCGGGAAAAACCGTATTCGGCCTCCAGTTCCTCGACCCCGGCGCGCTGCCCCGTGCCGAGTTGCCCGCCATTGCGCCCTGAAGCGCCATCGCCGAAGCGGTGTGCTTCGACCAGCACGACGTTGACACCTGCCTTGGCAAGATGGGTCGCGGCGGACAGGCCGGTAAAACCGCCGCCGATAATCACCACATCCGTTTGCCGGTCGCCGTCCAGCGCCGGATATTCCGGGCGCGGGCCAGCGCTATCCTCGTACCAGGAAATGCCGGGAGAAATCGGGGATTGATAGGGCATGGGCGGCTAGCGAATAGCGAGTAGGGAGTAGGGAGTAGGGAAACAGCAGGCACGGCTGATCCGCGCTCCTGCTTGCATGGATTGGTGGGTCACGCTTACCTCTATTCGCTATTCGCTATTCGCTATTCGCTATTCGCTATTCGCTACTGCCCTAAATCACACATTCAACAACAAATATTCCCGCTCCCACGGCGAAATCACTTCCATGAAGGTCTCGAATTCGGCGCGCTTGATTGCCGCGTAGGTGGTGGTGAAGGACTTGCCCAGCGCTGCACACAACTCGTCGTCCGCTTCGAGCAGGTCGACCGCCTCCAGCAGGCCTCGCGGCAGGTCGATCTCGGCTTCGTTGGCGGTCGTCAGCACCGGCGGCTCGGCCTTGATCTTGTTGTTCATGCCGATCAGCCCGCAGGCCAGCGAGGCGGCGAGCGCCAGATAGGGGTTGGCGTCGGAAGACGGGATACGGTTTTCGACACGCCGCGCCGCCGGATCGGAACGCGGTACGCGAAACGCCGTGGTGCGGTTGTCATAGCCCCATTTGTTGTTGACGGGGGCCGATGCCGCCTGCGTCAACCGACGGTAGGAATTCACATAGGGCGCGAACATCGCCAGCGCATTGGGCACATGCTTTTGCATGCCGCCGATGAAATGGAAGAAGGCGTCGGTTTCCGACCCGTCTTCGGCCGAAAAGATGTTTCTTCCAGTTTTCTTGTCGATGATCGACTGGTGGATGTGCATGGCCGAACCCGGCTGGCCCTGGATCGGCTTGGCCATGAAGGTGGCGTAGATGTCGTGTTTCAGCGCCGCCTCGCGAATGGTCCGCTTGAACATGAACACCTGGTCGGCAAGCTCGATCGGGTCGCCGTGGCGCAGATTGATCTCAAGCTGGCCGGCACCCTCCTCGTGGATCAGCGTATCGATCTCGAGGCCCTGGTTTTCGGAAAAATGATAGATGTCGTCGATCAGTTCGTCGAACTCGTTGACGCCGGCGATGGAATAACCGGCACCGCCGCCGATAGCACGGCCGGAGCGCCCGACCGGCGGTGTCAGCGGGTAGTCCGGATCGGGGTTCTTGCGCACCAGATAGAACTCGATTTCGGGTGCGACCACCGGCTTGAGGCCGAGCTTGTCGTAGAGGCCAAGGACGCGCCTGAGCACGTTGCGTGGCGCGAACTCGACATTGCGTCCGTCCTGATGGACGAGATCGCAGATGACGGCCGCCGTCGGGTCGTCTTCCCACGGCACCACAGTCAGCGTCGAAAGATCCGGCATCAGCTTGAGATCGCCATCGTCTTCCGGATAGTGGAAGCCGTTGCCGTTTTCCGGATAGCCACCCGAAATCGTCGCCATGAACACAGCGGACGGCAAGGCCAGAGAAGTGTTCGAGGTGAACTTGCTGGTCGGCATCATCTTGCCGCGGGCGATGCCCGCCTGGTCGGGCGTGATGCACTCGATATCTTCGATGCCGCGATATTCCAGCCAGGCGCTGACTTCCTTCCAGTTCTTGACGCCGCGCAGATTCTTGACGAAGGCGGGTGTGCGGGCGCGTGCGACGCGGTGGGACGGTCGGGCTTCCTTTTTGACGGGCGGCATCTTTCACCAGTTCTGTTGAGGTGGCGAAGTATAGGCGCGCCCGACGCCGAAAGGAAAGGGAGCCGGCCTAAATTGTGTCGAGAATAAGCCGGCATCAAGCGGCCAGCCCGTGGGAATGGCCAACAACAGGACGCTATTACGTCAACGCCGTACTGGAATGCGCAGAGTCAGGTCCAGCGAGCGTCGGCAAGCGCGAAAATTGCTTCAGGGTAGGATGACGGTGCTGCACCGCCAGACGGACCGGCCGGCAGCGGGTCGGATCCTGCGCAAGATCGAACTGTATGACGCTCTACTGGACGGAGCCGACCAGAAGCTGCTGGCCTTCCCGGATCGAAACCCAGCGGCCGGTATTGTCGCTCGCCTGGCGCTTGAGAAAACGGTAGCCGGTCTGGTCCCAGGTGCGGACCTGGTCGGTCAAATTATCGAGGATAAAGTCGCCCTTGTCGGTGCGCACGGTCAGCACGGCGTGGCCCTCGCCATCGGGCTTGCGTACCACGGTAATCAACAAATCCGCCAGCGACAGGCCGAGGCGGTTGAGCCGCCGCCGCTTTTCCAGCACGTAGTCCTCGCAGTCGCCGACACCGCTGTCCGGATAGGCCCAGACCTCTTCCTTGCCGTAAATGTCGATGTCGCTCATTGGCTTGACGGCGGCATTGACCGCTGCCGACACGCTGGCCAGTTGCCGCAACAGGGCGCCGGTCATCGCTGCCGGTGCCTGGTTGGCGGGGCGGATGGAGCATTCGCGCTTGTGCGCCTTGCAGAAATCATAGTGGCCGATCGGCTGGGAAGTCAGGCCACCGATGGCCATCGGCCCGCCGGCAAACGCCGAACCGACCGACCAGGCCGACATCGCCAATCCGATAGCCACGCTTTTGCGCAGCCTCCACCCTGTTGAGGAAATCATTGTCCCCGCTCGCCCTTGTTGTTAACGAAACGTTAAGGGCTATTAACAGTCCGTGTCAATTCCGGCGACGAGCAGATTGGCGGCATGGTTACTCACATGCCTGTGACCGCGGCAGTTCTGCAACACGGCGCGGCCTGGAGCCTGGCTTTGCGACTTATGCCTGAACTTTGGCCTGAGCCTTGGCGGCCCGGGCCTTGGCGGTGCTGGCAGGCTTGGCCTTCACGTCGATCGTTTCGTGATTGCCGTAGGTGGAGATGAAGTCGACGATGCGCGGCACGATCTCGGCACGGAAGCGCGAGCCGTTGAAGACGCCGTAATGGCCAACGTCCGGCTGCATGTAGTGCGCCTTCATGTCCGCCGGGACATTGATGCAAAGATCGTGCGCGGCCCTGGTCTGGCCCAGGCCCGAAATGTCGTCGTTTTCGCCTTCGACCGTGAACAGCGCGACATTGCGGATCGCCGATGGATCGACCGGAACGCCGCGATGGGTCATTTCGCCCTTTGGTAGGGCCTGGCGCACAAAGACCGTATCCACCGTCTGGAGATAGAACTCGGCGGTGAGGTCCATCACCGCCAGATATTCGTCGTAGAACTCGCGGTGCCTGGCAGCGCTGTCGCCGTCGTTTTTCACGAGGTTCTGGAAGAACGTCTTTTGGGCGGTGAGATGGCGGTCGAGATTCATGCCGATGAAGCCCGAAAGCTGCAGGAAGCCCGGATAGACGGCGCGGCCGACGCCGGCCGCCGGCCACGGAACCTGCGTGATGACGTGGTCGCGGAACCAGTCGCTGCCTTTTTCCTCGGCCAGCCGGTTGACGGCGGTCGGGCAGCGCCGCGTGTCGATCGGCCCGCCCATCAGCGTCATCGTCGCCGGCGCGAAACGGTCGCCGCGCGCTTCCATCAGCGCCACGGCAGCCAGTACCGGCACGGAGGGCTGGCATACGGCCATGACATGCGTGTCCGGGCCGAGCGCATGGAGCATGTCGATGACGTAGTCGATATAGTCGTCCAGGTCGAACTTGCCGGCGGAAACGGGCACGTCGCGGGCATCGAGCCAATCGGTGATGTGGACGTCGGCGTAAGGCAGCATCGCCTCGACCGTCCCGCGCAGCAGCGTCGCATGGTGGCCGGACATCGGCGCGACGATCAGAAGCTTCGGATCGGCCTTGCGCCCGGCGGGGACTTCGCGCTCGAAATGGATGATGTTGCAGAAGGGACGGGACCACACGGTCTTTTCGACGACCGGCACCGTCTTCCAGTCGACGACCGTCGTGTCCAGACCGAAGCCCGGCTTGTCGTAGCGGCGCGTGGCGCGCTCGAACACCTCCGCCGCCGCCGCGACCGATCTTCCCCAAGGCGTGTGCGAAAGCGGATTGAGCGGGCTGGTATAGAGCAGCCTGGTGAAGTCGGCGTAAAGACGCGCGGGCCACAAGGCGGCATGGTTCTGTTCGTAGAGCTGATAGAGCATCGCAAACTCCGCTGCTGCCTCGACCGGAAAGGGACGACGGCAGCGCCGAGCCTTAAATGTCTCACAGCGAAGTTAATGAAAATTTGCTGCGATGCAATACGTTATGCAGGTGAATTGGCCTGATGCTTTGGTCCAAGCCGTTGAAACCCCGGCTCAAAGCCGTGACGCCGGCTAAATTCAACCGCCGCGCCGTTCAAAGCAGATGCAACACGCGGCCCCGCAGGTTCTTCGTTGCGGAGATCAACGGCCCAAAGCATCGGACCGAAAACGGGTGACCGGTTTCGGATTATTCCGATGCTCCATCGAACTGTTTAGAGACGGGCCGTGCAGACCGAGGTATGGCCAGCGCCGATGAAGCCGAGCTGGCGTGCCGCGCCCCTGGAGAGATCCAGCATACGTCCCTTGATGAAGGGGCCGCGGTCGTTGATGCGCACGACGACGCTCTTGCCGTTGTTTTTATTGGTAACCTTGAGCCTGGTTCCGAACGGCAGCGAGCGGTGGGCGGCGGTCATCGCGGCGGGATTCATGCGTTCGCCCGAAGCGGTCTTGGAGTGCAACGCGTACCAGGAGGCGCTGCCGCATTTGGCCGAAGCGGGAGAGGCGGACACGGCGACCATCAGGCCAGCCGCTGCGGTTGCCACGACAAGCGCGGCCCGATTGCTGTTCTTCATGCGGTTGAAGGGGCTCCGTTGACAGAATGAGCCTGTTAACGGGGGAAATAAGGCAGCAACTGGGGCGAATCTCGGGCGGTTCCGTGGCGTCGAGACACGTTTGGAGTCACCGGGAAACAGTTTGTCAGAACAGGCGCGCGTTTCCTGCAAGGAATAATTTCATATTTCGTGACCGCTTCGGCATGAATTGACGGTCATACCGGTCATCAATTCCGAATATATTTCGGCGCGTGGGCAGATCTATTTCTACCGGTCTTCGCCCGATTTCAACCGATCGAAATCCATACTTTCAGTCACGCTTAGCAGGTGAAAATCAGCATTCTTCTTCCGGTGTTGCTTTCGTGGCGGCGGCGCAACCTGAGGCTACTTCAGGCGCCATGCATCAGCCGTCTTTCCTGGCCGGCTTGCCGTTCGGGTTTGGCGTCGGCGCTTCTCTTGTATCCCTGGGCGGCGGGTCGGAATGGTCGGGTTCCGGCGAAGCATCCTTGTGACCCGGCTTGCGACTGGACTTGCGCTCGTCTTTCCTCGGGTCGTCGGCATTTTCGGTAAGGCCGACGCCACTTGCAGGCGGCTTGTTGCCGGCGGCATCCTGCGAAAAGGCGTCGCTGGGGTCGGGGCCGGTACGGGCCGGATATTTCCGGGCTCCGGTTTCGTAGGCGGATTTTTCACGCATGGTCACCGCTCCCTATGAGATCAGGTCTACAGCAACATGGAGCAGGGCTTTAGGTTCCCTGTTGTCCGCCGCCCAGGGATCGCTGTGTTTGTTCCTGTGCTTCAGGGAAGGTGCTGCGGATCGGACGGGGTAGATGCTCGTCTGCCAATTCGTCGGCCAGGAAGAGAAACCGGGAAAAAGCTTCCTGTTCACCGTACCGTCGAGCCCGGTTGACACGACCCGCAGCCATCAAGGAACGCCGCATGGCCGGAAAGGTTCAGCTTGCGCAGACAATTTCCCCGTCGGGCCGGGACCTAGTTCTCCTGAACCGAAATGCCCGATTCGTCGATGTGGAGTTCGACGCCCTTCGGCTTGGTTTCCTCATGATAGACGTAGATGCCCAGGGCAATCACGGCCGCGATCAGGATACCGATGACGAGGTAAAGTCTGTTTTGCTTCATCCTGCCTCGTTACCGATACGAGGATCGCAAGTCCAGTGCCTCGATTGCGCCGCCGCGCGCCCGGCATTGCCCCGCGGTTGACCAAACAGGATGCGACCCGCAAGATCGCAAAGGGACGGGCAACTGTAGAGGAGGAAGGATGACCTTCGCCAAATCGTTGATCGCGCTTTCGTCGGCGATCTTGCTGACCGGCTGCGGCGTCAGCGCCACCAGCTATGCGACAAGCAAGGAAGCCCTCAAAGGCAGCCCCGCTCTGCGCAGCGAGTTCGTCGCAAACTGCACGCAGAATATAACAGCCAAGCCGCTACGAACACGCCAAAATATTGCCAAGGTGATGAACACATCCGTCCGCGCTACGCCACGAACCTATTGTTCGAGGTTGACGCGCGGCATTACGTCTGGCCGCCTTTCCCATAAGGACATCAGCGCGGCTTCGAGAGGGCAGGTAACGCCGGCCATCGTTCGCGTTCTGCAAGGCCGATAATCGCTGGAGCATCGGCCCGAAAAGCGGGATCGTTTTTCGGATTATTCCGATGCTCAATCAAAGTGTCGGGGCGCCGCCGGCGAGGCTGCGTCCCACCCGGCCGTGAGTGGGATCATTTTACAAGGAAAAAATTGGCCAGAATAAAGACAGCGGAGGTAAAGGCGATCAGGGATACCCAGCCGAACGCCGCCTGTCGGTTGGCGGCTCGCCGCTCCTGCGGCGTCCGATGGTCCCTGGTATAAATGTACTCGTCGTGATGGTCTTTCATCAAGCGACCTCGGTTTGATGGATTTCGATACAGTCGGATAGCTCATTGCAAGCGTTCCAACAATCCATCCACGCCCGAAACCTGACTGTCACACCGCCTAGGCCGCAGGCGCAGTGGCCGCCACAAGCTGATCAGACTTGAAGCCTGCATGCTGCGGGGTCCAGACGTCACCTTCGCGATTGAACCAGTTGCACATGACGGCACCCGAGGCAGCCGAAGCATCGCTTACGGTCATCTGTGGGCCGCCCGACTTCAGCCGGACGACATCACCAGGCTTGAAACTGTCAGCCATAACCGCTCTCCCTGCACATCACCGATGCCAGCAGGTAACCATCAATAGCTCTGGCCGGCAAGGGCGCTGACCCGTGGCGCGGCTCAGCGCATGCGCTTCTATCTGGCCAGCGGAAGATCGGTCTGTATCTTGAGCGCGCTTGTCGCCCAATCCCGTAGTTCCGGGGGCGTATCGTCGGATCTCAGGATCGATATCGCCAGCCTGGTCATATCTTCCGGCGGCTTCGTCGTAACTGCGTTGTAGCTGAAATAACCGGCCGCGATGGCCGCGGCTATCGAAACGAGCGGCGGAGCGTAGGTTGCTACCGCTCGGGCAATCGACCGCCAGCGCTCGAACAGGCTGCGTCGTGGCCCTTCTTCTTCGTCATCGAAACCAGTCATTCCACCACCCCGTGCAGAACACCGTGCACCGAGGCTGCGCTGTATTAGTTAAAATGCGGATAAAGAGACGGAAACAGGACGAAGCATCGTCGGCACGGCCGAGCAGAGGCCGGGGCGGAGCAGGAAGCGGCGAAAGAATCCTCATACCGGATGGGCAAGGTTGGAGGCGTTTGCGCCTGTGGATTCGGGGTTCTCAAAATCGGGAGCCGTCATGAAAGACAATTCACCGCTAAAAGTGTCGATATCGAACAGAATCGCATCGCCGCCGCTGGCAATCGAATAGGTCAGCGGGTCATTTTCGGGGTCGCTCGCGATCACTGTCGTTACGGCTGCGTGTTTTCAGCAACGGGTATGGCCACCGTCGGTCCGCCTCCGTTGGATGTGATTTCGGGCGCTTCGTTCACATTGGTGACGGTGATCGTCAGCGCCTCTTGATGAGTCAGCCCCCACGCATCTGTCACCTGCACTCGCACGGAGGAGGTTGGATTGGATTCGAAGTCAAACACCATACCATCCTGTAGCTTCAGTTGGGTGCCGTCGATCTTGAACAGGGCATTGTCGGCAGCACCATCACCAGTCACAAGTGAATAGGTATGTGTCTCCAATCCATTGTTGATATCGGGATCGTTGACCGTCAGTGCTCCGACTGTGACGCCAAGCGCATTTTCCGCAACGGTTGCCGGTGACAGCGAGATGCCGGTTGGTGCATCGTTGAGATCGGTAACGGTGAATCCAGTGGCTGTTAACGTGCCACCGATGACGCTGATGTCGCCGGTATTGAGGTGCACGTCGCTACCGTTTGCGGAAAATTGTAGACGGTTGACGCCTACAAAATAGCTCCAACTTTCAAATGAGCCCCCGCCCGTAAGCTGAATTGTATCGTTGACCGACAAGTCAGTGATCGTGTCCCGTCCAGTTCACTTGCCGTGCCGCTGAAGGTATCGTTTCCAGTGCCACCCGTCAGAGTGTCAGTGCCTGCGCCGCCAGTCAGCGTCGCCAAAGCCATTTAGATCGTCGTTGCCGCTGCCACCTATCAATTCGTCGTGCAAAGCTCCGCCGCCGAATCCTACTTGATTAGTACTTCCACTAAAGCTGAGATACAGCCCATATGTCTCTGAAAATATCGGATTTGAACTGCTGTCATAAAGATAACCGTTCGGTATCATGGGGTTATACATGTATAACTGCCCATTAACAAACTTGATAATATTATAATAACCGCTATTATTAACATCGTAAACAGCATCAGAGAGTGCAGAGTTATTATCTGACAGTATAATGGTAGATTCTGCTTCCTGATAACCACCATACTTGGTGGCTTTAAAGGTTCCAACCATGCTATCCCCCTAAGATATCCATTCGATCGATCGAGCGATCAATCAAACTAGCTGGTAGCTCGCGGACGCACTCGGTTAATCCGCTCAAGGTCAATGGGCAACAATCAGTCCAACAGGACAAGGGTGCAAGAAAAAACGGCTCATGAGGCAAATAATTCGGCAAGGGGATGACGATAAGGCGAACCGATTGCGTTCGGAAGATCACATGGCGGGATGAATGAAGGGCAGGATGCTGGTCGATGCTCTAAAGCGGCATCACGGCAGCGAGCTAAACCGCCATGACTGACGCGGATTTCCATTTACTCCATGTCCGGCACGTCGCCGGCAACGAACAGCGTCGTTGGCGGCCCGTACTCACCGATATCCGGGTTGGCTTCCCTGTCTAGGCGATCACCCCGACGTGCTTGTCGGCCAGCGCTCTTGCCGTGCCGGTAGCCCGATCCTCGCTCTGCTGATCGGTGGGGCCGAACGCGGGGAATAGCTCCCCATCCTCGCTCTTCGATCGTCTGTTCCTGTGTCGGCTAGAGCAGGATCGCTGGCTGACAGTGCGATCAAAAATTGTCGAAGCATTCATTTTTCCCCCAGCCCTGCCGCACCTTCGCGCCGGCCGAGTGAGGCGTCAGGGTCACAGTCGAACGGGAAAGGAAAGGGATTGAAGCGGGGATATGAAAAGAAAAAGCCTAGCAACTTATTGAAATTGCTAGGCTTTTTCGAATGGAATGGTGCCCAGAAGAGGACTCGAACCTCCACGCCTTGCGGCACACGGACCTGAACCGTGCGCGTCTACCAATTCCGCCATCTGGGCTGGTGCGCGCTCATGTAAGCGGGCATACCGGCAGTGTCAACGCGCTTTTTCGACTTGGCGCGGCGCTGCCATGCTTTGGCGTGCAAAACGGCGTTCAGCCGGCCAGAACTTCCTTGGACGCGACGGTCGAATCCGCATTGAGCCTGTAGATGATCGGCACGCCGGTGCCGAGCTCGAGATTGACGATGTCTTCGCCGGAAGCGCCGTCCAGCGCCATGATCAGCGCGCGCAGCGAATTGCCGTGCGCCGCGACCAGCACGGTGCCGCCGGACAGCACATGCGGCTGCAGATCGTGCAGGTAATAGGGCCAGACGCGCGCCCCGGTATCCTTCAGGCTCTCACCGCCAGGCGGCGGCACGTCATAGGAGCGGCGCCAGACATGCACCTGTTCCTCGCCCCACTTCTTGCGCGCATCGTCCTTGTTGAGACCGGAAAGGTCGCCGTAGTCGCGTTCGTTCAGGGCGACGTCGCGGATCGTTTTCAGGTCGCTCTGGCCGACCGCGTCCAGAATATGCTGGCAGGTCTTTTGCGCCCGCACCAACGCCGAAGTGAAGGCGATGTCGAATTTCAGCCCGCGCGCCTTCAGCTTCTGGCCGGCGGCTTTGGCTTCGGTGTGGCCCTGCTCGGTCAGGTCGACATCGCGCCAGCCGGTGAACAGGTTCTTCAGGTTCCATTCGCTCTGGCCGTGGCGCACGAGCACGAGAGTTCCCGACATATTTTCTCCCTTCGGTGATAGAAATTTCAGCCCAGGCCGAGCACGTCGCGCATGGAATAAAGGCCGGGCTTCCTGCCCTGCGCCCAAAGTGCCGCCTTGATTGCGCCCCGCGCGAAGATTGCCCGGTCGCCGGCATGGTGGGCAAGGGTAATGGTTTCGCCGGTTCCAGCCAACAGCACGGAGTGGTCGCCGACCACCGAGCCGCCGCGCAGTGTCGCGAAGCCGATCGAGCCGGTTTTTCGCGCGCCCGTATGACCGTCGCGCACACGCACATCGTTGCCGGGAAGCGGGACGGCCCGGCCTGCGGCGGCCGCTTCGCCGAGCAGCAGCGCCGTGCCGGACGGCGCGTCGACCTTGTGCCGGTGGTGCATTTCCAGGATTTCGATGTCGAAATCGTCCGCATCCAGCGCGGCGGCGGCCTGTTCCACCAGCACCGCGAGCAGATTGACGCCGAGGCTCATATTGCCCGACTTGACGATGGTGGCGTGGCGCGCGGCGGCGGCGATGCTGGCGTCGTCCTCGGTCGAACAGCCGGTGGTGCCGATGACGTGGACGATGCGGGCCTGCGCGGCATAGCCGGCAAATTCCACGCTGGACGCCGGCGCGGTGAAGTCGACAACGCCGTCCGCTTTGGCGAAGACGGGTAGCGGGTCATCGCCGATGATGATGCCGTTCGCGCCGGTCCCGGCAAGTTCGCCTGCATCCTTGCCAAGCGCCGGCGAGCCGGCCCTTTCGACGGCTCCGCCGAGGCGCACGCCCGGCATTTCGGCAAGGGTGCGGATCAAGGTCTGGCCCATGCGGCCCCCAGCACCCACGACCACCAGTTCCATGTCGCTCATGCTTTTTTCTCGTTCTCCTGCTGTTCACGCGCCGGCTGCTGTGCAGCGGTCTCGCCGGCCGAGACCTGGGCCGGCTGCCCGTCGTCGACGAGGCCTAGCCCGGTCGCGCCCTGCAAGCGGTGGAAACGTGCGTAAATGCTGTGTGGCCGTGCCATCAGCGACTTATGCGTGCCTTCTTCGACCAGCCTGCCTTCCTCGAGAACGAGGATGTTATCGGCGTTGACGACCGTTGAAAGCCGGTGCGCGATGACGATGGTGGTGCGCCCCTGCATGATTTCGGTCAGCGCATCCTGCACCCGCGCTTCCGATTCATTGTCCAGCGCCGATGTCGCCTCGTCCAGCAAAAGCACCGGCGCCTGCCGCACGATGGCGCGCGCAATCGACACGCGCTGGCGCTGCCCGCCCGACAGCGTCGCGCCGTTTTCGCCGACCGGCGTGTCGTAGCCCTGCGGCTGCTGGCGGATGAATTCGTCGGCCGCCGCCTGGTGTGCGGCCAGTTCGATTTCGGCGTCGCTCGCCTCGAGCCGCCCATAGCGAATATTGTCGCGGATGGTGCCTTCGAACAGGTAGGGTTGCTGCGAGACATAGGCGAGCGATTGGCGAAGCGACCGCTTGGTTACCTTCGAAATGTCCTGGCCATCGATCTCGATGGAGCCCGACTCGACGTCGTAAAAGCGTTGCAGCAAGGCCACCAGCGTCGATTTGCCGGCTCCCGAAGCTCCGACGATGGCGGTCGTCTTGCCGGCAGCGGCGACGAAGCTCAAGCTCCGCAGCACTGGCACCTCCGGCGCATAGCTGAAGGACACATCCGTGAAGCGGACCTCGCCCTTGCCGACCTGGATTGCGGGCGCGTCCGGTGCGTCGCCCTGCTGCGGCTTGAGGTCGAGCAATTCGTAGATCATGCGCGCATTGACCAGCGAACGCTCCATGTTGACCTGAACGCGGGCGAGCCGCCGTGCCGGATCGTAGGCGAGCAGCAACGCTGAAATGAACGAGAATATCGCGCCTGGCGGGTGGCCGCCGGCGGTGGCGCGGTAGCCCGCATAGCCGATGACGCCGGCGACGGCGAAGCCGGCCAGAATTTCGGCGATCGGCGTCAGCCGTTCCGACACGCGGGCGATCCGGTTGGCCTTCTGCTCGGCCTCGCCGACGAGGATGCTGATGCGGCGCGCCAGCTCTTCCTCCATGGTGAAGGCCTTGACGATGGCGATGCCCTGCGTCGCCTCCTGCATGGCGCCGATCAGGTGCGAGTTGATCTGCACAGCCTCGCGCGTGGCGCGGCGCAGCCGGCGCATGAGATAGGAGACGGAGTAGACCAAGGGCGGGCCGATCAGCAGCGACATCGCAGCCAGCAGCGGGTCCTGCGCGATCATGACCCCGACCAAAGCAATCAGCGATACCGCGTCGCGCGCGATCGAGGTCAGCGTCATGCCGAGCAGGTCGCGGATGCCGTTGACGTTCTCGTTGATCTGGGCGGCAAGCCGGCCCGAGCGCGTGTCGTTGAAGTAGCCGACGCCCAGCTTCATCACATGGTCGAAGATGCGGCGCTGGTAGCGCGCGACCAGATTGTTGCCGATCTTGGCCAGCGTTACCGCCTGGCCGTAGGAGGCAAGCCCGCGAATGACGAAGGCGGCCATGATCGTCGCGCAGATCAGCAGGATCAGGTCGCTGCGCTGGCGATAGAAAATCTCGTCGATCACGTCGCGCATAATCCAGGCGGTGAACGCCGTCGTTCCCGCCACCAGCACCAGGCACAAGATGGCAAGCGCGTAGTACCACGCATATTCGCGGCCGTTCTCGGCAAGGATGCGGCGAATGACCGCCACGATCTCGCTGGGCTGGGCCCTGTGCTTTTCGGTATCTGCTTTCAACGAGCCATTCCGCGATTGCCGGCGCTGCCTGTTTGAAGCCCCACCTTCCGGTGCACCTCATAGCGGCAGGAGGCCGGCTTGCCTATGGAAACTTCAGGCCAGAGCCGTTCTCCAGCGTCGTCCCCTCGTCTCGACGCCGAAAAGGGAGGGAATGCGCGCATAGGCGGCGAGGCCGGCCAGGGCCGCCAGCGGCTGCGTGATGACGTAAACCGGCATGGTCGCCATCAGAGCGCGATGGGGGGCCTTGTCTTCGAATGCGGCGCGAAAATTACCGTCCTTCAGAGCAGGCAGGATTTTCTGGGCGATGCCGCCGGTCAGGAAAACGCCGCCCCGGCTCATGAACACCAAGGCCAGATCGCCTGCGGTGCGTCCCAGGCAGGCGGTAAAGATCGACAGCGCCTCCTGCGCCACCGGGTCGGTTTTCGCCAACGCGGCAGCGGTGATTTCGGCCGGCTGGGAAAGCGGCGAAGGCTTGTCGTCCGCCACGGCCACGGCCCGATAGACGTTGACCAGCCCGCGTCCGCACAAAATCTGCTCGCCGGAAATGCGGCCCTCCAGTTTCTCGATATGCGGAAACACCTCGAAATCGCGTTGGCTGCGCGGGCCGATGTCCATATGGCCGCCCTCGCCGGGAACGGGTATCCAGCGCCCGCCCGAATGGATCAGCCCGGCAACGCCAAGGCCGGTTCCGGGGCCGAGCACGACGCGCCCGGCATTCGGTTCCGGCGCGCCGCCGCCGATCTTTTCCATATGTTCTTCGCCCAGCGCCACGACCGCCAGCGCCTGCGCCTCGAAATCGTTGAGCACGACGATGTCGCTCAAGCCCAGATTGGCGAGCATCTGCTTCGGCTTGACGATCCACGGACAATTGGTGAGCGGGATTTCGTCGCTTTCGACGGGGCCGGCAACGGCCAGCACGGCCGAGTTCGGCCGCACGGGCGCATGATCGAGCACAGCGGACCGGATCGCCTCGTCGATGGTGTCGAAACTGGCCGTTCGCACGATGATAGGCTCGGAGGCTTCCGTCACCGCGTCGAAGACGATGGAGAAACGGGCATTGGTGCCGCCGATGTCGCCGATCAGGATCGGAAACCGCAATGGCGTTTCGATGTCGCTGGTGGCCGGCATGTAGTGTCCTGATCGTTCCGATTTTCAAATGGCGGTCGGCCATGATGGCGAAAGAGGCTTATGCAGGATCGCCGCCGCGCGCAATGGCGAAACGAGCACCGCGCGCCCTATAAACAGCGCCAAAAACACCGCGTGAATCGATTGAATGCCGATTGGCCCTAATGGCCGGGGCGGGGCAGCGGCAACGGAATGCCGATCTCCGGAGTCGGGGCAAAAGCGCTGGCGCTGAACGGGATAGGCGCGGCGGCTTCGATGGCCGCGCGAACCGTCGTGGTCGGGGCCGCGGCAACCGCCGGCGCGCCGCCGACGCCATGGTAGGTGACCGCTTCCGCAGACACCGGGCTTGGCGCGTCGAGCACGGCCTGGCATTGCTTCGGCAGGTTGGCCATGGTCATCAGGTCGCGTGCCTTCGGCGCATCGGGGTTCTTGTTGGGCCGCCATGGCTCCTCGGTGAACCACCATGCCAGCGGCTTGCCGCAACCGTCGTCCATCGGCGTCGCCTGCTGCGGCTTGCAGGAAGGAGAACCCGGCTGGCAGCCGATGCGGATATGGAAATGATAGTCATGGCCCCAGAACGGCCGGATCTTGTGCAGCCAGGAACGGTCGCCGGTCACCGTATCGCACAGCTTCTTCTTGATGCCGGGATTGACCAGGATGCGTTCGACTTCCGGATAGCTCGCCGCTTGCCGGAGCAGGCGCGCATAAACCGGGTTCCAGATATTTTCCTTAACACGGTGCGTCTTTTCGTTGACCAGCGAAACGGCGCTCATGTTCTCGCGCTCGCTGATTGACAGGCGGCGGTCGGGCATCGGCGTGAACCAGATGTCGGCATCGAGCCCGATCTGGTGCGAGGCGTGGCCCGTCGTCATCGGGCCGCCGCGCGGCTGTGAAATATCGCCGAGCAGCAGGCCGGGCCAGCCGATGGCGACGGCGTCCCGCGACAGCTTTTCGATGAGGGCGATCATGGTCGGATGGCCCCAGCGGCGATTGCGCGATGGCCGCATCGCCTGCCAGGTCGGGCCATCGGTGGCGATCGCCATGCCGCCGGCAAAACACCCCTTGGAATAGAAGCCGAAGGATTGCGGCGCCGCCACCGCCGGCAGTCTCTTGGCCCCGAACAGATCCTTGGCCTTTTCCGCCGCCATTGAGGGCTGCGCGCCAAGCGCCAGAAGCGCCACAATCGCGATCAGGCCGGCCAGCAGGCGACCGCCACGACGAAAACAGGGCTGGATTTTTCTCATCACGGACCTTCGAGCTTTTTGCCGGACCTTGAGCCGTCGTGGTTACGCAAAGCTTAACGCCGAATAGGGCTGCGTGCCGCACCGTCGTTCCAGTTGCCGTCCGCCCACATCCGGTTCAGCGCAGAGCGGTAATCGGGGAAACGGAAATGGTAGCCGGTAGCCTTGATCGCCGCATTGGCCACGCGCTTGTTCTCGCCATAGAAAGAACGCGCCATGGGCGAAAGTTGGGCCGTCTCGAAGGCAATTTCAGGCGGCGGCTCGACGCCCATCAATTTTGCCGCGTAAGCCACAACATCCTGCGGCGGCGCCGGCAAATCGTCGGTGACGTTAAAGACGCCGCCGCGATTTTGCCCGGCCAAATGGCTGAGCGCGCCGCCGATGTCGTCGCGGTGGATGCGGTTGAACACCTGGCCCGGCTTGACCAGCCGCTTGGCGGTGCCGTTCTGCAAATTGACGAAGGCATTGCGCCCCGGCCCGTAAATGCCCGAAAGCCGCAGGACCGCGACTGGCCGGCCGATCTCTCGCCCGAGCGCCAGCCATTCCTGCTCGGCCGCCACCCGCATGATGGAGCGGCGCGACACCGGCCGGCATTCTGCGGCCTCGTCCACCCACCTGCCGCCATGGTCGCCATAGACGCCGACCGTCGACAGATAGCCGATCCAAGCCAGCGCCGGCATGTTTTTCGCGATGGTTTCACGCGCCGCATTCAAGACCGGATCGCCGGCTTCATCGGGCGCGGTGGAGATGACAAGATGGGTGGTTTCGCGCAGCGCGGCCTCGATCTTCGGCGTCAGAGAACCGTTGAAAAGCAACGGCGCGATGCCGGCCTGCCGCAGTGCATCGAATTTTTCCGGCGAGCGCGTCGTGCCGACAATCGGCGCACCGGACATCGCCTGAGAAAAGGCCTTGCCGGAATAACCCGCTCCGAAAATGAATATCTTTTCCCGACTCATGCCTGGCTTTCCATCTCGATTTGGCCCGGAATGACCGGAAGCCATTCGCTGCGCACGTCGTCGTCGCTTTCGGTGCGCAGGGCCACTTTGGCAAGATCGGCAAATTCGCTATCCGGCACAAGCCGCGACAGCGCCCAGATGGCCGCGCCGCGCACCAGCGGCGACGGATCGGCAAGCAGGGCGCGCACGGTAGGGACGAGCGAAGTGTCTGTGGAATTGCCCGCCGCGATCAGAACATTACGCAAAAAACGGTCGCGGCCGATGCGCTTGACCGGGGAACCGGAGAAAAAGCTGCGAAACGAAGCATCGTCCAGCCGCAAAAGCTCGGCCAGCGCCGGTTCGCGCAGATCGTCGCGGGCGGCCAGCTTCGCCTCCGATGCGGCGTGGGCGAACTTGTTCCACGGGCAGGCGGCAAGACAATCGTCGCAGCCATAGATGCGATTGCCGATGGCCTGCCTGAATTCCAGCGGGATCGGCCCCTTGTTCTCGATGGTGAGGTAGGAGATGCAGCGCCGCGCATCGAGCTTGTAGGGCGCGGGAAAGGCATTCGTCGGGCAAGCGTCGAGGCAGGCGCGGCACGAGCCGCAATGGTCGATTTCCGGCGTGCCCGGCTCCAGTTCGGCCGTGGTGAAAATCGTGCCGAGGAACAGCCACGAACCATGCTCGCGGCTGACCAGATTGGTGTGCTTGCCCTGCCAGCCAAGGCCGGCGGCCCCCGCCAACGGCTTTTCCATGATGGGCGCGGTATCGACGAACACCTTTACGTCGCCGCCGGCCCTGGCGACGAGCTTGCCGGCGATCTCCTTCAGCCGGCCTTTCATCACGTCGTGGTAATCGCGGTTTTGCGCATAGACCGAAATCGCGCCGCTGCTCTTTTGGCCGAGGATTTCGCGGGGGTCGTGGTCGGGCGCGTAGTTCATGGCCAAAACGACGATGGAGCGCACTTCCGGCCATAGCGTGGAGGGGCTGCTGCGGCGCTCCAGCGTCTCTTCGATCCAGCCCATCGAGCCGTGGAAGCCGGCATCGACGAATTCGGCTAGCCGTGCAGGCGCCAGCGGGATGGCATCGGGCGTGGTGACGGCGACGGCATCGAAACCGGCAGCCTGCGCCTCGCGGTCGATCAGCGCGCGAAGCTTGGTCGGATCAGAAATCGAGGTCCGCATAGTGCGACACCGGGGTTAGGCCGCGCACGCGGTCGGCCAAAAGCGGCCGGAACGATGGCCGCGACTTGACGCGCGTGTACCATTCGCGCGCTGCATTATGCTCGCGCCAGTCGATTTCGCCGAGATAGTCGAGCACCGACAGCGCCGATGCCGCGGCCAGGTCGGCATAGGTGATCCTGCCGCCGGCCAGCCACGGCCGGGTGCCGGCCAGCCAGTTGGTGTATTTCATGTGCTGGCGGATATTGGCCCGAGCCGCCCGGATCGCGGCCGAATCCGGAGAGCCGCCGCCCGACGCTTCGGGCATGACCGGCTTCAGCACGCGTTCGCGCACCAGATGCCGCGTGATTTCGCTGTCGGCCTTGTTGAGATACCAGTCGGTCAGCCGGCGAATTTCGGCGCGGTCCATCGGGTCTTCGGCAAACAGCCGCTTCTCGCGCTTCAGCACGCCGCGCGTTTCATCGAGATATTCGGCGATGACGCTGGCGCCGACGATCGGCACGTCTCCTTCGGCCAGCAGGATAGGCAGCGTGCCCGCCGGATTGAGCGCCAGAAATTCCTTGCGCCGCGTCCACGGCTTTTCCTCGATCAACGCCAGTTCCTCGCCATACTCGCCGAAGGCGAGGCGGACGAAGCGGCAGGAGGCGAACATCGGGTGATGAAAAAGCGTCAGCATGGTCCAGCGGTGAAAAAAGCGCTCTGGCGAATCGCCGCTCGCGCCGGTAAGTGTTGTCCGCCCGATCTGAGGGCGGTCATGTCCAGCGACCTATAGGGTTAGTTCCGCGCCATGACAAGCAAGCCGTGATCGAGGTTCCATGGAAACCCATACCATCGTTGAAGCGCTGCTGCTCGGCCTGATCGAAGGGTTGACGGAGTTCATCCCGGTATCCTCGACGGGGCATATCCTGCTCGCCGGGCACTTTCTCGGCTTCGAATCGACCGGCAAGGCGTTCGAAATCCTCATCCAGTTGGGCGCGATCCTGGCTATCCTCAGCCTCTATTTCCAGCGCCTGTGGAAGATGCTGGTCGATTTTCGGCATGATCGGCTGACACGGCACTTTGTCCTCGGTATCGTGCTGGCCTTCCTGCCGGCAGCGATCATCGGCGCGCTGGCGCATGATTTCATCAAGACGGTGCTGTTCGAATCGCCAAAGCTGATCTGCACCATGCTGATTATCGGCGGCGTCGTGCTGCTTTGGGTGGACCGCATGGACCTCAAGCCGATCTATCGCGACGTCGAGCGCTTCCCGCTCCGGCGCTATATCGAGATCGGCCTGTTCCAGTGCCTCGCCATGATCCCGGGAACCTCGCGCTCCGGTGCAACCATCGTGGGCGCCATGCTCTTGGGCGTCGAAAAGCGGGCGGCGGCCGAATTTTCCTTCTTCCTCGCTATGCCCACCATGCTCGGCGCTTTCACCTTCGACCTGATCAAGAACCGGAACGTGCTGACAAGCTCCGATCTTTCGCTCATCGCCATCGGCTTCGTTGCGGCTTTCGTCTCGGCCCTGTTCGTCGTGCGCTTCCTGCTCGACTACGTTTCCCGCCACGGCTATTCGCTGTTCGGCTGGTGGCGGCTGATCGTCGGCGGGGTGGGGATGATCGCGCTATTGATCTGGGGTTAACGGCACCTTGGAAACCGTTTGAAAAATCGTCAGGCCGCGGCGAAAACGGTGCACGGCGAGTGCCGGAGCGGAGCGTACTTTAAGTACGTGAGCACCGGAGTGCAGCCGAGCGCCGTTTGCAGCCCGGTCTCACGAGATTTTCAAACGGTTTCCTAAGCCGCGGGCTTGCGCTGGAATTGTCCGGCGGCGCGGAAACGCCACAGATAGCTGGGCAGGATGGTGCCGATGGCCTGCGGCTGGATGCCAAGTCCCGCCAGCGTCCGGCCTTCCGCGGCGGCGGCCGCGGAAACGACGTTGTGCGAACGCAGTTGCGTCACCTGGTCCCGCGTAAGAAGAGGGTTCGGCAAAAGGCCGAGGATCGAGGCCTGGACGTTGGCGACCCACCATGGCACCGGGATCAGCGGCCGCTTGCGGTCGATCACGGTCAACAGTTCTTCCATGCACTCCTTGAAGGTGAGCACGCTTGGGCCGCCGAGTTCATAGACTTGCCCGGCCGCTGCCTCGCCATCGACGGAACGGGCTACGGCCTCGGCGATGTCGGCGACATAGACCGGCTGGAAGCGGGTCTGGCCGCCGCCGATCAGCGGCAGCGCTGGGGAAAGGCGGGCCATGGCGGCGAACCGGTTGAAAAAAGCGTCTTCCGGTCCGAAAGCAACCGACGGCCGCAGCACGACAGCATCGGGGACGGTTTCGAACACCGCTTTTTCGCCCAGCGCCTTGGTACGCGCATAGGCCGATTCGGAATTTCGGTCGGCGCCCAGCGCGGAAACGTGGGTAAGACCCGCGCCGACGGCGCGCGCGGCCTCGGCGACGGCGCGTGCGCCGAACTGGTGCACGGTTGTGAACCGCTGGCGGCCGCTTTCATGCAGGATGCCGACAAGGTTGACGACATGGTCTGCGCTCTGGACGGCCCGGTCGATCGACCAGCGCATACGAAGATTGGCCTGCACCGGCTGGATCTGGCCGACATTGCCGAGCGGCTGCAAATGGCCGGCGAGATCGGGGCGGCGGCAGCCGACGCGGATGCGATAACCGCGCATGGCCAGCGCCCGCACGACATGGCGACCGATGAACCCCGAGCCGCCGAAAACGACGACGAGCTTTGGCGTTTCCAGGATTTCGGTCATGACACGCTCCGACAAACTGCGCCCCTGTGGATCGTCAGGGGTCTGGCTGAAGCCGTTTCATAGTCGGTTTTTCGCCAAAGGCAAAGGGCGGCGACTGGTCGCCGCACCCGCTTCCCGGACAATCAGAACGCTTTGCCGAGCCGGGCGTCCACGGAATGACGATTGCCACCGCGAACGACGAAGAAGGCCATGATGGCCGCCCACAGGATCGACTTTTCGGCGCCGGAAAAACCCTGACCCATCGTGACCCAATGAAACCACACCGTGACCAGCAGGACGATCATGCCGGCGAAGGCGGCGGGCCGAGTCAACAGGCCGAGCGCCAGCAGAATGCCGCCGAAGAATTCGGTGACTGCCAGCAAGGGCGACCAGAAGACGCCGGGATAGAAGCCGAGGCCTTCGACCATTTCGGCAGCGCCGAACGGATTGCCGATCTTCGACGAGCCGTGAACGGCGAGAATGCCGCCGGCGACGACACGAAGCAGCGTCTCGGCGCTGTCGTGCAGCTTTGCGTAGACGCAGCCAAGGACGGGTACGATCAGGCGTTCACGGGAATTTTCGGACGTCATCGGTAAAATATCTCCTTTGCTGAGGAGCCGAACGACTCGATCCGCTCGCTCACAGTCAAATGAACATTAGTTGATCGAGGCGCCTATTCTCTAACGGAATGCGCCGTTCAGGCCGAATAGCGGGCCGCGAATTCCGAAATGCGCTGCACGACATCCTTTGAGACAGTCAGGCCATGCAAGGCCGCCCGTTGCGAGGCTTCCACGCCGGCGCGACCCGGCAGATGCACGCCGTGCCCCCGCAAGCGCTCGAGCTGATCCGCCATGCGCTGCTCGAAATCCGCGTCGAGCAGTTTTGGCTCGATGGCGAGGATGAACAGGCCGCTGCCGGGGCTTTGCGAACCATCGGCGAAGGAAGGCGCGTCGAGCGACCAGTTCGCGCCCGACAGACCTGCCGCCAACACTTCCACCATCAGCGCGATATTGGCCCCGCGGTTGCCGCCGAAAGCCAGCAGCGCGCCCTTCATGGCCTGCGCCGGATCGGTGGTCGGGTTGCCGAGGGCGTCGAGCGCAAAACCTTCGGGGATTTTTTCGCACGCCTCAGCCGCCTTGCGGATGGTGACGAAGGCGGCGGCACTCGAGGCCTGGTCGATGACCAGCGGCGTGCCATCGGCGGCAGGTGCTGCAAACGACATCGGGTTGGTGCAATAGACCGGCCTGATCGATCCCGCCCCGGCAAGCAGCGCCGGCCCGTTGGTGGCCGCGAAGGAAACCAGCCCCCGTTCGGCCAGCCGCCGGGTGAAATAGCCGAGCGCGCCGCAGGTATAGGCGTTATTCTGCGAAAAGATGGCGACACCGAACAGCCGGGCCGCCTTGGCGAGATCGTCAATGGTGCGGTCGAAGGCGGTATGGGCAATGCCGCCCTTGGCATCCGACAGATAGAGCGCCAGCGCGGGCCTCGTCACGACGGGATCGGCCTTGCCGTCGATACGGCCCGCCTCCAGCGCATCGAGATAATCGATGAAATGCGAAAGCCCGACTGCGGTATTGCCCTCGGCTTCCGCCGTCACGGTCGCCGACGCCAGCGATTGCGCTGTCTCGTCGCCAGCGCCGGCCCCCAGCGCCGCCATGCGGCACAGGCCGGTTGCCTGATCGAGACTGAGTTGCATGACGCGATCCTGATTTTGGATAGCGGTTCTATCCTACCCTGTTCGGCATCCGGGCTTCGATCTTGCGGAAAACGAAGACGAGGATGCCGGTGATCGCCATATAGACCACGGCAAGCAGCAGCAATGGCTCGTAGGTGATGAACGTCTCCTGCCGCACACGCGAAGCCACCGAGTAGATGTCGACCATGGTGATGGTCGCCACCAGCGGCGTCGCCTTCAATTGCAGCACGGTTTCACCGGTCAGCGTCGGCAACGCCCGGTAGAGCGCCTGCGGCAGCCAGATACGCCGGAAGGCGGTCCAGCGGGTCATGCCGAAGGCGCGGGCGGCCTCTAGTTGACCGCGCGGCACGCCGGCAAAGGCGCCGCGCATCACCTCGCCCTCGTAGCCGGCATAGGACAGCGTCAGCGCCAGCACGCCATAAGGCCAGGCCTGCCGCAGATACGGCCAAAGAAAGGATTCGCGTATCCAGGGGAATTGCGGAAACAGCGAGCCCAGCCCGAAATAGAGCAGCCACAGTTGCAGCAAAAGCGGCGTGCCGCGAATGATCGAGCAGAACGCAAGCGCCGGTACGCTGAGATATCTAGGCCCCGCCGCCTGCGCCAGCCCAAGCGGGATGGCAAGCGTGATGCCGAGCACGCAGGTGACCACCAGCAGCCATAGGGTCCGCCAGATGCCCTCCAGCGCCAGCGGCCAGTAGCGCGGCAGCCAATCCCAGCGCATGAAGAATGCCGCCGACAGCACGAGACCCAGCGCGACGGCCAGCATGACGATCCGGTGCGGCTGCAGCCACAGCGAAGCGCGCGCCGCGCGTTGGATAAAGGGGGCTTCGCCGGCGGACATCAGTGCGCGTCCTTGAGCGAGGGCATGCCGCGCCGCGCTCGCCGCTCGATGCGCGCGATGTAGAAATTGGAAACCAGCGACAGCGTCAGATACAAGGCGCCCGCCGCGAGAAAGAAGGTCAGATAGGCCTTGGTGGAGCCGGCCGCGAGCCGGGTCGTCTGCGTCAGTTCACTGAAGCCGACGATGGCCAGAAGTGCGGTATCCTTGGTGGCAATGAGCCAGAGGTTGGCGAGGCCCGGGATGGCGAAAGGCAGCATGGCAGGCAGCGTGATGCGCCGAAGCAGCAGGCGGGGGGGCATGCCGTAGGCACGCGCCGCCTCGATCTGCCCTTGCGGGATGGCGAGGATCGCCCCGCGCAAGACTTCCGTCGAATAAGCGCCTTGCACGACACCCAGCACGCCGATGCCCGCGACAAGCCCGTTGATGTCGACCGGCGCATGGCCGAACACACCCAGCAACTGGTTGATGAGGTCGGTGCCGGCATAATAGAGCAGCAGGATGAGCACGAGTTCGGGCACCGCGCGCACGACCGTCGTATAGACCTCGAACAGGTCGCGGACGACCGGGCCACCATAGAGCTTGCCATAGGCCCCGCAAATGCCGATCAACAGGCCGAGGCCGAATGCGCCCGCCGCGATCTCGATCGATTTGACGAGGCCGACCAGCAGGTTCGCGCCCCAGCCCGGAGGCGAAAGCGACAGCAGCGCCAGCGTGCTGCTTCCGAAGGCAGCGGCAAGAATGTCGTACAGGATAGTTCCTCACGGTGTGGCATCGGATCAAAGCACAGATGCTTTTGTGACCCGATACGAAATCAACGGAAAGTGAGCGGCTGCCGGAACGGGCCGCTCAGGAAGCGACCGGCCAGCCGTCCCCTGTCGATAAAGGGGTAGCTGACCGGCGGCCGATACCGTTAGTTCGCGGCGGCTTCGTCGCCGAAGATGTCGAAATCGAAGTACTTCTTGGTGACCTCGGCATATTTGCCATTGGCGCGGATTGCCTTGATGGCTTCGTTGATCTTGCCGGCAAGTTCGGTGTCGCCCTTGCGTACGCCTGCACCGACGCCTGGTCCAAGCACTTCAAGATCTGGCGCGACCGCGCCCTTGAGATCGCAGCATTCCTTGCCCTGGTCGGATTTCAGGAAGGCATCGAGCGCGATGCCGTCGGCTTGCGTGGCATCGATGCGGCCGGCGACCAGATCCTGGTTGGCCTCATCCTGCGTCTGGTATTCCTTGATCTCGGCCGCGCTGTCGGCAAAATGCTTCTTGGCGTAGGCTGCGTGAACGGTGGAAACCTGAACGCCCAGTATCTTGCCCTTCAGCCCTTCCGGCGTGGCATCGAATTTCTCGGATTTCGCACCGACGATCACCGTCGGCGTGTTGTAATATTTGTCGGAGAAGTCGATCTCCTTCTTGCGCTCGGCCGTGATCGACAGCGAATTCATGATCGTATCGATCTTTTTCGTCTTCAGCGCCGGGATCAGGCCATCCCACGGGATCGGGGTCAGCACGCAATCAAGCTTGGCCTCGGCGCAGATCGCCATGGTGATATCCACCTCCCAGCCGGTCCAGTTGCCGGACGAATCCTGCGTATAGAAGGGCGGGTAGGCTTCCGGCGAAAAGCCGACCTTGGTCTGCTCCGCGCTCGCCGAAAATGCGCCGGTCAGCGTCATTACGGCGGCCACCGACGCCATCTTCAGAAAAGTCTTCATTCTTCGTTCTCCCACTTTGTGACGTTCCCGTCTGTTAGCCCCAAATTATCCGATACTGCGGATGAACTGCTTCAGCCGCTCCGACTTCGGCGCGCCAAAAATCGCCTCCGGCGGCCCCTCCTCCTCGACTACCCCGTTGTAGAGATAGACGACATGCGTTGCGACCTCGCGCGCGAACTTCATCTCGTGCGTGACCAGCACCATGGTGCGGCCCTCGCGCGCCAGGTCGCCGATGACCTTGAGCACTTCGCCGACCAGTTCGGGGTCGAGCGCCGAGGTCGGCTCGTCGAACAGCATGACGCGCGGCTTGATGGCGAGCGCCCTGGCGATCGCGGCGCGCTGCTGCTGGCCGCCGGACAGATAGGCCGGATAGACGTCGCGCTTTTCGGCCAGTCCGACGCGGGCAAGCAGCTTTTCCGCCTCCGCGATGGCCTCGTCGCGCTTGACGCCCAGCACATGCACCGGAACCTCGATGACGTTGTCGATCAGCGTCATGTGGCTCCACAAATTGAAGTTCTGGAACACCATGCCGAGCTTGGAGCGGATACGTTCGATCTGCTTTCGGTCGGCGGGCTGGGTGTTGCCCTGGCTATCGGCCTTCATACGGATTTCTTCGCCATTGACGCGAACGACGCCGCTGGTCGGGTTTTCGAGGCAGTTGATGCAGCGCAGCAAGGTCGACTTGCCCGATCCGCTGCCGCCGATGATGGCGATGACGTCGCCGTCGCGCGCGGACAGCGAAACGCCTTTCAGCACATGCAACTGGCCGAATTTCTTATGCAGATTGTCGATGTGGATGGCTTCGGGCGCATCCTGCTGCGCGCCCGGCCTCAAGGTCGTTGCCGTGCTGGACACCATCAGCGCTTCGCCGCCCCGTGGCGAGGATCAACCGGTCGTCTCTGGAATTTCCTACCCATTACCCGCCACTAGCCAGCTTTTTCTTTTCAAGATGGACCGTTCCGCTTGCCGGCGTCAACCATCGTATTTGGACCATTGATCGCACCGTGCTGCAATGGTTATTGAGCCACGGCATATTTCAGTCAGGGATTTTCAAGGAGAGCGCGGTGGAAAAGGCATACGGATCGCAGTCGATGGCGGGGCCACTCAAGCGGGTGATGATGCGTTCGGCGGCCAGCGCCATGCGTCGGGCCGACGCCAGCCAGTGGCACTACGGGCCGGGTTTCGATCCGCAAAAGGCGGCCGTTCAGCATGAGGGCCTGGCCAGGCTCGTGGCCGATTCGGGCGCGACCATCGAATGGCTGACCGACGAGGATGACGGCCTGGCCGATTCTGTCTTCACCTTCGATCCGTCGCTGATGAGCGATCACGGCGCGATCATCCTTTCGATGGGCAAGGCGCTGCGGCTGCCGGAGCCCGGCTTGCATGAGGCGGCCTATACGCGCATGGGCATTCCCATTCTCGGCCGCATCGAAGCGCCGGGCCAGGTGGAGGGCGGCGATACCATCTGGCTCGACAAGCATACGTTGATTGTCGGGCGGGGCGTTCGCACCAACCAGGAGGGCGTGCGGCAACTTACCGAAATGCTTGGCCCCAAAGGCATTTCGGTTTACGGCTTCGACCTGCCGCTGTGGCAAGGCGAAGAGGCCTGCCTGCACCTGATGTCGGTCATCAGCCCGCTGGCGGACGATCTGGCGCTCGTCTATTCGCCGCTGCTGCCGGCACCCTTCTATCAGATGCTGAAGGCGCATGGCATTCGACTGGTCGAAGGCGATGCGGAGGAGTTTCGCCTGTCCAACGGCCTCAGCCTCAACGTTTTGCCGACCGACCATCGGCAGGTCATCGCCATTGCCGGCTTCCCGAAAACCAAGGCCGCCATGGAAGCCGCGGGCTGCACCGTCACGACTTTCGAGGCGGATGCGCTGTGTGTCGCTTGCGAGGGCGGCCCGACCTGCCTGACGCGGCCGGTGCATCGGGCATGATGGAGGGGCGGGCATGAGCGCCACGAATTCCAATATCGTCGTCGCCATCGACGGGCCGGCAGGGGCAGGCAAGGGAACGCTGGCAAGGCGGCTTGCCGACCACTACCGGCTGAACCTGCTCGACACCGGCCTGACCTATCGCGCGGTGGCGCATGCGCTGCTGGAACTTGGCCTGCCGCTGGCCAATGTCTCGGCAGCCGAGACGGCGGCGCGCCAGGTCGATCTGAAAAAACTCGACCGGACCGTTCTTTCGGCGCATGCCGTGGGCGAAGCGGCCTCGAAAGTGGCCGTATTCCCGAGCGTTCGCCGGATATTGGTGGAAAAGCAACGCGAATTCGCCAACACAGCGCCCGGCGCGGTGCTTGACGGGCGCGACATCGGAACGGTGGTCTGCCCGGACGCCACGGTGAAACTCTACGTGACGGCAAGTGCGGATGTGCGCGCACGGCGCCGTTTCGACGAGATCGAGGCCATCGGCGGGAAAGCGGATTTCAAGGACATCCTTGTCGACATCCTTCGTCGTGACGAACGTGACATGGGCCGCGCGGACTCGCCGTTGAAGCCGGCGGCGGACGCGCACTTGCTCGATACGTCGGAAATGTCTATAGAAGCCGCGTTTCTTGCGGCCATGGCGATCATAGACGACGCGACGGTCAGGAGAGACGCTGTCTGATCGATTTTCTTACCGTTTCCCGAAAGGGGAGGCGGAGAAAAACGAGCGGGCAAACAAACCAGCCTGCCAGCATTCTTTATGCGCCGAAATTGCCGCCTCGAAAGGCGGCCAGGGTTTTGAAAAGACCCGGAACGCCGGCAGGCAACCGCAACGCTAACCCACGGCGCCTGCTTCGCTGCCAGGCGGAGCCTTTCAGGAGAAACAATGTCAGCTGCAAATCCCACTCGCGACGATTTCGCGAGCCTGCTTGAAGAAACATTTTCCGCCGGTCATTCCGGCGAAGGCCAGGTCGTACGCGGTACCATCACCGCGATCGAAAAGGACATGGCCATCATCGACGTCGGCCTGAAGGTCGAAGGCCGCGTGCCGCTGAAGGAATTCGGCGTCAAGGGCAAGGACTCGACCCTCAAGGTCGGCGACACCGTCGAAGTCTATGTCGAGCGCATCGAGAACGCGCTGGGCGAAGCCATGCTTTCGCGTGAAAAGGCCCGCCGCGAAGAGAGCTGGGTCAAGCTCGAAGAGAAGTTCACCAAGGGCGAGCGCGTCGAAGGCGTCATCTTCAACCAGGTCAAGGGCGGCTTTACCGTCGATCTGGACGGTGCCGTTGCCTTCCTGCCGCGTTCGCAGGTCGACATCCGCCCGATCCGCGACGTCACGCCCCTGATGCACAACCCGCAGCCCTTCGAGATCCTGAAAATGGATCGCCGTCGCGGCAACATCGTCGTGTCGCGCCGCACCGTGCTCGAAGAGAGCCGTGCCGAGCAGCGTTCGGAGATCGTCCAGAACCTCGAAGAGGGCCAGGTTGTCGAAGGCGTCGTCAAGAACATCACCGATTACGGTGCGTTCGTCGACCTCGGCGGCATCGACGGCCTGCTGCACGTCACCGACATGGCATGGCGCCGCGTCAATCATCCGACCGAAATCCTCAACATCGGTCAGACGGTCAAGGTGCAGATCGTGCGCATCAACCAGGAGACGCACCGCATCTCGCTGGGCATGAAGCAGCTCGAGAGCGATCCGTGGTCCGACATCGGCACCAAGTTCCCGATTGGCAAGAAGATCACCGGCACCGTCACCAACATCACCGACTACGGCGCGTTCGTCGAGCTGGAGCCGGGCATCGAGGGTCTTATCCACGTTTCGGAAATGTCGTGGACCAAGAAGAACGTGCACCCCGGCAAGATCCTATCGACCACCCAGCAGGTCGACGTGGTCGTGCTCGAGGTCGATCCGGCCAAGCGCCGCATCTCGCTCGGCCTCAAGCAGACGCTTGAGAATCCTTGGGAAGCCTTTGCACGCACCTACCCAGTCGGCAGCCAGGTCGAGGGCGAGGTCAAGAACAAGACCGAGTTCGGCCTGTTCATCGGGCTGGAAGGCGACGTGGACGGCATGGTTCACCTTTCCGATCTCGACTGGACCCGTCCGGGCGAGCAGGTGATCGAGGAGTACAACCGCGGCGACATGGTCAAGGCGCAGGTGCTCGACGTCGACATCGACAAGGAACGCATCTCGCTCGGCATCAAGCAACTGGCGCAGGATACGGTCGGCGAAGCGGCGACAAGCGGTGAACTGCGCAAGAACGCGGTCGTTACCTGCGAAGTCACCGGCATCAAGGAAGGTGGCCTGGAAGTGCGGCTGGTCGACAGCGGCATCGAGACCTTCATCAAGCGCAACGACCTGTCGCGCGACCGCGACGAGCAGCGTCCCGAGCGTTTCTCGGTCGGTCAGAAGATGGACGCCCGCATCATCGCCTTCGACAAGAAGACCCGCAAGCTGCAGGTCTCCATCAAGGCGCTGGAAATCGCCGAAGAGAAGGAAGCGGTCGCCCAGTACGGTTCGACCGACTCCGGCGCTTCGCTTGGCGACATTCTGGGTGCCGCGCTGAAGAAGCAGGGCAGCTAAGCCTGACTATCGGCCGCGCCTTTCGCGCGACCTGACGAAAAACCCCGCCGGAGCGATCCGGCGGGGTTTTGTTTGGACCATGCATCCGTCGTTCGGCCCTTGCATGGAGCGGCATCGTTTACGCGAAGGCAATCTTGCCGGTCTATACAGGGGCATGGGGCGGGATTTAACATCGGCGGATTATGACGGTCTGGGTGTCAGCCGGGCGGCTGCACCTACGGGCGGCGGGCTGCTGCCGCTGGCGCTCTGCTATATCGGCCTCGCCCTCTACATGATCTTTCGGCATGTGCTGGGCCTGGCCATGGCCAACGATCCCGACGATCTCTTGAAACTGCACGAAATCCGCACGTTCATCGCAACAGGAAATGTCTTCGACCGCACGCTGCCGGGCATCCTGCAGCCGGAACCCTATGTCACGCACTGGCCCTGGATCGTCGATCTTCCCTATGCGCTTGTCGCGTGGCTGGTCATGCCGCTTGTCGGAAACGAAACCGCCCTGTCGGTCGCGACCATTACCGTGCCGCTGCTTTTGCTGGCTCCGGCCCTGTATTTCTACAACCGGCTGGTGGTCGCTTCCGGCTTCACCAGAACGGCAATCGCCTTGCCCCTGGCCGTATTTTGCGCGCTGCAAAGCTTCTTCGAGTTCGCGCCGGGCCGTATCGACTATCACAATCTGGAAGTGCTGATCTTTTTCGCGGCTCTTGCGCTCGCCTTGTCGCCGCGCCGCACTGCCACGGTTGCTTGCGGGGCGCTGGTCGCTCTCGGCATGGCCATCAGCCTCGAATTCGCTGTTTTCCATGCGCTGGTCGTCGGCCTCTATGCGTTCGACTTCGTTTTTGGCCGCAAGGACGGGCGGGCGCGGATCGCGATCTTCGGCGGGGCGCTGGCGGTTACGGCACTGGTGCTTTTTGCAGTGATCGTGCCGCCTTCCGCCTATGCTGCGGCCAAGTGCGACACCTATTCCGTCCCCTATGCCTTGGCCCTGGTTCTGGCCGGCCTGACCTTCGCGGCAGCACCATTGCTGGCCAGCCGTCACGGCCCGTTGCTGCGGGCGGGCGTACTCGTCATCCCCGCTATGGCCAGCATGGCCGTGGTCGCAGCCCTTTTTCCGCTATGCCTGGAAGGGCCCTATGCCGGGATGGATGCGCATCTGCGCGCCTTGGTGCTTGAAGGCATTCCGCAGGAACTGAGCTTCTTTCAACGGCCGGACTTCGTGCTGTCGGAAAGCTTTCCCGCCATGATGGTGCTGTTTGTCGGCGCGCTGGCGCCCATCATGCTGTGCCTGGTCGAGCGGCGTCGGGAACGCGGCCTCGTCCTGTTCGCGCTTGCGTCGCTTCTCGCGCTGGTCCAGGCCATCGTCTATTTTCGCTATTTGCGCTACCTGCCTCTGTTTTCCGGCATAGGCCTGCTGTTTGTCGTTGCTGCCCTTTTGCCGCCGCGTCTGGCGGCAGAAAAATATGCCCATGGCCGCTTCCCGACAACGACCTTCAGGCGGCTCATGCTGATCGTTCCCGGCATGGCGCTGGCGCTTTTACTGGCGCTTTATCACCTGAGCGTCAAAACCGCGCCGCTGCCGGTCACAGCGGTCGATCTGGCGGGCTACTGCGGCGCGACGCCGTCCGTGGGACGATATGACTGGCCGACGGGGGCCGTCGTGCTTGCGCCTCCGCTTGTCGGCGCCGACCTGCTGGCGCAGCCGGCTGGACCGGTGGTGGTGGCGATACCCAATCACCCGGCCGCACAAGGCATCGAACGCGTGCATCGGTTCTTCGACCCGGCGACGCAAGACGCGGACAGTGTGCTTGCCGAGACGGGAGCAAATCTCGTTGCCGTCTGTGCCGCGCCCGCCGGCTTTGCCGAGGCGTTCCGACAAAAATCGCCGTTGGCCTTCATGCTGATGGAAGGGAACCCGCCTTCGTGGCTCACGCAATGTCCGTCCGGCAAGGACAAGCCGTTGCGCTTCTATCGCCGGACCGAAGACGCGGACGCGCTTTGTCCGACCATGTAGCGGCGGGACTAAGCCCCGCCATATAGCGGCAGGAGCGCGCCGCTGGTCGCGATGTTGCGGGTGGAGATAAGTGCGGCCACCGTCTCGGCGGTCGCTTCCAGGCTGACCCATTTGGCGAAGTCGGCCTTCGGCATGGCGGCGCGATTGGCCTGCGTGTCCAGCGTCGAGGGTGCAATGGCGTTGACCAGGATGCCCTTGCCCTTCACTTCTTCCGCCAGCGCCACGGTCATTGCCGCGACGGCGGCCTTGCTTGCCGTATAGGCGACCATGCCGCTGCCGCGCCTGGGGTCAAGGCCGGGCCGCGCCGTGACATTGACGATGCGGCCGCCCAGGCCGGAAGCCAGCATGGAGCGGATCGCGGCGCGGCAGCACAGGAAGGTGGTGCGCGCATTGGTGTCCATCATTTCGTCGAACGAAGCCGGATCCGTATCTTCCACCGGGGCCATGGCAAACCCGCCGGCCAGATGGACCGATGCCCACAAGTCCGGAACGCTTGCATAGAAAGCTTCGACCTTGGCTGGATCGGCAAGATCGACATTATGCGCAAGTTTCACGCGCTCGTCGCCGGCAAAGGCAAAATGCGGCGGTGCCGACGCATGCGCGTTCGGCACATGGCAGACCGCGCCTTCGGCAAGCAGCTTCGCCAGGACCGCCCCGCCGAGCGCACCGGTGCCGCCCGTTATGACGATGTGCCTGTCCTGTAATGTTTCGGCCATAATCGATTACCCCACGGCTATTCGGGCAGAAGTGTCGCGCCTTTCGGCCAGTCACTCAACCGAAATCTCGACAAGATAACAGCGCCTTGACCCTCTCGCCCGCAACAGCGCGTCCTTCAGCCCATCCGGGCTGGAAAGCCGCTCCGCCGGGATGCCGTAAGCGTCGGCAAGTTTGCAGAAATCCGGCGGGGCCGGCGACACGCCGACCGGCTCGACGCCGACATCGCGCATCGAGGTCTCGATCTCGCGGTAGCCGCGATTGTTCCAGACAACGAAGATGACCGGCGCGTCCGCATCGAGTGCCGCGCCCAGTTCGGGCAGCGTGAACTGAAAACCGCCATCGCCGGAAAGGCACACGACCGGCACATCGGGCATGGCGATAGCCGCACCGATTGCCGCCGGCGGGCCAAAGCCCAGCGCGCCGAAGCCGGTGGCCGCATTGAACCAGCCGGCAGGACGGTCGTGATCATAATAGAGATTGGCCGCATAGATCGGCTGGGTCGAATCGCCGACGATGATCGAGCCCGGCAGTGCGTCGCGGATGGTTTCCACCACCCGCACCTGCGCCTGCATGGCGAGGCCGATCTCGGCAAAAGCGGCTTCGCGGGCGGATGCAGCACGGGAAGCGCCGTCAGCCGCGCCCGGCAAGCCATCGATTTGCGCCAGCAGCGCCTCGAAGGCCGCACCGCAATCAGCGTGGATGGAAACGCTTGCTGGATGGCGATCAAGCTGGTCGACGCCGATATCGATCCGCACCAGATTGGCCGGCATCGAAAAACCGCCATCGCCATACATATCGTAGTCGGTCGGGCCGAACTCGGTGCCGGCCGCGATGACGAGGTCGGCATCGGCGATCAAGGCACGCACCGCCTTCAGGCTGGGGCTGGCCGGCACGCAGAGCCGATGGCCGTGCATTAGGCCGCGCGCATTGGAGGTCTGGACGACCGGCGCACCAAGCCGCTCGGCTAGGCGCTTCAGCGCCGCTTCCGCGCCCTTGGCCCCACCACCGACGAGGAGTACGGGCCGCTCAGCCGCGCTGGCGAGTTTTGCGGCTTGGGCAATGGCTTTTGGTTCGGGAGAAGGCGACGCCTCGCTTGCAGGCATTGCTACCAGCCCTTCGGCAGGCATGGCCATCACGTCGATCGGGATTTCGATATGCACGGGTCCGGGCCGCGCCGTCGCGAACAGCGAGAATGCGCGTTCAAGGGCTGCGGGCAATTCCGCCGCGTCTTCGATGCGCTGCGAAAACAGCACCACTTTTTCCATCATGCCGCGCTGGTCCGGCAATTCGTGCAGGAAGCCCAGGCCCTTGCCCAGCGTCGCGGTGGCGTTGACGCCGGAGATCACCAGCATCGGCACCGAATCGGCGCGGGCCTGCCCCATGGCGGTGATCGTATTGGTCAGCCCCGGCCCGGTGATGACGAAGGCAACGCCCGGCCTGCCCGAGGCGCGCGCATAGCCGTCGGCCATGAAGCCGGCGCCCTGCTCGTGGCGCGGGGTGACATGGCGAATGGTGGAGCCTGCCAGCCCGCGGTAAAGCTCGACCGTATGGACGCCGGGAATGCCGAAGACGGTATCGACGCCATGGGCTTCGAGCAGGCTGATGAGCGCTTCGCCAACAGTGGTCATCGGCAAGCACCCCTTATCGGGCTGCGCGGCGACAGCATCGGTTTCATTAGGCGCTCCCCACGACATCTATCTCCGCGCCAAGTCCGCGCATCAAATCCATGAATTCCGGGAAGCTGGTTGCGATCATGGCCTGGTCGTCGATGGTCACCGGCTTTTCGCTGGCCAGTCCCATGACTAGGAAACTCATGGCGATGCGGTGGTCGAGATGGGTCTTGACGGCGGCACCCCCGCCGAGCCCCTTGCCGTCGGCCGAGCCGCGCACCGCCAGCGAAGCTTCGCCTTCGGTGCAGTCGACGCCGTTCAGCTTCAGCCCATTGGCGACGGCCGCCAGCCGGTCGCTTTCCTTGACGCGCAGTTCTTCCAGTCCCGGCATCAGCGTTTCGCCCTCGGCAAAACAGGCGGCGACGGCCAGGACCGGATATTCGTCGATCATCGACGGTGCGCGTTCCGGGGGCACCGTGACGCCCTTCAATTCGGAAGAGCGCACCCGCAAATCGGCAACGTCTTCGCCGCCTTCGTTGCGCGGATTGAGCACGTCGATTTTGCCGCCCATTTCCTGCAAGGTAAGCAGCAGACCGGTGCGGGTCGGGTTCATCAGCACATTCTCGATGATGATATCGGAACCCGGCACGATCAACGCCGCCACCAGCGGGAAGCCGGCCGAAGACGGATCGCCCGGCACCGCAATGGTCTGGCCGGTCAGCTTGCCCTGGCCCTCGATGAAAATGTGGCGCACGCCGCGTTCGTCGGTCTCGACGCCCAGGTTCGCGCCGAACCCCTGCAGCATCTTTTCGGTATGGTCGCGCGTCATCACCGGTTCGATGACGGTGGTGATGCCCGGCGTATTGAGCCCGGCCAGCAGCACCGCCGACTTGACCTGCGCCGAGGCCATGGGGACGCGGTAGGTGATCGGGGCGGCGTGTTTTGGTCCGCGCAGCGTGATCGGCATGCGGTCGCCCGGCGTCGCCTTCAGTACCTGCACGCCCATCTGCCGCAGCGGATCGAGCACGCGGCCCATCGGCCGGCCGGACAGCGAGGCATCGCCGATGAAGGTCGTTTCCATGTCGTAAGTCCCGACCAGGCCCATAGTCAGGCGCGAGCCGGTGCCGGCATTGCCGAAATCCAGCGGCCCCTCCGGTTCGAGCAGCGCGCCGTTGCCGGTGCCACGGATCACCCATTCGTCGCCGTGCTTCTCGATATGCGCGCCCATCGCCTTCATGGCCTCGCCGGTGCGCAGCACGTCCTCGCCTTCGAGCAGGCCGGTGATGCGGGTCTCGCCCGACGCGAGGCCGCCGAACATGAAGGAGCGGTGCGAAATGGACTTGTCGCCGGGCACGCGCACGGTGCCGGAAAGCGGGTTTGATTTTCGGCTGACGGCCGGCAGCGGCGCTGCTTCGTGCGGCATGATTCTTCCTTGCGCAACGGCCGCTATGCGGGCGTTTTCTTATTGTTGCGGCAGTCTCGTATCACGGCAGCAGCGAACGGTCATCCCCTGAGCCTGCCTGTTTGGAAACACGTTTTCGGGGCGCGGCTTTAAGTCTTTGACAGGGCCGCAAACTGTGGTTAAGGGGACCAAACTTTTCCATACGAGGCTTGCAGTGGCAAAATCCGAACTCGGCACCAAACGTATCGACCCCGAGACGGGTCGGAAATTCTACGACCTGAACAAGGATCCGATCGTTTCGCCCTATACCGGCAAGACCTATCCGCGCTCCTATTTCGAGGACAGCAAGGCTGCGGCCCTCGAGGAGGAAGAAGAAGAGGTCAAGGAAGCCGACGCCGACGAGGAAGAGAGCGTCGAGGTCGTTTCGCTTGAAGAGGCGGACGAAGAAAAGAAGACCGACGACGTGCCCGACCTCGACGAAGACGAGGATGTCGACCTCGGCGACGACGATGAAGACACGTTCCTCGCCGACGATGAAGAGGAAGACGACGATGTCGGCGACATCATCGGCGTGGGCGACAACGACGACGACGTCTGAAACCGGGGCGGGCGCGCGAGACGTTGCCTGCCGGCTTTTCGCCCTGGGCGCAAAAAAGCGCGCGACCAAGGCTTGATCTTGACGAGAGGCGGGGTTAGAAGCCGCCTGCACTGACGGCGCGGTTTCCAGCCACGTCGACTTCGCCGGAAACGGCACCGGCCTGTGCCGGAATGGGGCCATAGCTCAGCTGGGAGAGCGCCTGCATGGCATGCAGGAGGTCAGCGGTTCGATCCCGCTTGGCTCCACCAAACCATTCCGGGCAACCCCGGTTGTTTTCCCACCCATAAGAGTGCGTCGTCTTTCAAAGACCGGCCGGCCCGCATCCCGGCACCGATTGCCATGGCAATCCTGCGCCGGCGCAAGCGCCAAATCCCTCGACCCGACGCCGGACCGAGGGATTTCATGCAAATGCCGGCCAAGAGCACCGGATCGGAAAGCAGGTACCGGTTTTCGGCCTACTCCGATGCTCAATCAAAATGGTTGGAGCGTAGAGGTTCCTATTTGACGTTGTTGGTGGCACCGATCTCCTTGTCCCACTTCTCGAACATGGCAACCAACGGCTTGGCGTCGAGCGGCGGCTCGATCGGGTTGTCGGCGATCATCGCCGCATATTCGGGCCGGCCGAAACGCTTGATCGTGTCCTGGCTGTCCTGCGGCGCCATCTCGATCGGCACGTCCCTGATCGACGGGCCGGGATACATGTAGCCGTGGTCGTACATGAACGCCTGCTGTTCCGGCTCCAGGATGAAGGCGATCAGTTGCAGGAGAACGCCGAGCTTTTCTTCCGAGACTCCCTTGGGGATCGCCATGTAATTGGCGTCGCTGACCCAGTGGAAGCCCTTCAGGGTCGACACCTTGTATTCCTCGGGGACGATGCCGAGATAGCGCGGGTTGATGTCCCATCCGGTCGTCGTGGCGATGATGTCGCGGGTGCCGTCGCCCAGTTCTTTCATGGTCACGGTCGTGCCGGACGGGTAATAGTCAATGCAGTCGTTCAGTTCCTTGAGATAGGCCCAGGTCTTTTCCCAACCGTCGATGGGGTCCTGCGGGTCCTTGTCGCCGAGCAGATAGGGCAGGCCCATGACGAAGGTGCGGCCGGGGCCGGAATTCGCCGGGCGCGCATACATGAACTTGCCCGGATGCGCCTTGCACCAGGCAAGCAGCTCTTCGGCGGTTTGCGGAAGATCTTTTACGCGCTCCGGCGCATATTCCAGAAGCGGGCCTGAAGGATACCAACTGTCGACGAAGCCCTGCCCCCTCGCCATCTTCTGCATGGCATAGGCGCCGGGCAGGTAGCGCTCGTCGAGTTTTGGGAACATATCCTCATAGTCGGGCAGGATCTGCGTCCACAACCCCTGCTCGATGCCGGCGGCAAGGGCGTCGTTGCCGGTAAGCACGAAATCGATATCCAGCCGGCCTGCCGCCTGCTGGGCCATGAGCTTGGCGGCAAGTTCCGGCGCGGGCGCCTGGGTGTAGACGAATTTCGACACCAGTTCCGGATGGGTCGCGGCAAATTTGTCGAGCGCCCGCTGGCTCAGTTGCAGGTCGCCGGCAACGTCGACCACGTTGATGACCAGCGGTTCCTTCGGTTTCGGAAACTCCTTGGCGAGTGCGAAAACCGGCCTTGCCGTCACGGCAACGCCAGCGCCCAAGATCGTCAGAAGGGCATTGCGTCGAGTTGTCATCGGTATCTCCTCCCTTTTTCCAAGTTGTGTGGGCGTCTATTCGCCCACTGTGTCCGGTACTTCGCGAAGCAAAGCGGCCGATTGCGGATCGAGAAACAGGTGGCAGGCGCCATGTCTGCGCAGGATGCCTGCCGGCACCATCGGCGTGATCGGCGCTTCGAGCGTATCGCGCACCGCCTCGGCCTTGCGGGCGTCCGGCACCGCCAGCACGACCAGGCCGCTTTTCATGATCTGGTTGACGGTCATCGAGATCGCCTTGTGCGGAACGTCGTCCAGCGTCGGAAACCAGCCCTCGCCGAATTGCTGACGGCGGCAGCGATCGTCCAGCGTCACGATGTGGTACGGCGCGGTCGTCTCGAAATCGGCGGGCGGATCGTTGAAGGCCAGATGCCCGTTTTCGCCGATGCCCGCGAAGGTGACGTCGATGGGATGGCGGGCAATCAGCGCGCTGACGCGGGCAACCTCCGTGGCCGGGTCGGCCACGTCCCCGTCGATGAGATGAAAGGCCCCGAGCGACGGCAATTGCGTTGTGAAGCGCTCCTTCAGATAGCGCCGAAAGCTCGCCGGGTGCGTATCCGGCATGGCGACATATTCATCGAGATGGAAGCCGGTGACGCGCGACCAGTCGATGTCGTCCCGCTTCACCAGCGCGGCAAGCACCTCGAACTGGCTGGCGCCGGTGGCGACGATGATGTTCGCCGCACCGCGCGCCTCGATCGCGGCCCGGATCGCCTGCGCCCCGAGTTCGGCGGCAGCAGTGCCCAGCGCCTGTTTGTCCGGTTTCACGTAAATTCGCATGTTCACTCCATTGCTGTAAGTCGGTCGGCCCGCGCCATGCCTCGCAGCGCGGACGGGCTTTCGGTCGTCGCCCGGATGACGAGTTCGGTGGCGAGATTGATGCGCCGGTGGGGCAGGGGCTTGCCTTGCAGCATGGCGGCAAGAAGCTCTACCGCCTGCCTTCCGGCCTCCGCGCAATGGGTGACGATGGATGTCAGGGGCGGGAAAAGGGTCGGCGCCAATATGCCGTCGCACCCGACCACGCTGTAGTCGCCCGGCACCGACAGGCCGCGCGCGGCAAGCTCGGACATGATGCCCTGGGCCATGACGTCGTCGAAGGCGAGGGCCGCGGTTGCCCCGGTCTGGACAAGTTCATCAACGCAGGCCTGGCCCGCTTCGAAACTGGGCCGCAATGTCGCAACCCGCACGATGTCGACCCCAAGCTCAGCGGCCGCCCTCGTCACCGCGCCGTAGCGCTGGCTGTTCGACCAGGAAAATGCCGGCCCGGCGACATAGGCGATCGACCGGTGGCCGAGTGAAACCAGATGTTCCAGCGCCTGTGCGTAACTCGGCCCGGTATCGACCAGCAGCCGCGTCATGCCGGGAATGTCCCGGTTGACGAGAACGCAAGGCCGCCGCCGCGCATGTTCGAGGATCTGCTTGGTCTGCAGGCGCGAGGAAGCGATGATGAAGCCTTCGACCTGCGCCGACAGCTTGGTGAGGAGCATGTCTTCCAGTTCCGGCGTCTCGTCGGAATCGCCGATGAATGTTGCATAGCCGCGTTCGCGGGCCGTTGCCTGCCCGCCGCGCATCAGGGCGGCGAAGAACGGGTTGGTGATGTCGGGCACGATCAGCGCGATGTTGCCTACCCTGCCCGTGCTCAGCGCGCGAGCGGCATGGTTGGGGACATAACCGAGGCGCGCCGCAGCCGAATGGACGCGTTCCACCGTCTCGCGATTGAGAAGCTCCGGCCGACCGAACGCGCGCGAAACCGTGGCCGAGGAGACGTTGGCGGCATTCGCTACTTCGCTCAGCGTCGGTGTCGAGGATGAATTGTTGCGCCTTCGCCCGATCATGTGCGTTCCTGTGCAAGCGCTTGCATGAAAGCGCTTGCACAGATGTGTGTCAAGAGGCGTCCGGCTGCCGGTGCCGGGAGCGTTGCCGCTCCGTCAGGCCTTCGATTGAAGCGCGTGGATGATGCCGCGCAGTTCCGCCAGCCCGCGCAGCCGGCCGATGGCCGGATAGCCGGGGTTCACCTTCTTGGTAAGATCGTCCAGCATGCGGTGGCCGTGGTCGGGGCGGAAGACGATGGTGTCGTGCGCGGCCCTTTTGCCGTCCTCGGCAAGCAATTCGCGCAGAACCGCGACCATGTCGACGTCGCCCTCCAGATGGGCGGATTCATGGAAGCTGCGGCCGTCGCCTTCGCGCCGTGTCGCCCGCAAATGCGCGAAGGGGATGCGCCCTGCGAAGTGCTTGGCCATAGCCGGCAGGTCGTTGTCGGCGCGTACGCCGAGGCTGCCGGTGCAAAAGCACATGCCGACGGAAGGCGACGGTACCGCCGTAAAGAGCGCGTCGTAGTCGGCTGCGGTCGAGGCGACCCTCGGCAGGCCGAACAGCGAGCGGGGCGGATCGTCGGGATGCAGCGCAAGCCGGACGCCGCTCGCTTCGGCAGCGGGTGCGATCGCCACCAGGAATTCGGTGAGGTGGCGGCGCAACCTGGCGGCGTCGATGCCGGCGTAACGCTCCAGCCGCTCGCGAAATTGCGGGACCGTTAACGGCTCCGTGGTCGAGCCCGGCAGCGCGCTGGCGATATTGGCGACGAGGGCCGCGGCCTCGTCTTCGCTCATAGCCTCGAAGACGGCCTTCGCCCGCGCGCGGTCTTCCATCGAATAGTCGGCTTCCGCGCCCTTGCGCTTCAGGAGATGCAGGTCGAAGGCGGCGAACCGGTCCTGGTCGAAGCGCATCGCCGTCGCGCCGCTTGGCAATTCGTAGTCGAGATCGGTGCGGGTCCAGTCGACCAGCGGCATGAAGTTGAAGCAGATGATGCGGATGTCGTTGGCCGCGACCGCTTCCATGCTGGCGATCCAGGCTTCGATCTCGGCCTTGGCCTCACCGCCGTGGCGTTTGACGGCGTCGGGGATCGGTATGCTTTCAACGACCGACCAGGTAAGCGGCGAGCGGCCGGGCGGCGTATCCTCGATCATCGCCTTGCGCGCCGCCACTTCCGCCTTGGTCCAGGCGCGCCCGATCGGCACTTCGTGCAGGGCCGATACGATATCGGTGGCGCCGGCCTGACGCACGGCATCGAGCGGAACCCCCGCATCCGGTCCAAACCATCTCCATGCCTCACGCATTCGTTCAATCTCCAAACTATTTTAGGGACCGGTCCGATCAGACAAACCAGTCGGGGTAGGTATCGCGCAACTGCTCCACATCGGGAATGACCGCGCCAAGATGGATTTTCATGGCTTCGCAGGCGGCGTTCACGTCATGCGCCGCAATGGCGTTGCGAATGATCGCGTGCTCGCCGATCACGTGGTCCATGCGGCCAAGTGCGGGCAGCGTCATGCGCCGCGCGCGGTCGATCTGCACCTTGACCGGCTTCAGATAGTCCCAGATGCCGGAATAGCTGGCGATCTTGGCAATCGCCTCGTGAAACGCCTCGTCGGCCTCGTGAAAGCCGTTCATGTCCTGGCGCTCGGCAAGGAACCGCTGCCGCGCCAGTATCTCGTCGAGCAGCGCCACGTCTTCGCTCGTCGCGCATTGCGCGGCCTTTTCGACGGTAGCACCCTCCAGCGCCTTGCGGATGACCACAGCCTCGGGAATGAGCGAGATCGGGATCGGCGCGACGAAGGTTCCCGACTGCGGGTAGATGTTGACCAGCCCGTCCTCGACCAGACGAATCAGCGCCTCGCGCACCGGTGTCCGGCTGACCCCGAAGCGCTCGGTCAGGGCTTTTTCGTTCAAGGCGTTGCCGGGTTTTATCTGCATGGATACGATCGCCGCATGCAGTTCGCGGTAAACCGCCGACGCGGCGGTCGTACGCACGATACCGGACGGCCGCATCTTCGCTCGAGCCGGAGCGGCGGGAACAGCGGTCGGCTCGGAGCCCGCAACGTTCTCACGCGCCTTTGCTGATTTCATTCCTCGATCTCCGATCTTCGACCAGTTGACATATTAATATATTATTCCTTACAGTTCGCCAATATCGGAACGCCGCTTCATCCCACATTATGATCGCGGGCGTTTGGTCGCCCCTCCGTTCCGAATGCCGCTTCACTGCCCGACGCTAAGGATTTGCAATGCCGCTCCATCCTGACAGGCTTTTTTCGCCGGACCCCACCGTCCGCTCCATCGCGAGACGCCTCTATCAAAGCGTGCATGCCCTGCCGATCATCTCCCCGCACGGCCATACCGAGCCGGAGTGGTATGCGCACGACCTGCCGTTCCCGGACCCCGCCACGCTGTTCGTCAAGCCCGATCACTATATTTTGCGCATGTTCTACTCCCAGGGAATGCGCATGGAGGATTTCGGCGTGCCGCGGCTGGATGGCGGCCCGATCGAAACCGACCCGCGCAAGATCTGGCGCCGTTTCGCCGAGAATTACGCCCTTTTCCGAGGAACCCCGACACGACTTTGGTTCGAGCATTCGCTGGAAACGGTGTTCGGGATCGAAGAGCAGCTTGGCGCGGAAAATGCCGACCGGCTGTACGATCGCATCGCAGAACAGCTCGAACAGCCGCAAATGCGCCCGCGCGCGCTCTATAAGCGCTTCAACATCGAAGCCATCTCGACGACGGACGCTGCCACCGATGCGCTGGCCGCACATGACGCGATCAAGGCTTCCGGATGGGAGGGGCGGGTTGTGCCGGCCTACCGGCCGGACGCCGTCGTCGATCCGTCGCGCAACGGTTTTCGTACAGAGCTGGAGTGTTTCCTGGCGTTGGCCGGAACGCCCACCAGCTATGCCGGCTATCTGGAGGCGCACCGCATCCGCCGCGCCTATTTCAAGGATCGCGGCGCGACCTCGACCGACCATGGCCATCCCAATGCCCGCACCGCCGACCTCTCGAAGACAGACGCGCAAGCCCTGTTCGACAGGGTGCTGAAGGCCGATGTCTCGCCCGAGGACGCCGACCTGTTCCGTGCGCAGATACTGACGGAAATGGCGCGCATGAGCGTCGAGGACGGTCTGGTCATGCAGATCCACCCCGGTTCGTTCCGCAACCACAACCCGCAGGTTTTTTCCGAATTCGGCTTCGACAAGGGCGCCGACATTCCCACCCGCACCGACTATGTGCACGACCTCAAGCCGCTCCTCGACGCTTTCGGCAACGACACGCGCCTGACACTGATCCTGTTCACGCTGGACGAGACGGCCTACGGTCGCGAGCTTGCGCCGCTTGCCGGGCATTATCCGGCCTTGCGGCTTGGGCCGCCCTGGTGGTTTTTCGACAGCCCCGAAGGCATGTACCGCTTTCGTAAGCTTACCACGGAGACGACCGGCTTCTACAATACGGTCGGCTTCAACGACGACACCCGCGCCTTCTGCTCGATCCCCGCGCGCCACGACATGGCGCGCCGCGTCGACTGCAATTTCCTGGCCGAACTGGTGGCCGACCACCGGCTCGACGAGGATGAGGCGCAGGAGGTGGCGCACGATCTCGCCTACCGCCTGGCCAAGCAAGCCTACCGGCTTTGACCATGGCGCAGCGGCTTTCCAATCGAACCCTTGACGACCTGTCGGCGGGGATCGCACGCCCCGCCTATGACCGCAGCGCCATGCAGGCTGGGATCGTGCATCTCGGCATCGGCGCATTCCACCGCGCGCACCAGGCCGTCTATACCGATACGGTGCTGGGCAGTGGCGATCTGCGCTGGGCAATTGTCGGCGCATCGCTACGCAGCGCCGATACGCGCGACGCGCTGGCCCCGCAGGACGGGCTTTACACGGTGGTGGCGCGCGACGGCGATGGCGAACGGCTGCGCGTCATCGGCTCCATCGCGGGCCTGCTCGTAGCCCCGGAGAACCCCGAGGCGCTGCTTGCCGCGATGGCGCATCCGCAGGTCAAGATCGTGTCGCTGACGGTCACCGAAAAAGGCTACTGCCATGCGCCGGCAACCGGCGCTCTCGACGAGGCGCATCCCGACATTCGCCACGACCTCGCCTCGCCGGGTGCGCCGCGCACGGCAGTCGGCTTCATCGTCGAGGCGATCGCGCGCCGGCGCGCCGCAGGCAGCGCACCGTTCACGCTGCTGTCATGCGACAACCTTCCGGCCAACGGGCGGACGCTGAAGCGCGTCGTTTCGCGTTTCGCCGAACTGCGCGACCCCGATCTCGGCCGTTATGTCGCCGATGAAATCGCCTGCCCGTCGACCATGGTCGACCGCATCGTACCCGCGACCACGGATGGCGACCGCAATTCCGTTGCCGAGGCGCTCGGCATGGAAGATGCCTGGCCGATCGTCACCGAACCGTTCTCGCAATGGGTGATCGAGGACTATTTTCCATCGGGGCGGCCGCAGTGGGAACAGGCCGGCGCTACCTTCGTCAAGGATGTGGACGCCTATGAGTTGATGAAGCTCCGGCTGCTCAACGGTAGCCACTCCACGCTCGCTTATCTCGGCTATCTCGCCGGCCATGAAACCGTGTCGGATGCGATGGCGGCGCCCGGCTTCGGCCCGCTGGTCGAAGCGTTGATGGACGATGAGGTCACGCCGACCCTGCCCCGGCTCGCCGGAATAGACCTCGACGCCTACAAGGCGGAACTCTTGGCGCGTTTCCGGAATCCGGCGCTGCGCCACCGCACATGGCAGATCGCCATGGACGGCTCCCAGAAGCTTCCGCAACGGCTTCTCCACACCATCCGCGACCGGATCGCGGCGAAGGCGCCGTTTGCGCGGCTCGCGCTCGGTGTCGCGGCCTGGATGCGCTATGCAGCAGGTACGGACGAAAAGGGCAATCGCATCGACGTGCGCGATCCGCTCGCCGAAACCATGCGCGACCGCGCGCAAGGAGCCGGCTCGGCTGCCGAGCTGGCGGCTGCCTTTCTGCGCCTGGAGCAGGTTTTTGGCACCGACCTTGCGGCCATGCCGGAATTTCGGGCTGCCGTCGAATCCGCATTGACCGACTTGTTGAACGACGGCGCATCCGCCACGGTGGCGCGATGGGCCGACCGGCGGTGAGGCAATCGAACAGAAAGCGGTTGTCTTTAGTGACTGGTAGATTAATATATCAAAACTGAAACCCTGCCCGACAAGACAGGATCACCCAGTGGAGGAGATGAAGATGATCAAGATCACCCGCAGGCAGGCAGTCGGCGGATTGGCCGGCATGGCGGCGCTGCCGGCTATGCGCGCCTTTGCCCAAACCGCTGCTACCGGGGCCGCCAAGGCGCCGACCTCGCCCGTTTCCATCAATGTCGTCGACGTCGCCGGCAATCTGGCGCTGACCCAAAAGGCGATCGAGAACTACAAGACAGCCAAGCCGGAATGGGTGTCGAACATCGTATTCACCAAGGCGCCCGCGCCGGAGCTTCCGGGCAAGATCAAGGCGCAGCAGGCGGCGGACCGCGTTGACATCGACCTCGTGCTCACCGGAACGGATGCGTTGGCGGCGGGCCTGGAGATGGATTTGTGGGTCAAGCTTTTGCCGGATGAATCGGGGGCCTTGCCGAATCTGGCCGATATCTATCAGGAGCCGGCAGTACGCATGCAGTCGCTGGCCAAGGACCATGGCGTCGTCGTCACCTATTATCCGTCCGGGCCGCTGCTCGAATACATGCCCGACAAGGTCAAGACGGTGCCGACCACGGCGGAGGAGCTTCTGGCCTGGGCCAAGGAAAATCCGAACAAGTTCCTTTATGCACGCCCGGCCAATTCCGGCCCCGGCCGCACCTTCCTGATGGGCCTTCCCTACCTGCTCGGCGACACCGATGCCAACGATCCGGTCAAGGGCTGGGACAAGACCTGGGCCTACCTCAAGGAATTGCACAAATACATCGAGTACTATCCGACCGGCACCGGCGCTTTGATGAAGGAACTCGGTGAAGGCACGCGTGACATGACGGTGACGACGACCGGCTGGGACATCAACCCGCGCGTTCTCGGCGTCGTGCCGAAGGAAGCCAAGGTAGCGGCGCTGAAAGGCTTCCATTGGGTTGCCGACGCCCATTACATGTGCGTGCCGAAAGGCGTCAGCGAGGAAAAGATGGCGGTGTTGAAGGATTTGATGGCCTTCCTTTTGACACCCAAGCAGCAGGCCTACACCTATGACGCGGGCTATTTCTATCCCGGCCCGGCGGTCAAGGGCGTCACGCTCGACATGGCCCCGCAGGAAAGCCAGGACGCAATCGCCGAATATGGCCGGCCCGAATATGCCGACCTGATCGCCAACAATCCGATCGAACTGCCGCTGCAGCCCTCGGACATGGTCACGGCATTCCGCATCTGGGACGAACAGGTCGCCGCCATCGCGAAATGACGCGTCTCTGACGGTCGGCACTTGATACGATCCGGGCATGCCGCTCGGATCGTCTGCAACAATGGGGTTACGAACGGATGCTGCTTGCCTCGTCGAAATTCGACGAACTCCGCCTCGATCACATGAGTCGAAAGTTCGGCTCCGTGAGCGCGCTGAGTGACGTTTCGCTGACCGTCCGCAAGGGGGAGTTCATCGCGCTGCTCGGCCCTTCGGGCTGCGGCAAGTCGACCGCGCTGAACTGCATTGCCGGCTTGCTCTCCACCACCGGCGGCAGCATCTATCTCGACGACAAGCGCATCGACCAGCTTAAGCCGGAAGACCGCGGCTTCGGCATGGTCTTCCAGAATTACGCGCTGTTCCCTCATATGACGGTCAGGGCCAATATCGGCTTCGGCCTGAAGATGCGCGGCACGCCCAAGGCCGAAATCGCCAAGCGCGTCGACGAGGCGCTGGGGCTGGTGCGGCTGGAGACGCAGGGTCACAAACTTCCCGGCCAATTGTCCGGCGGCCAGCAGCAGCGCGTGGCGATTGCCCGCGCCATCGTCATCGAGCCGCCGCTGGTGTTGATGGACGAGCCGCTCTCCAACCTCGATGCGAAGCTGCGCCTCGAAATGCGCGCTGAAATCCGGCGCATCCACAACCAGTTGGGGGCGACCACGCTGTACGTCACCCACGACCAGGACGAGGCCTTGTCGCTTGCCGACCGCATCATCGTTTTGAGCGACGGCAAGATCCGGCAGGTCGGCGCGCCGCGCGATCTCTACGAAAGCCCCGACCATCTCGACGTTGCCGAATTCATGGGCTACCGCAACCGGCTCACCGGCAAGGTCACGGCACGCGACGGCGACATCGGTACGGTCAAAGTCGGCGACGTCAGCCTTTCCGGCAGGCTGCGCGACGATCTCGCCATCGGCGCGCAAGCCGTGATCGCAGCCCGCGCGGACGACGTCACCATGACCGCCAAGGGCGCCAGCACGCTCGATGCGACGGTCGAAACCATCGAGTATCGCGGCCGCGAATTCGTCGGCACGGCGCGCGCCGAAGATGGCATGGAGCTTATCTTCCACGCCAAGCGGGCCGCGTCGATCGGAGACACGGTTTCGCTCTCGATCGATCCTGCCCACGCCCTGATCTACGCGGCGTGAGGGCGGCGATGTCGACGCTCGATCATACGCCCCCTCCGTCGCTGCGCCAGCGGCTGGCCGTGCACGGTATCGATGGCGTCACGCTTCTGGTGTTTCCCGCCGCCCTGTTCACGCTGGCGATCTTCGTCTACCCGTTCCTCTACGGCCTGCTTCTGTCCTTCGAGCCGAAGGAAGGCGGGATGCTCGCCAATTATCAGCGCTTCTTTTCCGATCCGTTCCTCTACAACACCATTGCCACGACGCTCTGGCTGGCGGTGCCGGTCACCGTCATCAGCCTGACGCTGGCGCTGCCCATCGCCTTTCGCGTGCGCCTGATGACGCACCAGCGCATGTTGACCACCATCCTCGTTCTGCCGGTCACGCTGGGCACGGTGCTGGTGGCGGAAGGGCTGCTCAACTATCTCGGCCCACAAGGCTGGTTCAGCCGCACGCTCATGCTGTTGGGCATCATCGGCAGCCCCGTGAAACTCACCAACAATTACTGGGGCGTTTTCGCCTCGCTGATCATCACCGGCTTCCCGTTCACGTTCCTTTTGACGCTTTCCTACGTGACGGGCATCGACCCGGCGCTGGAACAGGCGGCAGCGACCCACGGCGCCCGCTCCTGGCAGCGCTTCCGCTACGTTTTCCTGCCGCTTCTGGTCCCCGGCCTGGCCATCGCCTTCCTGCTTTCCTTCGTGCAGGCTTTTGCCGTCTTCCCGTCGGCAATCCTGCTCGGCGCGCCGGCCGGTCCGACGCGCGTCATCTCGATCGCGGCCTACCAGGCCGCCTTCGAGCAATATGACTACTCCATGGCTTCGGCCATCGCGATGATCATGGCTGGCGTGCAACTGGTCATCGTCGTCGCCATCCTGATGCTGCGCAACCTATTCTATCGCGGCGCGACCGCCGGCGGAAAGGGCTGACATGATCCGCGATACATCCATCGGCGCTAAGCTCTGGATCACCGCAATCTGGGTGGTGGTGGGCTTCTTCATCCTCAACCTCGCGGCGATGATCGCCACCGTCATCCTGTCGTCCTTCGGCACGCGCTGGCTGGGAACGTGGATTCCCGCCGGCTTCACCACCCGCTGGTACTTCTCCGCCTGGGCGGAATTCCAGCTCTACGACATCCTGATCGTGACGTTCCAGATCGCCTTCACCGTGGTCGCCCTTTCGGGCCTGCTCGGGGTCACTGCGGCGTATGCGCTGGCGCGGCGCGATTTTCCCGGCAAGAAGCTGGTCATGCTCCTGTTCCTGCTGCCGCTTCTGGTTCCGCCGATCACCTTCGGCATTCCGCTGGCGACCGTGCTCTATCAATCGGGCGTGGGCGGCACTTTCTGGGGCGTGGTGCTGGCCAACCTGGTGCCGACGGTGCCCTTCGTCATCCTGGTGATGATCCCGTTCATCGAGCAGATCGATCCCAAGATCGAGGCGGCGGCGCGCGTCTTCGGGGCCAGCACGTTCCAGCTTTTTATCCATGTCCTGCTGCCGATGCTGGTGCCGGGCATTCTGGCGGCGCTTCTCCTGGTTTTGGTTCGCACCATCGGCATGTTCGAACTGACCTTCCTGACGGCCGGTCCGACCAGCCAGACACTCGTCGTGGCGCTGTATTATTCGGTCTTCGCCTCGGGCGTTCGCGCCGTACAGTCGATCGACGCGATGGCGGTGATCTACATGATAACGACGCTGATCTGGCTCTTGATCGCGCTGCGCTTCGTCAACCCGACGCAGATCGTGGCGCGCGCCAAGCAGCAGCCCGCCTCCACCTGACAAGAGCTTGTCTTTCCGCCGCATGATCGCGGCGGAAAGACCGCTTTCTGAGGTAGTCTCGAAAACGTTTCAGATTTTGAAGGGGGCGTTATACCGGCTGGTTGCTGGTAGGATCGGCGCGGATGATGCTGGCGATCAGGCGTTGCGTTGCCAACGCTTCTTCTCCCGTCACAGCGGGATCACGGCCTTGCGCAACCGCATCGGCGAAATCGGCAATCAGCGCACGGTGCGCGTCATGGGGAAAGTCCATGATGGCGGCGCCGCTGCCGGTCTTCCCTTCCGCCTCGACACGCTCTTCGCGCCCGTCGAGCCAGGCAATGTTCAGCGCCCCGCCGGTCAGCGTGGCCGTGCCGAGCGAGCCGATGATCTCCATGGTTTCAGGCGAACCGGGATAGGCTGCGGTGGTCGCCAGCAGCGAAGCCGGTGCGCCGTTGTCGAGTCGCATCAGGGCGGTGACATGATCCTCGGCTTCCATCTTGTGCAGGCTGGTCGTCGTTACCTGCGAGGCCAGCACATCGACCTCTCCCAGCAGCGAGCGGAACAGGTCGATGACATGGATCGCCTGCGACAACAAAACGCCGCCGCCGTCCCGCGCGAAACTGCCGCGGCCGGCCGCATCGTAATAGGCCTGCGGTCGCCACCACGGAACACGCAAGCTGGCTGCCTCGACCGTGCCGATGGCGCCTGCGGCCAGTATTTCGCGCAGCCGCAGGCTGGCCGGTCGGAACCGGTGTTGCAGCACGACGCCAAGAAGCAGGCCCGTTTTTCGCGCCAGCGCCACCAGATTTTCGGCACGCGCCAGCGTCGTTTCCAGCGGCTTTTCCACGAGCACATGCTTGCCGGCGGCAAGGGCTGCCTCGGCTATCTCCAGATGCGCGTTGGCCGGCGTCAGCACCAGCACCGCCTGGACCTCCGGATCGGCAATCGCGGCGGCGATATCCGTTGTCACGGGGAAGGGAAACTGGCCGGCAAAGGCATCTGCCGTCGCCTGGCTGCGACTGGCCGCCCATCTAACCTCGATCCTGTCAGCAAGATCGACGAGGCTCTTCGCATGCGGCAGCGCCGCCGGACCGAGGCCGATCATGGCGACACGTAGCCTGCTCATCGCGCGTTCCTTTCCTTGGCCGTCACGACGACGGCCCCGGCCTGCGCCTCAAGCGCCAGCCGACAGACGGTGAAGACATGTTCCTGCGCCGTCGCGGTTTCGGTGCGATCCCGCACATCGGCGAGCAGGCGTTCAAAATAGCTGATCTTTTCGCCCGATGCATCGAAATGGCGCGTGCCTTGGCCATCGACCATGAACACATGATCGGTGCCCGGTCGCCCGGCGATGTCGACATATTTCCGCAGTTCGATCGTGCCCTTGGTGCCGAGCAGGATCAACCGCCCGTCGCCCCAGGTCGGCAGTCCGTCAGCGGTGAACCAGTCGACGCGGATATAACCGCTCGCTTTATCGGAGCGCAGCAACACATCGCCGAAATCCTGGAAATCCGGGATATCGGGTGCGCCGTAATGGCCGATGGCGCTCGATACGATACGGGCATCGGAAGAGCCGGTATAGAACAGGAACTGGTCGATCTGATGCGAGGCGATATCGACGAGAATGCCACCATAGTTCGCCGGATCGAAAAACCACGCCGGGCGCAGCGGTCGGTTGAGGCGGTGCGGACCCAGGCCAGTCACATGGATGACCTCGCCGATGGCGCCGTCCATTACCAGCTTCGTCGCCAGCGTCGAGGCCCGCGTCAGGAAGCGCTCGGAAAAGCAGATCGAAAAAATGCGTCCCGTGTCGCGCACCGCCTGCCGCACTGCGGCAACCTGCTCGAACGTGGTCAGGCCGGGCTTGTCGGCCAAAACGTCCTTGCCGTGCCGCATCGCCTCGATGGCAATGCCGGCCCGGTCCGACGGGACAGCGGCCGTGACGACGAGATCGACGGCGGGGTCGTCGAGCAGGCGCTGCCGCTCGACCGCCGCGATCTTCGGGAAACGCTCGGTGCTGCCGGCGGCTACCTTGGGATCGGTCGTCGCGGGATCGTAGCCGGCGCACTCCGCGCCGGCATCCAGAAGCCCACCGATCAGGTCATAGACATGACGATGATCGATGCCGATAACGGCAAACCGCATCAGTCCGCTACTTCGTCTTGTTGGCGCCGACCTCGCGGTCCCATTTCTCGAAGGCGGCAACCAGCGCTGCCGGCTTCAGGGGCGCTTCGACCGGGAACTTCTTAATCAGCTCGTCATATTGCGGACGGCCGAATTCGGCGATCGCATCCTGGCTTTCCTTGGGTGCTGCGCTGAGCGGCACGTCCTTGACCGCCGGGCCGGGATAGAAATAGCCCTTGTCGTAAGTGTAGGCCTGTTGCGCCGGCTCGAGCATGAAGGCCATGAGCTTGACCAGCACCGCGACCTTGTCGTCGGCCACGCCCTTGGGAATGCACATAAACTGCGTGTCTGGCACCCAATGCGTGCCTTCCAGCGCAAACGTCTCGATCTCCTTCGGCACGATGCCCAGCACGCGCGGGTTGATATCCCAGCCGAAGGTGGACACGATCATGTCGCGGGTGCCCTCGGCCAGTTCCTTCATCGTCACCGTGGTGCCGGACGGATAGTAGTCGATGCCTTCGTCCATTTCCTTCAGATAGGCCCAGGTCTTCTCCCAGCCATTGATCGGGTCGGACGGATCCTTATCGCCGAGGATGTAGGGCATGGCCATCAGGAAGGTCCAGCCCGGCCCCGAGTTTACCGGCCGCGCATAGCAGAACTTGCCGGGATTGGCCTTTACCCATGCCAGCAGTTCCTCGGCATTCTTGGGGATCGTCTTGACCCTGTCGGGCGCATACTCGAACAGCGGCCCCGACGGCGAATAGACGACGGCCACGCCTTCGTTCTGGCCAAAATTCTTCTGCATCATCAAGGCGCTGTCGTGATAGACGTCCTCGGCCTTGGGCAGCGCCTGAGGATATTTCGTCCACACGTCGATCCACAGACCCTGCGTGATGCCGTCCGACATGGCGCCCGGCCCCGTCAGCACCAGGTCGATGTCGACCCGGTTGGCCGCCTGCTGCGCGGCAAGCTTGGCCGGCAGTTCGGGCGACGGCGCGCGCGAGAAGGTGATCTTGGAAACGATTTCCGGATTTTCCTTGGCGAATTTCTCGATTGCCGCCTGGGTAAGCTGCAGATTGCCCGCAACGTCGATGATGTTGAGCGCCACCGGCGAAGTGGGAAGGGCAAGCTCATCGGCGAATGCCCTGCCAAAGGGCAGCGCGGCAAAACCGGCCAGCCCGCCAAGCGCCTGGCGGCGTGAAATCGTGAACATCGTCGTCCTCCTCAAATATCTCATGGCAAAGCGACGTTGCTGCGCTTTCGCCCGGCTCCTCCGGCCAAATGATATATTAGTCTATTAGTATTCGAAGGCAACGAAAAACGAGTACCTCACGCCGGACAGATGGAACGCCGGACGAAGCACGGCATTTCAGGCGGCTGCACGTACAAAAAGGCCGACCGCTCGACGCGGCCGGCCTTTGTCGGGCGAAGCCTCAGGACTTCTTGGCGCCGACCAGTTCGTCCCATTTGCGGAAGGCGACGATCATCTTTTCCGGCGGCAGCGGCAGTTCGATCGGGTTGTCGGCGATGAGGCCGGCATATTCGTCCCTTCCGTAGCGCTTGACGATGTCCTGGCTGTGCTGCGGCGCCATGGAGACAGGCACGTTCTTCACAGCCGGGCCGGGGTAGAGATAGCCCTCGTCATAGGAATAGGCCTGCGCCTCGGGGGTGAGCAGGTGCGCCATCAGGTCGAGCACCACGGCGAGCTTGTCGTCGGAAATGCCTTTGGGAACGCACATGAAAAAGGCGTCCGAAACCCAGTGAAAGCCCTTGAGCGTGCCGATCTTCGCCGATTCCGGCACGATGCCAAGTGCGCGCGGATTGATGTCCCATCCCGTGGTCGAAATGATGATGTCGCGGCTGCCTTCCCCGAATTCCTTCATGGTGACGCCGGTGCCGGCCGGGTAATAGTCGATATACTGGCCGATCTCGGCCAGATAGGCCCAGGTTTTCTCCCAGCCGTCGACGGGGTCCTGCGGGTCCTTGTCGCCGAGCAGATAGGGCAGGCCCATCATGAAGGTGCGGCCGGGGCCGGAATTGGTGGGCCGAGCATACATGAAGCGGCCCGGATTGGCCTTCGCCCAGGCAAGCAGCGCCTCGGCCGAATCTGGAACGTCCTTCACCCGCTCGGGCGCGTATTCGATCAGCGGGCCGGAAGGATAGTAGTTCACCACGACGCCGTAGCCCGCTCCTTGCACCTTGTGCAGCGCCAGGGCGGCTGGTTCGTAGTTGTCCTCGATATTGGGAAACTTGTCGTTATAGTCCGGCAGCAGCTTGATCCATGTGTCGTTGGCAAGGCCAGCGGCCAGCCCGTCGGACCCGGTCAGCACCATGTCGATATCGACGCGGTTCGCCGCCTGCTGCGCGCGCAGCTTTCCGGCAAGCTCGGTTACCGGCGCCTTGGTGAACACGATGCGTTCGGCGCGCGCGGGATACTTCTTGGCGTAGTCCTCGAACGCCGGCTGCGAAAGCGCCAGCGCGCCGCCCACGTCCATCACCGAGATGGTGACGGGCGAGGCCGGCAGCTTGGGCGATTGCGCCCAGGCCCCCGTCGTGCCGGCGAGGAACGTGCCGCCGATGCCGCCGAGAACGGTGCGGCGGCTTACCTTGAATTCATGAGCAGTCATGGCTGTTTTCCTTCCTATTTTGTCGTTTGCCGATCGTATTTGCGTTCTTCGTCGCCGACGCGCACGCGGGCGACGGTCATGTCAGGTGTCCACTCGATTTCGCTCGTGGGCAGGCGAAGGCCGTGCGCGTCCAGAACGGGCTGGAGCAGCGCCATCGCGTTGGTCGAAGCCATGTCGACGGCCTGCGCGAAACCGGCGATGCCCCAGCGCACCAGGTTGCGCACGGCGTCGTCCAGGCATAGCGCCGACCCGGCAAGACCGATGCCGCCCGGAACGCGGACCGAGCCGTCGGCGTGGCTCTCGACCTGCATCCCGGCAAATTGGTAAAGGCCGCGCGGCGCACCGGCTGCCGAAACGGCATCGGTAACGAGGATCGACCGCTCCAGCCCCTTTGCCTGGATAAGAGCTTTCAGGGCACCTGGCGGAACGTGAATGCCATCTGCGATGAACGTCGCGGCGAGGCGGTCTTCGGCTAGTTGGGCAAACAGGGTATTGTCCAGCTTCGGCAAGGTTTGCGGCAACCCGTTGCCGAGATGGGTGGAAAGGGCAGCGCCCGCGTCCGCCGCCTGCGCCGCAAGATCGAAGCCGCAGGCCGAGTGGCCGATCGAAACAAGGAGGTTGCGCCGCTTCATGGCCCGTATGAAGGCGATGCCGCCTTCCACTTCGGGCGCCAGCGTCGTCAACAGGATCGGGCGCGCCAGTTTCGGCTGCAGGCGCTCGATAAGCGCGGGGTCGGCAGCCGTCATCGCCGATGCCGGATGGCATCCGCAATAGCCGGGGGCGGGATTGAGGAAAGGGCCTTCCAGATGATAGCCGGGGCACATGAGCGGGCCGAGGCGGCTCTCTGAAACCGCTTTGTCCAGGGCGCTGAATCGCGCCGCCAATTCATCCGGCCTTGCAGTGATGACCGTCGGCAGGCAAGTTGTCACGCCGCACGCCAGAAGGGCCTCCAGCGCGCTGTCGAGTTCCGCCGCCGTCAATGTGTCCGAGTTGAAATCGACGCCGGCGAAGCCGTTGATCTGCATGTCGACCAGGCCGGAAGTGAGCATGATGCTGCCGATCGCCAATGTTGCGCTGTCCAAACACTACACGGGTCGAAACCGCTTGCAAGCAATTTTTGAATAATGTTATCCGAAAAGAGAATTGAAAGTTACCCGGCATGCTGACGCTCGATACCACCGATTTCGCGGACGCCCATCAGCGCGACTGCGCGCGCGTCATCGCCAACCTGCACGATGGCGGCGGCAAATCCCGCGCGGCGCTCGCCGCCGAACTGGACATGACCTCGATGGCGACGTCGCGCGCCATCGCAGACCTGATCGGCAGGGGCATCATCGAGCAAAGCGTCGGCCAGGCGAGCGGCCGCGGCAGGCCGCCGGCGCACATCGTCTTGAACCCCGGCTGCGCGGGCGCGACCGTCCTTCACGTTTCCAGCCAGGAACTGATCGGCGTCCTTGTCGATTTTCGGGGAACTATCCTCGCCCGACAAACCGCCCATGTCCCGGCCGATGCCGACAAAGCCCGCATGACGGCGGCGATGCGGGGCCTTGTCGCGACGCTGAGCGAAAGCTGCCCGCTGGGCATGCGCCACATCGGAACGTCGGTTACCGTTTCGGGCATCGTCGACGTGAAGACGCGGATGTGGATCTTGACGTCGCGCTGGCCGAACGTTCGCGACTTCGACGTCGGCGAGGCGCTTGAAGGCATCACGCCGCGCGTGTTCCTGTTTCGCCAACTGGATGTCGAGTTGAGCGCCCGTTACGCCGCCACCGGCGAAAGTGCGATCGAAGGCGTCTTCATCCTGCACTGGGGCTGGGGTGTCGGCCTCGCCTACCGCGCCGGCGGCGATTCGCCGATGCACCAGGGCGGCCCGTTCGGCGAGATCGGCCATTGGCGTTTCAATGTCCTGAAAGACCGCCCCTGCGGTTGCGGCAACCGGGGCTGCCTCGAAACGGCCGTTTCGCTATCGGCCCTGCTGCCGGTCATACGGGAGAAATATCCGTGGGCTTCGGTGGAGGAGGAACTGCTTTCCAGTCAGATCGCAACGATGGACCTGGTGGATATTCCCGAAATCCGCACCGCCGTCGATCTCATGGCGCGCGCGCTGGGCAACGCCTGCCGGCTGCTTTTCCCCGAGAAGGTATTCATCACCGGGCCGTTTACCGGCAATGCTGGCATCTACGGACTTCTGCGCGCCCGTTTCGAAGCGGAAGGGCTGGTCGGCACGTTGCGCCTGCCGATCCTGATCGCCGACCGCTCCAGCCTAGACTATGTCGTCAAGGGCGCGGTACAGCCGCTTCATGAAACCGCCGTGCGCGTGCTGCTTGGTGCCGATGGGGCCAAAGCGGCACGGCAGCAAAGCAGGCGGCGAAGTCAGACACGCTAAAAGTTGGGTGACCCGTCAGTAGGCCTTACCGGTTGTGGGGTCGAACAGATGCAGGGCTTCCTCGTCGAAAGCGAAGGCATGCGTTTCGCCGATGCCGACACGGGATCGCGGCGGCAGGCTGGCCGTCACACGCTGCCCGCCAATCCGCGCGACGGCGATCAGTTCCGGGCCGGTCAGTTCGACGCTTTCGATCTCGGCCGTAAAGGAGAAATCCGATTTCCCGACAGCGGCAAACCGCAGGGTTTCCGGCCTGATCCCGGCCAGCAATTGCCGGTCGCCGTCGAGTGCGCCGGCAAACCGGCTGGGCAGCGGCAAGGCCGCGTCGGTGCCCTCTATCGTCAAGCTGTTGCCGCTGACGCTTGCCCGCAGCATGTTCATCGGCGGCGCACCGACGAAACCCGCCACATAAAGCGTTGTCGGGCGGTTGTAGATTTCCTCGGGCGTGCCGAGTTGCTCGATCCGGCCCTCGTGCATGACGGCGATACGGGTCGCCAGCGTCATCGCCTCGATCTGGTCGTGCGTGACATAGACCACGGTGGTCTTCAGCATGGTGTGCAGGCGCTTGATCTCGGAGCGCATTTCGAGGCGCAGTTTTGCATCGAGATTGGAAAGCGGCTCATCGAACAGGAACACCTGCGGCTTGCGCACCAGCGCCCTGCCGATCGCCACCCGCTGGCGCTGGCCGCCGGAAAGCTGGCTCGGCTTGCGGTCGAGCAGGTCCTCGATCTGCAGCAGCCTTGCCGCTTCGTTCACCGCTTTTTCCCGCTCGGCAACTGGTACTTTTCGCATTTCCAGGCCGAAGCCGATGTTGCGGCGGATGCTCAGGTTCGGGTAAAGCGCATAGGACTGGAACACCATGGCGATGTCGCGGTCCTTGGGATGGACGCCAAGGATGGAGCGGTCGCCGATGCGCACGTCGCCGCTCGTTGCCTCGGCCAGCCCGGCGATGATGTTGAGAAGCGTGGACTTCCCGCAGCCGGAAGGCCCGAGCAGCACCAGGAACTCGCCGTCCTCCAGCGCGATGTCGATGCCTTTCAGCGTCTCGACCTTGCCGTAGTTCTTGCGGACGTTAAGGATTTCAAGCCTGCTCATGCCGTGATTTCCTCGAAAGACTGCAATCCGCCATAGGCGCGGGGATGGGTGGAGATCGCCCGCGATGCCACCTGCGTTCCAGCAGCGAGGCAGGCGGCAAGCGGCAGGCCAGCGGCATGGAATGCCAGAAACGCGGCGTTGAACACGTCGCCCGCGCCGATGGTGTCGACGACCTTTACGGCGGGAGCCTCAGCCGAGGCCAGAACCCCGTCGGCGCCGATTGCGATTGCGCCATCCGGTCCGCGCTTGACGACCGCGACCGCCCCTTTTTTCATGCCGGATCGAAGCTGCCGCGCGGCCTCCTCCGGGCATTCCCGTTCGGCCAGCGTCGTCGTTTCGATCTCGTTGAACAGCGCCAGTTCGCAGCGCGAAAGCCATGTCTTCACGTTGGCGCGGTTCGCCCCAGTCCAGCCGTCCATGGGCCAGCCGGTGTCGAGCGCGACCGCGATGCGGTGCCGGTCGGCCCAGTCGAAAAACGCGTCATAGTCCTTCGTCAGATCGTCGGTCAGGAACGAACCGGTCAGCAGCGCCCAGCCGCCGGAAAGTTTTGGCCCGTCGAGAACCGACAGGACACCGGCAAGATCGAAGCGCGGCAGGTGGCCGCGCGTGGTGAAGAAGGTGCGCTCGCCGTCCGGGTGGGTGATGCCGACCGAGAGCGTCGTGCCCTCGGTACTGACCGGCCAATGTTCGGCGCGATGGCCAAATTCCTCGCGCAGCCAGCGGCCGAACTGGTCCGTGCCTACATTGGCGGCGATGGCGAAATCGACGCCAAGCGCCTGCCAGGCAAGCGCGCTGTTGCCGGCCTGGCCACCGACGCGCAGTTCGTCGTGATCGACGATGATTTCCGTGCCGGCTTTCGGCCATGGCTTGGCCGGGCCGAGGATCAGGTCGACATTGACGTTGCCGATCACCGCGAGAGGCCGCATTCACTCGCTCCGGGTGATCTTGCTGGAACGCACCGGCGTGCCGGCATTGTCGACGCGCGCATCGGCGAAGGCGATCATCAGACGCTGAGCCACCGGCAGCATGGCGAAGATCGCCGCCAGCCCCGATGCCGGCTTGAACGCCAGCGTGACCGCACCCGCGACCGGCTCGGCCCCCGAAGCATCGAAAAGGATAACCGGCGCGCCGGTCTCGACCGCCGAGATCGCCATGGCGGCTACGAGCGATGCCGTCGGGTCGTCGCCCCGGAAAAGCACGACTCCGATATCGGGTCCCAGCATTTCCATCGGCCCATGCCGCAACTGTCCGCCTTCCAGCGAAAAGCACGGACGCCGCGACAGTTCGGTCAGGCCCAGCGCCAGCGCCTCGGCCAGGCCCTGCAAGCGACGGCCCGAGGTGACAACGGTTTTACCCCCGCAAGGGCAGCCGCCGCGCCGTCGATGGCTTTTTCCTCGGGGGTCCGGCGTCTTTACGAGGCGATGCATCCTCTCATTCCGTCGATCGCGGACCGTCCCGACCGCGCCTTGCCGAGGCTGCAACTCGGCATCGCCGATCCCTGGGCCATCGCGCTCGGCGCGGCGGCAGAGCCGATCAGCCGCGCCTTCGATCCGCGTTTTTCGGCCATGCTGAAGACCCGGCCGGCCTGATCCCCGAAGTTAGGCGCTCTCCAAGCGGCGGGCCGTCAGTGTCGGGGCAACTCCAGATCCTCGCTTTCCGCCTTGCCGGTTCCACCGGATGGCCGGACGCCGTTCGCCATCGGCATGGCCTTTGACGAAGGCTCGGTACGCCACCATGATGGGTTTCCTGAAATCAGCGAGGTTGGCATGAGCAGCGGTTCCACACAGGAGAAGGGGCGCACGATTGTCGTAACCGGCGCCTCCGGCGGCATCGGTGCGGCGACAGCCCGCGCCTTCATCGAGGCGGGCTGGCGGGTTGGCTTGATTGCCCGCCGTGCGGATGCCCTGGAACAGGTGGCGGCAGACGCGCCCGATACGCTGGTCTTGCCTTGCGACGTGACCGACGAGGCCTCGGTCGAGGCGGCCTTCGATCGCGTGGCAGGCCAATGGGGACGCATCGACGTCCTGTTCAACAATGCGGGCATCGGCCTGAGAACCGCGCTGATCGACGAAATCACGGTCGATCAATGGCGTCAGGTCATCGACGTCAACCTGACGGGGATGTTTATTTGCGCCCGCGCCGCCTTTGCCCGGATGCGGCGGCAAAGGCCGCAAGGCGGCCGGATCATCAACAACGGATCCATTTCGGCACAGGTGCCGCGGCCTGGCTCTATCGCCTATACCGCCTCGAAACACGCGGTGACCGGGATAACCCGCACCCTCTCGCTGGACGGCAGGCCTTTCGGCATCGCCTGCGGCCAGATCGATATCGGCAACGCGCTGACCGACATGACCGGCGGCATGAGCCACGGCATGCCGCAGGCCGACGGGTCCATGCGGGCGGAGCCGACGATGGACGTGGAGAATGTGGCGCGTTCGCTCCTGCATATGGCCGACATGCCCGCAGAGGCTAACGTGCAGTTCATGACCGTCATGGCAACCACCATGCCCTATATCGGGCGCGGCTGAGACGCAGCGGAAAAAGGACTTGGACGAGGAACCCGTGACAGACCCGCACTGGCTGGATGGAATTACCGCTTCTGTCCGCACCTTGCATCAAGTCAGCCCTTGCCGAATGGCGTTCGGGCGTCCATCTGAAGGTCTCGGCGGATGGCCGCGATGTTTTGATTTCATGACGTGACGAAGGGACGACAATGCTTGAGAAGCGGAAGTTCTATATTGACGGCGCCTGGGTCGATCCGATCGAGGCGCGAAGCCTCGAGGTGATCGATCCTTCCAACGAGGAAGCTTTCGCGGTGATCTCGCTGGGAAGCAACGCGGATGGGGATCGCGCGGTCGAAGCCGCCAAGCGCGCGTTCGAGAGCTGGTCGAACACGACGCCGGCCGAGCGCCTGGCGAAAGTCGAGCGGCTGCTGGCCATCTACAATCGCCGCGCCGAGGAGATGGCACAGGCGATTTCCCGCGAGATGGGGGCCCCCATCGACATGGCGCTCAAGAGCCAGGTTGGCGCCGGTTCCTGGCACATCTCCAATTTCATTACCGCGTTCAAGAACTTCGAATTCGTCCGACCCTTGGGCGACCATGCTCCGAACGACCGGATCGTCATGGACCCCATCGGCGTCGTCGGGCTCATCACGCCCTGGAACTGGCCGATGAACCAGGTTACCCTCAAGGTCACGCCCGCCTTGCTGGCGGGCTGCACGATGGTGCTCAAGCCTTCGGAGATCGCCCCACTATCGTCCATGCTCTTTGCCGAGTTCATCGATGAGGCCGGGTTCCCGGCCGGCGTTTTCAACCTCGTCAACGGGGACGGTGCCGGCGTCGGCGAACGCCTGTCGTCACATCCCGATATCGAGATGATCAGCTTCACCGGCTCGACGCGGGCCGGCAAGGCGATCACCAAGGCGGCCGCCGACAGTTTGAAGCGGGTGGTGCTCGAGCTTGGCGGCAAGGGCGCCAACATCATCTTCGAGGACGCCGACGCCGACGCCGTGCGTCGCGGCACGGCCCAGTGCTTCAACAATACCGGCCAGAGTTGTAATGCGCCGACGCGCATGCTGGTCCAGCGCCCGAAATATGACGAGGCTGTCGAAATCGCCAGATCGGTTGCAGAAGCGCTGGCGGTAGATACGGCCGACAAGCGCGGCAACCACATCGGTCCATTGTCCTCCGAGGCACAATTTACCAAGGTGCAGGACATGATCCGCACGGGGATCGACGAGGGCGCCCGCCTTGTAGCCGGCGGCCTTGGACGCCCTGCCGGCCTCAACCGCGGTTACTTCGTGCGCCCGACGGTGTTTGCCGATGTCGATAATTCCATGGCGATCGCCCGCGAAGAGATTTTTGGGCCGGTGCTTTCGATCATTCCTTTCGACACGCTGGACGATGCGGTCGCCATCGCCAACGACACGCCCTACGGCCTGACCAACTATGTGCAGACGCAGGACGGCGAGAAGCGCAACCACATGGCGCGCAAGCTGAAGTCCGGCATGGTCGAGATGAACGGTGTGCCGCGCGCCGCCGGATCGCCGTTCGGTGGCGTGAAAGCCTCCGGCCGCGCCCGTGAGGGCGGCGTATGGGGTATCGAGGAGTTCCTCGAGCCGAAGGCCGTTTCCGGCTGGGCGAGCTAAGCCGCAACGGCTGAACGAACTGCGGAAACGGCGGTCGCTGACTGCCGTTTCCATGCTCCGCCAGGGGCAGGTGAGCACGTTTCGCATGCTGCGGCATGTCTTTTGCCTTGAGGTCAGGACAATTGATGCGCGGCGTAGCTGAGGAGTTTGACGCGGTGCGCGTCAAACCCCGTTTCTGATACAGGTTTAAAGCGAAAAAAATCAGTCGCGGGCAACGTAGCCCAGCGCGAGACTGATGGTGCGGCCGGCGTGCACGACGTGCTCGGCCATCTGCTTCAATTGCTTGCGGTTGATGCGTGTGTCTGGGCCGGACATGCCGATTGCGCCGACGACCTCACCCGAGCGATTGAGGATGGCGCTGGCGCAGGCCGCGATGCCCTCGCGCCACTCGCCATGCGGCACGGCCGCATAGCCCTGCTGGCGCGCCAGTTCTACATCTTCGCGCAATTCTTCCAGCGTCAAGCGCGTGGTGCCGGTGTAGCGCTTGAAAAGCGGAACGAAGCGCTCGAGGTAGCTGTCAGGCAGATGCGCCAGCATGGCTTTTCCGGTGGCCATGGTGAAGGCCGGCGCGCGCGCGCCAACGCTGGTATGCGCCCGGATGTGGTGGGCGCTTTCGATCTTGTCGAGATAGATGACGTCGGTTCCTTCAAGGACCGACAGATGAACCGTTTCGCCCGTGATCGCGGCGAGTTCCGTCATGGCGGGCCGGGCGACCTGGACGATGTCGAGCCGGCGGATCACATTGCTGCCGAGTTGCCAGATCTTGGTCGTCAGTTCGTAGGTGCTGTTGGGCGGAACCTGGCGGACATAGCCATGCGCCTGCAGGGTCGTCAGTAACCGGTGAACGTTGCTTTTGGTGAAATCCAGTTCAGTTGCAAGATCGGTGACGCCACGCGGGTTGCCGCTCACTGCCAGCGTTTCGAGAAGACGCAGTCCCTTGATGAAGGCTTTATCCATATCTCTTGCCGAGTTTGCAGTTTCCGCCACCGGGCCACGGAATCACTTTCCGGTTTCCGATTAAATCCGATGTATTGCCAAAGTAGCGGAGCGCCCCAATATCCGTTCGACTGAACACTTGGCCTCTACCATGAGCCGCCGGTATTGGCCATCGGTCCATCGCCGCAGGAGCGGCCGCGATCGACCATGCGATCGCGGCCGCTCCAACGCCCTTACGAGTTACTGCGAGAGCAAAGCGTTTAGCTTTTCCTGTCCGTATTCTTCATTGGTGGTGTTGCCGTCGGGCGACTTGGCTCCCCAAAAATCCGGGCTCCACTCAATGGCCTTCTTTACGTTTTCAGGATTGTTGGCCCAGTAGCGGCTGACCGCGGGATCGGCCTTTTCGAACACCAACGGCGAAGGCAGCGCTACCGGATATGCCGAGGTGAGCTTGGCCGCCAGTTCCGCGTCGAGACGCCAGGACAGAAGCTTCAGCGCGTTGTCGTAATTCGGGGCGCCTTTCGGGATCGAGAAGAAGTCGTAATAGACAAAGCCCTGGTTCCAATTGACTTCAACCGGCGCGCCTTTGAGCGCAAGCAGGCTCATGGAGCTTGTATAGGCCATGCACATGTCTGCCTCGCCATCGAGGAGCAGCTGCGGCCCCTGGGCGGAAGTGGTCCACCATTTCGTGACGTGAGGCTTGATTTCCTCGATCTTCTTGAGCGCGCGCTCCATGTCGATCGGATAAATGTCTTCCTTCTTCACGCCATCGGCCATGAGGGCTGCCTCGAAGACGAAACGTGGCCATGCCGGCATGCAGCGCGATCCGGGGAACTTCTCGACGTTCCAGAAATCCGCCCAGTCCTTGGGGACATTGTCGCCCTTGTACTTGTCGGTGCTGTAGGCCATGCCGACGCCGATGACCTGAAGGGCGACGCCCTTCGGACGCTTCAGATTGTCGGGCATGGTCTCCAGCGTCTTCTTGGCGCTGTCGGAGAGCTTGTCGTAGTCGATGTCGGCAAGGCAGCAATCGCCGAGCAGCTTGGTTTCCTGATCGAAGATGAAGGTCAGGTCCCATTCTGTCTTGCCGGCTTCGACCTGCGCCTTGATGCGCGGACCGCTGCGGGCTTCCTGGACGAGCACGACGTCGATGCCGGTATCGGCCTCGAAGGGGTCATACATCACCTTGCGCAGGGCATCGCCATACGGGCCGCCTGGGTCCTGCATGACGACTTCATTGCTTTGGGCGTGGGCTGTCGTGGCCGCCCCTACGATGATAGCCATAGCCGTGAAGCGCGCGGCGAGCGATTTGAACGTCCGAAATCTTGTCATTCCATATTCCTCCCTATTGAGCGTTCTGAGGTTCACACTTGCTTGCGCGAACGGGCCAGTACCGGGCGCGCAAGGATGATGCCGACCACGACGAGGAAAACCTCAAGCGTGGAGACGACGGCCAGCACGGGGCTGAGTTCGTAATTGACGCCGGCCCACAATTTGAGCGGCAGCGTCACCAGACGGGGACTGGTCAGGAACAGCGAAAGCACCAGTTCGTCGAAGGAATGCAAAAAGGCGAAGAAGGTCGCCGCCGCCAGGCCGGGACCAATCGCCGGCAGCGTCACCGTACGGAACACGGTGAGCGGCGAGGCACCATGCACGGCCGCCGCCCGCTCCAGATTGCGATCCACGCTTTGCAGCGCGGCGCAGATGATGACGACGACGATCGGCAGGCCGCCGATCGCATGGGCGGCCGCCAGCCCGCCTATTGTGCCGTCCAGGCCGACGCGCAGATAGAGGCTGTAGAGCGACAGGCCGAGCACAACGGGCGGAACGATCACAGGGCTGACCAGGAACAGCATGATGAACGTCTTGCCGCGCACGGAACTGCGCACGATGCCCATCGCCGCAGCCGTCCCCAGCACGACGGCGATGAGCGCGGAAATGACGGCGATAGTCAGCGAATCCCTGAAGGCCTCGACCCAGGCTTTGTCCGTGAAGAATTCCTCGTACCAGCGCAGCGAATAGCCGGGTGGCGGAAATGTCAGAAAACTGGCCTCGCTAAAGGAAATGACCATCACGACGATGATGGGCACGACCAGGATGGCGATGACCAGGAGGCCGCTGGAAATAACGGTCGCGCCGCCGAGCCATCGGGGGGCGGCGGAGAGTGCGCGCAGGATCGGCCAGCCGATAGTGTCGGCAAGCACGGTGCCAAGCGTGTGTCCGGAGGCCATGCGCCCGCCGGCTTCCTTCGCTTGCTTTTTCGTAGAACCGTTGCCGCTAAGCTGGCCGCCGCCCCACAGGAACTCGAAGCCCAGGAAATGGCCGGCAATGCCCACGAAGATAACGGTTATGACGAGCAGCACGACGCCGAGCGCCTGCAGGAAGCCTTCGCTGCTGACGAAGTTCGACTGCTGCGTGATGTGCATGGCGAACATCTGGTCGCCCGGCCCACCGAGCAGGGTAGGCGTGATAAAGAAGCCGATGCCCATGACGAAGACGAGCAGGAAGCCGGCGCCGACGCCGGGAAATGTCAGCGGCAACAGGACGCGCCAGAAAACCGCCAGGGGCCCGGCGCCGCTGGCGGCGGCAGCGCGCGTGAGGCTGCTGTCGAGACGCGCGACACTCGCATAGATCGACAGCACCATGATCGGCAAAAGCACCGCCGTCATGCCAAGCAACACCGCGCCACGGTTGAAAAGCAAGTGCATCGGCCCGTCGAAAATGCCGAGCCAGACGGCGAATTTGTTGACCGGGCCATTACGGCCGAGAAGCACCATCCACGAATAGGTGCGGATAAGGATGGCGATGAAATAGGGAAGGGTGATGCTCACCGCGACGGCGACCTGTACCCAGCCGCGGGTGCGGTGAATAAGCAGGGCTGTCGGATAGCCGAAGATGGCGCACAATACGGCGACGCTGAGCGAAATGCCCATGGTGCGCACCAGCGAGTCCCAGTAGAGCGGCACCGAGAAGACGCGGTCGAAATACACCCACGGCGTCGGGCCGCTGAGGCTGATGCGGGTGAGGTCGATCAGTGGCAGCAGATAGATGAAGGCGAGAAACAGGGTGGCCGGCACAAGCAGCCATGTCGGGTTGCCGAAGCGTGCGCGCAGGCTCACGGGCCGTTTTCGCGCATCACCCATGACGGCGGACGCACTCACGAAAGCACCCAGCAATCTTCCGCGCGCCAGCCCACATGGAGCTTATCGCCCACCGAAGGCAATGCCCGGTCGAACCTGTCTGAACAGCGAATGAGCAGTGTTTCGCCGCCTTCCATCCGCACTTCGATACGCAGGATTTCGCCCAGGAACAGCGCGGACGTAACGGTCACCGGGATCGTGTTCAGGGCCGGTTCGTCGCTGATCGTGATGCGCTCGGGGCGGACCAGAACGGTGGCGCGGCCGACACTGGCCGCGTCGCGGGTCTCGGCCTCGAAAGTATAGCCGGCGCGGTTCTTGAGCGTCACGGTCGAGCCGCGTTTCTGCACGATCTCGGCATCCACAAGGTTGCTTTCGCCGACGAACGACGCCACGAAGCGGTTCGTTGGATGCCGGTAAATCTCGACCGGCGTGCCGATCTGCACGATCTTGCCGCTCTCGAGGACCGCGATGCGGTCGCTCATGGTCAGGGCCTCGCCCTGGTCGTGGGTGACGAAAAGAATGGTGCTGCCGAGCGTCTGGTGCAGGTCGCGAATCTCGATCTGGATCGATTCGCGCAGGCGGCGGTCGAGCGCGCTCAGCGGTTCGTCCATCAGCACCACCCTGGGCCGCATGACGATGGAGCGGGCGATCGCGACGCGCTGTTGCTGTCCGCCGGACATCTGCGAGGGCATCTTCGCCGCATGCTCGGAAAGCCGCATGATCTCCAGCGTTTCGCCGACGCGGCGCTCGGTCGTCGCACGGTCGACGCCGGCCATGCGCAGCGGGAAAGCGACGTTCTGGGTCACCGTCATGTTGGGGAAAAGCGCATAGCTCTGAAAGACCATGCCGAAGCCGCGGCGATGCGGAGGAACGCTTTGAATCTCCTTGCCGTCAACGAGGATCTCGCCCTCGTTCGGCTTCTGGAAGCCGGCGACGAGGTTGAGCAGCGTGGTCTTTCCGCTCCCCGAAGGGCCGAGCAATGTGATGAACTCGCCGGGCTGGATATCGATGCTGATGTGATCGGCAGCATGGAAATTGCCGTACGTCTTGACGACGCCCCTGACGGCGATGCTACTCCCGATCACCTGCCGGGAATCGCGACCGCTGGAGGCCGACATGTCTCCACTCTCGCTGCGCTGGGCCAAACTGACTGTCATCATCTTTCTCCGCTGTTCCATATTATAGAACGGCATTCTGTATTTATCATCTGTCGGCGTTTTTAGCTTGTCAAGCAGAGTCATCGCCAAGCCCCGGTGGGCAGGTGGCCGGAGCAACGTTTTGCCGCATGGCACCGAACGGAAATTGGCGGAGATAGCTGGTTCTCTCCTTGTCCACTGCTGCCGAAAAGCGCGTTGCGGTGCAGCCGCCTCATAGGAGGAGCCACCGATGCGGGACGTTTGCAAGCGTGCGGCCGCCTGCTAAATTCCAGTTCCGGCGCCGCAGGTTCCCATGAAACGCATTCGCGCCACGCACGCGCCGTTCGGGTCTGCTGCCTTCGCGGCAGCGGCGCATGAGGTGCGTTGACAGCGTCGCTCAATCGCGCTTATTCTAATTTTTAGAAACGTGTTCTACAATATAGAACATAGCTTGGATTTTTGGCGGGAGGCGGAACTGCTGAGTGAGCTGAAGGCGATGGCAAGCCGAATCGAGCCGGGCGCAAAGCTCGCGCTGCCGGTCGATTATGCCGGTGTGTCGATGGCGATGACGCAGCCGATCATCGAGCATGGCGCAGGCGGTCTGCATCTCGTCTGCGTCCCGACCGGCGGGCTTCAGGTCGATCAACTCATCGGCGCCGGCCTTGTCGCGACGGTGGAAACGAGCGCCGTTTCGCTTGGCGAGGCCGGCGGCGCGCCGCGCTTCAACCAGGCGGTGAAGGACGGCTCGATACGCCTGATGGACGCCACGTGCCCGGCCATCCATGCCGGCCTGCTGGCGGCGCAGAAGGGAAACCCGTTTCAGCCCATTCGCGGCCTGATCGGCACCGATGTCCTGGCCAACCGTAAGGATTGGCTCGTTATCGACAACCCCTTTGCCGAGGCGCAGGACCCGATCGTGCTGGTGCCGGCGATCCACCCCGACGTCGCCATCTTCCATGCCCCCATGGCCGACCGCTTCGGCAATGTCTGGATCGGCCGCCGCCGCGAACTCGCGGCCATGGCCTATGCCTCGAAAATCACGCTGGTCACGGTGGAACGCATCGTGGAGAAAAGCCTGCTCGCCGACGAGACGCTCGCTGCCGGCACGCTGCCGGCGCTCTATGTCGATTCCATCGCGCTCGCCCCGAAAGGCGCATCGCCCTACGGGCTCTGGGGCGAATACCCGCCCGACACGGCCGAACTTGTCCGTTACGCCGGCATGGCCCGCACCGACCAGGGTTTTCACGATTATATGGCTTCGCGGAAAATGGAGCCTGCGCAATGAGCAAGGTTCTTCCGCGCGAAACCCTCATCTGCACCATCGCGAAATTGCTCGACGGCGTACGCCATGTCGCGGTCGGCGCTTCCTCCCCGATCCCGGCGGCCGGCGCGATGCTGCTGCGCGCGCTGAAGGAAAAAGCGGGCGCGCCGCGCGTGCGCATCTCGATCCTGGGCTCGGTGGAGCACAATTTCTTCACCAACGGATCGGCCGAGCTTTTCGACTGCGCGGGACAGGGGCGTATCGACGCCTTCTTCCTGGGCGGCGGCCAGATCGACGGGCACGCCAACGTCAATCTCGTCGGCGTCGGCGACTACCCGCAGTCCAAGGTGCGCTGGCCCGGCTCCTTCGGCTCGGCCTACCTTTATTTCGTGGTGCCGCGCGTCATCCTGTTTCGCGAGGAACACAGCCCGCGCGTCTTCGTCGACAAGGTCGATTTCATCAGCGCGCCCGGCGTCAGCGAAGAAGGTGTCTATCGCACCGGCGGTCCCTATGCGCTTTTGACCGGCAAAGGCCTGTTCAGCTTCGACAAGACGAAGCCCGGCTTCAAGCTGGAAAGCGTGCATCCCGGCCACGACCTGGCCGAGATCAAGGCCACGACCGGCTTTGCCTTCGAGCATGAGGCCGCGCCGGCAAGCACGGCGCTGCCCGACGCGGAAGTCCTGAGCCTGTTGCGCGGGCGCGTGCTGGACGAACTTTCCGAAACCTATCCCGATTTCGCCGGCCAATTGCGCGAAGAACTGGAAAGCAGGGCCGAGCCTGCGGCGTGACATGACTGGAAAAGCAATGCAATTCGATACCGGTTCACTGGCCAATCTCAAAGTCGTCGACGCGAGCCGCGTTCTCGGCGGCCCCTATGCGGGACAGGTCCTGGCCGATCACGGAGCCGACGTGATCAAAATCGAGCCACCGGCGGGCGACGAAACGCGCGGTTGGGGTCCGCCCTTCCTCGACGGTACGGCAAGCTATTTCCTCGGCCTCAACCGCAACAAGCGCGGCATGGCGCTCGACCTGGCCCAGCCGGCCGGCCGGGAGCTTCTGCTTGTGCTTCTGGAAGACGCGGACGTCTTCATCGAGAATTTCAAGACCGGCACGCTGGAACGCTGGGGTCTTTCCTATGAGGAACTTTCCCAGCGATTTCCCCGGCTTGTCCATTGTCGGGTTTCCGGTTTCGGCAGCGACGGTCCCCTGGGTGGACTGCCGGGCTACGACGCCGCCATCCAGGCCTCTACCGGCATCATGAGCGTGAACGGCGAACTCGGCGGAAAGCCGCTGCGCGTAGGCCTTCCCGTCGTTGACATGGTGACAGGGCTCAACGCCGTGATCGGCATCTTGATGGCGATCAACGAGCGCTCGGTGAGCGGCAAGGGGCAGTTCGTCGAGACGGCGCTTTACGATTGCGGCATCTCGCTGCTGCACCCGCACCTGCCGAACTATTATCTGTCGGGCAAGGTAGCCGAGCCTTCGGGCAACGCGCACCCGAATATCTGCCCCTATGACACGTTCGCCACGCGCACCGATCCGATCTTTCTGGCGGTCGGCAACAACCGCCAGTTTGCCACGTTGTGCACCGTCATCGAGCGGCCCGATTTACCCACCGACCCCCGCTTCCTCTCCAATGGCGAGCGCAACATCCATCGCGACGCGCTGAAGGTCGAACTGGAGGCCGCCCTCGCGGGTTTCGACTGCGTTGCCATCGCCGACCGCCTGATCCAGGCCGGTGTGCCCTGCGGCGCGGTGCGCTCGATCGACCAGGTGGTGGACGACGCCCATACCAAGCACCGCGAGATGGTGGTGGATATCGGGCCGTATCGCGGCACGGGCAGTCCGATCAAGATGTCGCGCACGCCGGCCTCCTATCGCAAGGCTCCGCCGGCATTTGCCGAACACACCGCCGAGATCCTGTCCGAACGCAAGATCGAAGGCGAGCGCTTCCGCGACGTGCTTCCGGGCCTGACGGACGCGCCCACCGCCAAGCGCGCATGAGGATTTGAAGACATGAACAACCTGGCAAGCACGCAGACCCTGACGGTCGGCATCATCGGCGACGGCTTCATGCAGCCGTCCTTTTTCGAGAAGGCTTTTTCGGCACGAATGCCCGGACGGGCGCTGCGCTTCAAGCATATGCAGCTCGACTGGCCGTTGAAACTGGTGTCGACCAAGCACGATCCGCACCTGCCCGTTGCCGAGTTCGTCGGCCGGCCGGAGGATTATTTCGAGTTTCTTTCCGACGTCGACATTCTGGTCACCCATCTCGCGCCCATCACCGCCGAGAGCCTCGACCATGCGCCGCGCCTGCGCATCATCGCCGTTTCGCGCGGCGGGCCGGTCAATATCGAGATGCCGGCGGCGCGTGAGCGCGGCATTACGGTCGTCAACACGCCTGGCCGCAACGCATCGGCGGTGGCCGAATTCACCGTCGCCTCGCTGCTGGCGGAAACACGCAACCTGATCCGCGGGCATCTTTCGGTTCGCGAGGGCGAGTTCAAGCGCGACTTCTACCATTTCGACCATACCGGGCCGGAACTTTGCGAATTGAGCGTCGGCATCGTCGGTTATGGCGATATCGGAATGCGGGTGGCGCGCCTGCTTCGCCCCTTCGGCTGCAAGATCGTGTTTTCCGACCCTTTCAAGGAACTGAGCGACGAAGACCGGGCCGCTGGCATCGAGAAGGTGGATTTCGAGGATCTCGTGCGTCAGGTCGACGTGCTGACGCTGCATCCGCGCGTCACGCCGCAGACCAAGGGCATGGTTGGCCGTACCCAGATCGAGGCGATGAAGCCCGGCTCCTATCTCGTCAACACCACACGCGGCCAGGTGCTCGACTACGAGGCGCTTTACGACGCGCTGGTTTCGGGGCACCTGAAGGGCGCGGCGCTCGACACTTTTGCGCCCGAGCCGCCGCCGGCCGACTGGCCACTTTTGAAGTTGCCCAACGTAACGCTTTCGCCGCATATCGCCGGCGCGTCGCGATACTCCATTACCAAGGCCGCCGACATGATCGCCGAGGACATCGATCTCATTCTCCAGGGTCAACCGCCGCTTCACCCGGCGAAATAGAAAGGACGCGCGTCACATGACAAGCGAAGAACTTGCGCTGCGTAAAGAGGTCATCGACTCCTGCCGCAACATGAACCGGCTGGGCATCAACAAGGGCACTGCGGGCAATATCAGCGTGCGCCATGGCGACGGTTTTCTGATTTCGCCCACCGGCATTCCCTACGACAAGCTCGAGCCCGAGCATGTCGTGGCGATGAAGTGGGACGCTACTTTCGGAGGCGATGTGCTGCCGTCCAGCGAATGGCGCTTCCACCGCGACATTCTGCAGGCGCGGCCCGATCTGAAGTCCGTGGTGCATACCCATTCCACCCACGCCACCAGCGTCTCCATCCTCGGCAAGGCCATTCCGGCCATCCATTATGCGATCGCCGCAACTGGAGGATCGACCATCCGTTGTGCGCCCTACGAGATATTCGGCTCGCAGGAACTGGCCGACCAGGTGGTCAAGGCGCTCGAAGGGCGCCGCGCTTGCCTGATGGCGCATCATGGTGTGATCGCTGCGCATGTCTCTGTCGCGCGGGCGTTGGCGCTGGCGGTCACGGTGGAGGAGCTTGCGCACCAGTATCTGTTGTGCCTGCCGTTTGGTGAACCGCCGGTGCTTAGCGACGAGCAGATCGCGGCGGTCCTGGAGAAGTTCAAGACCTACGGCCAGCAAAGCTCGACGGCGCTGGAGGGGTTGCGCCAGGCCTCGTGACCCCATGACATCCTTCCTCGTCTGCCTCGATTCGGGCACCACCACCGTCAAGGCCGCCGCCTTCGACGGGGCGGGCAAAATGGTGTCGAGTGCGCAGGGCGACAACACCGCCTTGCGCCGGCAGGGCGCGCATGTCGAACAGGACATGGCGGTAACGCGCGCCGATGCTTTCGCCGTGCTGAAGGCCTGCATCGCCAGGATCGACGGCGATGTAGCGGGGATCGTGGTGACCGGGCAGGGCGATGGGCTCTGGCCTCTGGGCAGCGACATGCTGCCGGTCGGCAACGCCATCACCTGGCTCGACGGGCGATGCCGGGCGCTGGCCGCGCGGCTGCAGGCGGATGGCGAGGCTTTCGCCGCCATCGAGGCAGTGACGGGCGCGCGTCCCACCGCAGCCTCGCAAAGCCTGCATCTCCACTGGCTGGCCGAAAACGAACCCGAACGCCTGGCGCGCGTCGCCCATGTGTTGCGCGCGAAGGAATGGCTGTTCTTCGCGCTGACCGGAGAACTCAAGGCCGAACCGAGCGCCGTGCTTCAGGTCTGGGGCAGTTGGCGCAGCGGTAAGACCTCGCCTGTGATCCAGCAGGCTCTCGGTCTGGCGCGCGGCATCGAGCTTTTGCCGGAGTTGGGGTCCATCGCCGAGTGCCGCGCGGTGCTTTCCACAGAGGCTGCCGGCGCTCTCGGCGTAGCCGCCGGTACGCCGGTGCTGCTCGGGCCCGGCGACGTACAGGCGACGCTGATCGGGCTTGGCCTCGGCAGCACGCCCGAGGTTACGCGCGCCTCCATTTTCGGGACCAGCGCCATCCATGCCTGCTACCTCACCGACCCGGCGCAAATGCGCAAAAAGCCGGCTGGCGCGATGATCCAGCCCTATGCGCTGGGCGAGGGCTATCTGTGCTTCCACCCAAGCTTCAACGGCGCGACGCTGCTCAAGCATCTGCGCGACAAACTGGCCAGCCCGCCTGACGCGAGCGAACCCGCCTATTCCTCGCTGATCCTCCATCCCTTCTTTGAGCCGGGCGGTGAGCGCGCGCCCATCACGACGCCTTATGCCAGCGGCGCCTTGTTCGGCATGACGGCCGATACCAGCCCGGCCGAGATCGCCTGGGCGGGACGGGAAGCGCTGGCGTTCATCGCCCGCAGGAGCCATGACATGATGAACGCGCCGGCTGGCATGCTGGCGCTGGGTGGCGGGCTTGCGGCGGATACCCACTTCGCCGGCTTTCTCGCCACGCTTATGGGACAGAAGGTGGCGTGCAATACGGGCGGCAATTCCGGCTTGCGCGGCCTCGCTATGGTTGGCGCGCGCTTCATCCATCAAATGTCGCCGGAGGCGGTCGCGGAGGGCTGGCGCGGAGCGCCGGATGCATGGGCCGAGCCGCAAGGCGCGAGGTACGACTACGCCGAGACCAAATATCGCCTTTTCGCGCGTCTGATCGACGCGCTAGAACCGTTCTGGCAGGAGATCGCCGACCTCGGCGACAAGGCTCTGCCGATGAAGGACCTTATGCGATGAATGGCGCCGATCTCCTGTGCGAAACCCTGCTCGTAAACGACGTCGATGTGTGTTTCGCCAACCCCGGCACGTCGGAGATGCATTTCGTCGCCGCCCTCGATCGGCAGCCGCGCATGCGCTGCGTGCTCGGTCTTTTCGAAGGCGTGGTGACGGGGGCTGCGGACGGCTATGCCCGCATGGCCGACAAGCCGGCGGCCACGCTTCTGCATCTGGGGCCGGGCCTGGCGAACGGCCTCGCCAACCTGCATAATGCGCGGCGCGCCCGCACCCCGATTGTCAATATCGTCGGCGACCATGCGACCCATCACCTCCAATACGATGCCCCCCTCACATCCGACATCGAATCGCTGGCGCGCCCGATGTCGCACTGGGTCGAGCGCGCGGCCACGGCCGACGCGGTCGGTCCGCGCACGGAAGAAGCGATCCGCACCGCGCGCGCGCAACCCGGCCAGATCGCCACGCTGATCCTGCATGCCGACGCGGCCTGGGGCGAGGTGGAACATGGCGCAAAACCCTCGGCCATCGAAATCGCATCGCCGGGCAAGCCTGAAGCCGCGCGCATAGTCGGGGCGGCTGAAGCGCTGCGCAACGGACGCCGCACCACCATTCTGGTGGGTGGCCGGGCACTGCGCGAGGCGCAACTCGAGACACTCGACCGGATCGCCCAGAAGACCGGCGCGCGCCTGATGGCGCAGCAGGCCAACGGACGCATGCAACGAGGTGCCGGCCGCGTCGCGCTCGACCGGGTTCCCTATGTGATCGATCAGGCTGTCGCCGCCTTTGCCGAGACGGAGCAGGTGATCCTGATCGCCGCCAAGGCGCCTGTCGGCTTTTTCGCTTATCCCGGCAAGCCGAGCGTGATGCTGCCGCAGGGTTGCGAAGTCTTGGTGCTGGCGGAGCCGGAACAGGATCTGGCGGCGGCGATTGCCGGTCTTGCCGATGAGGTCGGCGTGGCCGGCACGATGCCGAGGCTAACGCCAAGGCAGTTGCCGGACATGCCGACCGGTACGCTGACCAAGGAGGCAATCGCCATAGCACTTGCCCGTCACATGCCGGCCAATGCGGTGGTGTGCGATGAGTCGGTTTCGTCGGGACGCGACTTTTTCCGCTACACCTATGGCGCTGAACCGCATGATTTCCTGCAGCTTACCGGCGGCGCGATCGGCATAGGCCTTCCGCTCGCCACCGGCGCGGCAATCGCCTGCCCGGATCGCAAGGTCGTCACCCTTCAGGCCGACGGCAGCGGCATGTACACGGTGCAGGCGCTGTGGACGCAGGCGCGCGAGCGCCTCGACGTCGTGACCATCGTCTTCGCCAACCGGCGCTACCAGATATTGCATGGCGAGTTGAAGAATGTCGGCGCCGGCGCGCCCGGCGTGAACGCAAGCCGGATGCTCGATCTGGTCGACCCCGCTCTCGATTGGGTCGGATTGGCGGCCGCGATGGGTGTGGAGGGCGCGCGCGCCGAAAGTGCCGAACAATTCTCCGATCTTCTGCGCGCCGCGTGCGGCCGCAAGGGACCGTTTCTGATAGAGGCCGTACTTTAGGACAGAAACATCGATCTCCGGAACAACGCCATGACCATCCAGCGCTACTCACATTGCAGCCATTGGGGCGCTTACACGATCCTCGTGGAAAACAACGAGATCGTCGGCGTGGAGCCGTTCGAGCACGACCCGGCGCCGTCGCCGATCATCGATTCCGTGCGCGAATGGGCCAAGCCCGATCGCCGCGTGCTGCAGCCGCTGGTGCGGCAGGGATGGCTGGAAGCCCGCGAGAAAAGCGACCGCCGCGGGCGGGGCTCGGAAAAATTCGTGCCCGTGAGCTGGAATGAGGCGACCGACCTCGTTGCCGGCGAAATCCGACGCGTCTCTGGCGCGCATGGCAACGCATCCATCTTCGCCGGTTCCTATGGCTGGGCGAGCTGCGGCCGGTTTCATCATGCTTCCTCTCTCCTGAAGCGCACGCTGAACCTTGCCGGCGGCTATACCGGTCATGTCGACACCTATTCCATCGCCGCCGGACCGGTGATCCTGCGCCATACGCTCGGCAACGAAGACGCCTGCGGCGGGCAGGCCAACACACTGGACACGATTGTCGAACATACCGAAACGCTCGTCGTGTTCGGCGCGCTTGCACCGCGCACGGCGCAGGTCGAGGCCGGCGGTCTTGGCGCCCACTCCCTGGAAGGCCATCTCAAGCAGATGGCGGCGCGCGACATGAAGATCATTCTTGTTTCGCCGCTCAAGGACGATATGCCCGACTGGGCGGGCGCTGAGTGGTGGCCCATCCGCCCGAACACGGACGCCGCCCTGATGCTCGGCCTTGCCGGCGAAATCCTCAAGAACGACCGGCACGACCGCGATTTTCTCGCCCGCTGCACCAGTGGCTCGGAACGCCTGCTCGCCTATCTCGACGGCAGCCTCGACGGCCAGCGCAAGGATGCCGCCTGGGCCGCCCCCATCACCGGCCTTGGCCGCGACGAGATCGCCGCACTGGCTGGCGAACTGGTAAAGACGCGCTCCATGCTGACAGTGAGCTGGAGCCTGCAGCGCGCGCATCACGGGGAACAGCCATTCTGGGCAGCCCTCGGCCTGGCCTCGATCATCGGCCAGATCGGGCTTCCGGGCGGCGGCGTAGGCTATGGCTATGGCTCGCTCGGCGGCGTCGGCGCGCAGATCAATCAGGGCCGCTCGCCCGCGATCCCGCAAGGGGCCAAGCCGATCGACAGCTTCATTCCCGTGGCCCGTATCAGCGACATGCTGCTCAATCCGGGCGACCAGTTCACCTATGAAGGGGCGACCCGCAGCTATCCGGATGTGCGGCTTGTCTATTGGGCCGGCGGAAACCCGTTTCACCATCATCAGGACCTGAACCGTCTCGAAGAAGCGTGGACGCGGCCCGAAACGATCATCGTGCAAGACCCGATGTTCACCGCCACGGCGCAGCGCGCCGACATCGTGCTGCCGGCTTCGACATCGATCGAGCGCAACGACATGGCCGGCAACCGCCGGTCGGATTTCATCATCGCCATGCACAAGGCGATCGATCCGCTGGGCGAAGCGCGCTCCGACTTCGACATCTTCAACGCCATCTCCGAAAAACTCGGCGTCGGCGACGCCTTCAACGAGGGCCGCGACGAGATGGGATGGCTGCGCCATCTCTACGAGATCAGCCGCAGCGACGCACAAACGCGCCTCGACTTCGAAATGCCGGATTTCGAAACCTTCTGGGAAACCGGCTATGCGCGTTGCCCGACCCGCCGGGATCATACCTATCTGGCCGATTTTCGCCGGCTTCCCGAAGAATTCGCTCTCAAAACCGAAAGCGGCAAGATCGTGCTCGGCAGCGAGACGCTGGCGCGCCTCGACTATGCCGATTGCCGCGCCTATCCGTCCTGGATCGAGCCTGCCGAATGGCTGGGCAACGCCAGCGCGCCGAACCAGCTTCACCTCATATCCCACCAGCCGGAGGGCCGGCTTCACAGCCAGCTTGAAACGGGCGACGCCAGCCTGGCCATGAAGCGCAACGGGCGCGAGCTGGCGCGCATCAACCCTGAGGACGCCGCCCGGCTCGACATCGAGGACGGCGCGACGATCCGTATCTGGAACGAACGCGGGGCGACCCTTGCCACCGCCTGGGTCACCGATACGGTGCGCGCCGAGGTAATCGTGCTGCCAACCGGCGCGTGGTTCACCCCCATGGGCAATAGCGGCCTGGAGATGGCCGGCAACCCCAACGTGTTGACGCTCGATATCGGCACCTCGCAATTCGGGCAGGGCTGTTCGGCCCATACCTGTCTCGTCCAGGTGGAGCCCTATGAAGGCGATGCCGGCGACGCCTTCGAAATCTATTCAGAAAAACTGGCCGCGCTCGCGGCCGAATAACGGAGTGACACCATGACAGAACCAGCGATCAGCCGCTTTCCGGTACCCGAGATCAAGGACCTTCCCGACGACATCCGCGAGCGTATCCTGACCGTTCAGGAGAAGTCGGGTTTCGTGCCCAACGTTTTCTTGACGCTTGCTTATCGGCCCGATGAGTTCCGCGCCTTCATGGCCTATCACGACGCGTTGATGGACAAGCCGGGTCCGATCACCAAGGCGGAGCGCGAAATGATCGTGGTTGCCACCAGCAACGCCAACCAATGTCAGTATTGCGTGGTGGCGCATGGGGCGATCCTGCGCGTGCGCGCCAAGGATCCGCTGATTGCCGACCAGATCGCGATCAACTACCGCAAGGCCGACATCACGCCGCGCCAGAGAGCGATGCTCGACTTCGCGATGAAGGTCTCGTTCCAGGCCTACGAGGTTGGAGACGCGGACATGGAGGCCTTGAAGAAGCATGGTTTCAGCGAAGACGACATCTGGGACATCGGTGCAATCTCGGCGTTTTTCGGCATGTCGAACCGGCTCGCGAACGTGACCAGCATGCGCCCCAACAACGAATTCTACACGATGGGGCGCTGAGGACGGCCCCGTAACGCACGTAAATGCCGGCCAAGACCGACGCCAATGTGAGCCCGGTCACTCAATCGTCCACGACGATGATCGGCCAGACGCCCGTAGCGGCGTCGCCCGGAAGCCTGCGCCTGAGCGAAGCGGAGGCTGTCCGGGGTTCGTCCGTGATGCCAGATCGCCTCCCCTCACGTTCCCGCATAGGCAGCGATAGCGGCCATATTGACGATGTCGCTGTCCTTGGCGTTCAAATTCACGATCTGCACCGGCTTGTTGAGGCCGACCAGTAGCGGGCCGATGACGGTCGAGCCGCCGAGTTCCTGAAGCATGCGCGTCGAGATAGAGGCGGAGTGGAAGGCGGGCATCACCAGCACGTTGGCCGGCCCGGTCAGGCGGATGAACGGGTATTGCGCCATGGCGCGCGGGTTCAGCGCCACGTCGGCGGCCATTTCGCCGTCATACTCGAAGTCGACCCGGCGTTTATCCAGGATTTTTACCGCCTCCTGTATTCTCTCCGAGCGTTCGCCCTGCGGATGGCCGAAGGTCGAGTAGGCGAGCATGGCCACGCGCGGCTCATAGCCCATGCGGCGAGCGAAATTGGCGGCTTCCTCGGCTATGTTGGCGATCTGCACGGCGTCCGGCATGTCGTGCACGGCGGTGTCCGCGACGATCACCGTGCGCCCGCGCGCCAACACGATGGAAGCGCCGATGACGGTGTGGCCGGGGCGCGCGTCGATGACGCGGCGGATGTCTTCCAACGCCGTCGAATAGTTGCGGGTGACGCCGGTGACGATGCCGTCGGCGTCGCCCAGCGCCACCATGCAGGCGGCAAAGTGGTTACGGTCGTTGTTGATCAGCCGCTGGCAGTCGCGGAACAGAAAACCCTGGCGCTGCAGGCGCTCGTACAGATAGTCGGTATAGGCCTCGTTGCGGCGCGACAGGCGGGCGTTGATGATCTCGATGCCGGGCTTGTCCAGATCGACGCCGGAATTCCTGGCGTTTTCCTTGATGACCTCGTCGCGGCCGAGCAGGATGGCGGTGCCGAGGCGCTGGTTCACATAGGACACGGCGGCGCGCATGACCTGCTCTTCCTCGCCCTCGGCGAAGACGATGCGCTTGGGCTGGCGACGCACGCGGTCATAGATGCGCTGCAGCGTCGAGGCGATCGGGTCGCGGCGGGCGGACAGTTCCTGCGCGTAGCGGTCGAGGTCGAGGATCGGCTTGCCGGCAACGCCGCTCTCCATTGCCGCCTTGGCGACGGCGACCGGAATGGCCGAGATCAGGCGCGGGTCGAACGGCACCGGGATGATGTAGGTCGGGCCGAATTTCGGCCGGTTGCCCTGATAGGCGGCGGCGACGTCGTCGGGCACGTCCTGGCGGGCGAGATCGGCCAGCGCATGGGCTGCGGCGATCTTCATGGCGTCGTTGATGGTGGTCGCGCGCACGTCGAGCGCGCCGCGAAAGATGTAGGGGAAGCCGAGCACGTTGTTGACCTGGTTCGGATAGTCCGAGCGGCCGGTGGCCATGATGGTGTCGGTGCGCACCTCGGCGACTTCCTCGGGCGTGATTTCCGGGTCCGGGTTGGCCATGGCGAAGATGATCGGGTTTTTGGCCATCGAGCGCAGCATGTCGGGCGTCAGCGCGCCCTTGGCCGACAGGCCGAGGAACACGTCCGCGCCGTCCATGGCGTCGGCTAGCGAGCGCGCCTCGGTCTTCACCGCATGCGCCGACTTCCACTGGTTCATGCCCTCGGTGCGGCCCTGGTAGACCACGCCCTTGGTGTCACACAGCGTGATGTTTTCGGGCGCAAAGCCCATCGCTTTCATCAATTCGATGCAGGCGATGCCGGCGGAGCCCGCGCCGTTGCAGACCATCTTCGTCGTCTTCATGTCGCGGCCGGTGATCTCCAGCGCGTTGATCAGGCCGGCGGCCGAAATGATGGCGGTGCCGTGCTGGTCGTCGTGAAAGACGGGAATGTCCATCAGTTCGCGCAGCTTCTGCTCGATGATGAAGCATTCGGGCGCCTTGATGTCTTCCAGGTTGATGCCGCCGAAGGAAGGCCCGAGATAGCGCACGCAGTTGATGAAGGCGTCGGCGTCCTCGGTGTCGACCTCGAGGTCGATGGCGTCGACATCGGCGAAGCGCTTGAACAGCACCGCCTTGCCTTCCATCACCGGCTTGGAGGCGAGCGCGCCGAGATTGCCCATGCCGAGAATGGCGGTGCCGTTGGAGATGACGGCGACCATGTTGCCGCGCGTGGTGTAGTCGTAGGCGCGGGACGGATCGTCGGCGATGGCCTGCACCGGCACGGCGACACCCGGCGAATAGGCGAGCGACAGGTCGCGTTGCGTCGCCATCGGCTTGGTCGGCACGATTTCCAGCTTGCCCGGCCGGCCCATGGCGTGGAATTCCAGCGCTTCCTCGGCGCTGACGGAGGGGCCCTGCTCGGTGTGCCGGTCTTTGCGTGCCATATTCGTTCTTTCCTCCCGCAGGGGTTCCCACGGTCTGTGCGTTTCGTTGTGGAGTGTTCCCGATTAAGGCTACACTTTGCAAACGTAAACCGCCAAGCCAATGCCACCTGAAATCTTTGGAAACAGTTTCTTGAACGACGAAACCCCGATCCGCACGGATGCCGCACCCGTCACGCCGATGCCAGCCGCCATAGGCGGCGTGACACCCATGATGGAGCAGTTCATTGAGATCAAGGCGGCGAACCCGGATTCGCTGCTGTTCTATCGCATGGGCGATTTCTACGAGTTGTTCTTCGAGGACGCGGAACAGGCGAGTGCGGCACTTGGCATCGTGTTGACCAAGCGCGGCAAGCATCAGGGCAACGACATTCCGATGTGCGGCGTGCCGGTCCATGCCGCCGACGACTATCTGCAGAAGCTGATCGGGCTGGGTTTTCGCGTCGCCGTCTGCGAGCAGATCGAGGACCCGGCCGAAGCGCGCAAGCGCGGCTCCAAATCGGTGGTGCGCCGCGATGTCGTGCGGCTGGTCACGCCCGGCACCATCACCGAGGACAGGCTGCTAGCGCCGTCGGAATCCAGTTTTTTGATGGCGCTGGGACGGGTCAAGGGCGCAAGTGATTCCGCCTTTGCGCTGGCGTGGATCGACATTTCCACCGGCGCGTTCCGCGTGGCCGAAACCACGGCCGAACGCCTGCTCGCCGACATTTTCCGCGTCGATCCGCGCGAGCTGATCGTCGCCGAGCCGGTGTTCTACGACGCCGAACTGAAGCCGGTGTTCGACGTGATCGGCCGCGTCGCCAGCCCGCAGCCACCCAGCCTGTTCGATTCTGCTTCTGCTCCCGCGCGTATCGCGCGTTTCTTCGAAGTGGCGACGCCGGACTCGTTCGGCACCTTTTCCCGCGCCGAGCTTTCGGCCGTGTCGGGCATTATCGCCTATGTCGAGAAGACGCAGAAGGCCGAGCGCCCGCCGCTGTCGCGCCCCGAACGCGAGGAGCAGGGCGCGAGCCTGTTCATCGATCCGGCGACGCGCGCCAATCTGGAACTGCTGCGCACGCTTTCCGGTAGCCGCGAGGGCTCGCTGTTCAAGGCCATCGACCGCACGGTCACCGGTGGCGGCGCACGACTTCTGGCCGACCGGCTGATGGCGCCGCTGACCGATCCGGCGGCGGTTGCGGCGCGTTTGGATTCGGTGTCGTTCTTCCGCGCCGAAGTGCGGCTTTCTCAGGCGGTGCGGCAGGCGCTGAAGGGAGTCGCCGACATGCCGCGCGCGCTGACCCGGCTGGCGCTCAACCGGGGCGGCCCGCGCGATCTGGGTGCGCTACGCGCCGGTTTCGAGGCGGCCCACGCCATCGCCGATATTTTCGCGGATGTGAGCTTGCCGGCGGAACTGACGCAGGCGATGTCCGCGATTGCCGGTCTGCCGGAGGCGCTCGGTCAGCATTTCGCCGAAGCCCTCGGCGATGAACTGCCGCTGCTGAAACGCGATGGCGGCTTCCTGCGCGTCGGCTACCGCGCCGAACTGGACGAGATGCGTTCGCTGGCGACGGAATCGCGAAAGGTTATCGCCGGGCTGGAGCGTGGGCTGATCGACGAGACCGGCATCAAGTCGCTCAAGATTCGGCACAACAATGTGCTCGGCTATTATATCGAGGTGACCGCCAATCACGCCGGGGTCATGATGGGCACCGATGCGGCGCGCGGCAAATTCATCCACCGCCAGACCATGGCCAACGCCATGCGCTTCACCACCACCGAGCTAGCGGAACTGGAAACCAAGATCGCCAATGCCGCCGACCGCGCGCTGGCCATCGAATTGGCCGTCTTTGAGGCGCTGGTCAAGGAAGCGGTCATCGAGGCGGAAAAGATCCGCGCCGGCTCCGAAGCCTTGGCCGTGATCGACGTTTCGGCGGCGCTGGCGCTGTTGTCGGAAAGCGAAAACTGGTGCCGGCCGCTGGTCGATTTCAGCCTCGCCTTCGAGATCGTCGGCGGCCGTCATCCGGTAGTCGAGCAGGCGCTGCGCCGCGCCGCCGAAGGGCCTTTTGTCGCCAATGATTGCGACCTGTCACCGGAAGGCGATGCCCAGGGGGGTAGGGGGGCCGGCGCGATCTGGCTGCTGACCGGTCCGAACATGGGCGGTAAGTCGACCTTCCTGCGTCAGAACGCGCTGATCGCTATCCTCGCCCAGACCGGTTCCTACGTGCCGGCGACGAGCGCCCATATCGGCGTGGTTGACCGGCTATTTTCGCGTGTCGGCGCTTCCGACGACCTGGCGCGCGGACGCTCGACCTTCATGGTCGAAATGGTCGAGACGGCGGCGATCCTCAACCAGGCCGGCGAACGCGCATTGGTCATATTGGACGAGATCGGTCGCGGCACCGCGACCTATGACGGCTTGTCCATCGCCTGGGCGGCGGTGGAATACCTGCATGAGAAGAACCGCTGCCGCGCGGTTTTCGCCACGCATTTCCACGAAATGACGGCGCTGGCGGGAAAGCTGTCGCGCCTGCACAATGTCACCATGCGGGTCAAGGAATGGGAGGGCGACGTGGTCTTCCTGCACGAGATCGGCAAGGGCGCCGCCGACCGTTCCTACGGCGTACAGGTGGCCCGCCTTGCCGGCCTGCCCGAAGCGGTGGTTTCCCGCGCCAAGGAGGTGCTGCACCAGCTCGAGGAAGGCGAGGTTTCGGGCAAGACCGACCGGCTGGTGGATGACTTGCCGTTGTTTTCGATAGCGGCCAAGCGCGAGGCCCCAAGGTCCGCCAGCCCGGTCAAGAACGATGCGGTGGGCGAGGCGCTCGGCTCGCTCAATCTTGACGAGATGACGCCGCGCGAAGCGCTGGAAGCGCTCTACCGCCTGAAGGGCTTGGCCGGGCAGTAATTTTCGTCATCAAGAAATTATCGAAAAAACAAGCAGGAAGGGGGCAGTCATCATGGCTGAACGGATCAGGATTGGCATCGCCGGCCATGGCAATCTCGGGCGCGGCGTCGAGGCGGCCATCGACAAGAATTCTGACATGCAGCTTGTCGGCATCTACAGCCGCCGCCCGCCGGAACAGCTGAAACCCTTGCAGTCCGCCACGCCGGTCTTCGGCATGGAGGCGCTGCAAAACCATACCGATCGGATCGACGTGCTGATCCTGTGCGGCGGCTCCAAGGAAGATTTGCCTGTGCAGGGCGCGCAATTCGCCGCGCTGTTCAACACCGTCGACAGTTTCGATACGCATGCCCGCATTCCCGAGCATTTCGCCGCCGTGGATGCACCGGCCCGCGCCAACAACAAGACGGCGCTGATCTCGGCGGGCTGGGACCCCGGCATGTTTTCCATCAACCGCGTCATGAGCGAGGCGCTGCTGCCGGATGGCCAGACCGATACGTTCTGGGGCGACGGCTTGAGCCAGGGCCATTCGGATGCCGTTCGCCGCGTGCCGGGCGTTGCCGGGGCGGTGCAGTATACGCGGCCAATTCAGGAGGCCGTGGACCGGGTGCACAGCGCTTCCCGCCCGCCGCTTTCGACGCGCGAAAAACACCGGCGCGAATGCTTTGTCGTGTTGCAGGAGGGGTACCGACGCCGAGGCGGTGCGCAAGACCATCGTCACCATGCCGCATTATTTCGACGAGTACGACACGGTGGTGAACTTCATCAGCGCGGAAGAGCTGGCCCGCGACCATCAGGCGATGGTGCATGGCGGTTTCGTCATCCGCAGCGGCAATACCTCGGCCAAGAATGCCCAAGTGATCGAATACGGCCTCAAGCTGGACAGCAACCCCGAATTCACCTCTAGCGTGCTGGTGGCCTACGCCCGCGCCGTGCACCGCATGCATTCGATGGACCAGTATGGCGCGAAAACCGTGTTCGACGTGCCGCCGGGCCTGCTGTCGGCAAAGAGCGCCGAGCAATTGCGAGCCGAGCAACTATAAGCCCACGGAAATCCCGTTGACGATAATTGTACCGAGCGGTACAAATGCGCCGTCGACCGCGCCGCGGCCATAAATGATGGAGCATTAAAGATCATGAGCCGCCCGCCTCTGCCGCCCTTTACCGCTGAATCCGCCGCGCAAAAGGCACGGCTGGCCGAAGATGCCTGGAACGGGCGCGACCCGGAAAAGGTGGCGTCCGGCTACACCGAGGACAGTGTGTGGCGAAACCGGGCCGAGTTCGTCATCGGCCGGGCTGAGATTATCGGGCTTCTGCGCCGCAAATGGGTGCGCGAGCTGGACTACCGCCTGATCAAGGAAGTGTGGAGTTCGCATGAAAACCGCATCGCCATCCGCTTCGCCTATGAGTGGCACGACGATGGCGGCCACTGGTTCCGCTCCTACGGCAACGAGAACTGGGAATTCAACGGCGAAGGCCTGATGTACCGGCGGCATGCCAGCATCAACGACCTCCCGATCAAGGAAAGCGAGCGCAGGTTTTTCTGGCCGCTCGGGCGTCGCCCGGACGACCATCCCGGCCTGTCCGAGCTTGGCCTGTAGGAGCGCATGCGCAGGATCGCACCCGACACTGAAAGCTTACTGGCCGTCATCGCCGAGGTGTTTCGCGAGCATGGCTATGAGGGCGCCAGCCTGGCGCGGATCGGCCAGGCGACGGGGCTCGGCAAGGGCAGCCTCTACAACTTCTTTCCCGGCGGGAAGGAAGAAATGGCGGCCGGCGTACTTGCCCACATCGCCGCATGGTTCGAGGAAAACGTGTTTGCGCCGTTGCGCGATGAGCGCGAGCCGCGAGACGGTATCGGCCGGATGCTGGACGCCACCGACCTTTATTTCCAGTCCGGTGGCCGCGTTTGTCTGGTCGGGGCCTTCGCGCTGGACGATTCCCGGAACCGGTTCGTTTCCGAAATAAAATCCTATTTTGGCGATTGGGTCGCCCATCTGGCGGGTGCCCTGCAACGCGCCGGGCACGGAAAGCCGGAAGCCGACCAGCTTGCCGAAGACACAGTCGCCGCCATCCAGGGTGCGCTGACGCTATCTCGCGCTTTTGACGACACCGCCGTGTTTTCGCGCGCGCTTGCGCGGGCTAGGCTGCGGCTGGCTACCTGACCGTCGCTTTGTTGGAGCATGATCTTATCCGAAAACCGGTTCCCACTTTTTCGGGATCATGCTCAGATCATCTCCAGCGGCTCTTTTCGTCGCGGCGGCGGGAAGGCGCGGTCGAGTTCGGCAAGGTCTTCGGCTGTAAGTAAAAGATCCTGCGCGGCGATGTTCTGGCGGATATGCTCCGGGCGGCTGGCTTTCGGGATGGCGATGACGCCCGGTTGCGCCATGGTCCAGGCCAGCGCGATCTGCGCCGGCGTCGCTTCATGGCGCGCGGCGATGGCGTCGAGTTTTTGGTTGTGCGCCAGCTTTCCCCGTTCGACCGGCGAATAGGCCATGATCGGCATGCCACGCTGCCGGCACCAGGGCGAAAGGTCGAATTCCGGCCCGCGCCGGGAAAGATTGTAGAGCACCTGGTTGGCCTGGCAGATATCGCCGGCGGGAACCGAGGTAAGCTCTTCCATGTCGTCGGTGTCGAAATTGGAAACGCCCCAATGGCGGATTTTGCCGGTGGCCTTCAGCGCTTCGAACGCCTCGACGGTTTCATCCAGCGGCACGCCGCCGCGCCAATGCAGCAGGTAGAGATCGATGCGGTCGGTGCGCAGCCGCTTCAGGCTACGCTCGCAGGCGGCGATGGTCCCCGAACGCGAGGCGTTGGAGGGCAGCACTTTCGAGACGACGAACACAGCATCGCGGCGGCCAGCGATCGCCTCGCCCACCACGGATTCGGCATTGCCGTACATTTCGGCCGTGTCGATCAACGTAGCACCCAGATCGAGGCCCAGCCTCAAGGCATCCGCTTCCGCCGAGGCGTGGCGGGAATCCTCGCCCATCTTCCAGGTTCCGAGGCCGAATACGGGAATAGTCTCGGCCGAGGGCATGGTGGTCGTTCTGGTCGGCATGGCGCTCTCCTCGAATCGGTTGCTTGACTCGGCTGCGATCAGTCTACTTCGCCGGGTGCGCGGCGAGCCAGTTTTCCATTTCCGCGATTTCTTTTTCCTGCGCTGTGATCACGGCTTCGGCCAGTTTGCGCATTTCCGGGTCCTTGCCATATTCGAGCAGCATCTTGGCCATGTCGATGGCCGCCTGGTGATGCGGGATCATGCCGCGAACGAAATCGACATCGGCGTCGCCGGTATATTTTTGCGCCGACATCTCGCGATGCATCTTGTCCATCGCCGCCTTGTAGCCGGTTTCGGCGGCCCCGGATGAAGCAGCCATCGCACCCATGTCATGTGTGCTCATGTCGTGCTTCATTTCTTCGGCATGGACCGGACTTGCGGCGAACTGCAAGGCGAGCAGCATCGTCGCGGCGGCGGGTGCAAGCATGATTTTGCGGATCGGATGCATGAGGGTTCTCCTTTGGAATCTATCTGGAGGCGTGGTTCAGAGTTTCAATGTCCTGAGCCGTAGCGCATTGGCGATGACCGACACCGACGACAGGCTCATCGCCGCCGCCGCCAGCATCGGCGACAACAACATGCCGGTGAGCGGATAGAGCACGCCGGCCGCGACAGGCACGCCGAGCGCGTTGTAGAGGAAGGCGAAGAACAGGTTCTGGCGAATATTGCCGATCGTCGCCTGCGCCAGTTTTCTCGCGCGTACAATGCCGTTCAGGTCACCCTTGACCAGCGTGATGCCGGCGCTTTCCATCGCGACATCGGCGCCTGTACCCATGGCGATGCCGACATCGGCCGTGCTGAGCGCCGGCGCGTCGTTGACGCCGTCGCCGGCCATGGCCACCACCGAGCCGCGAGCGCGAAGCTCTTCGATCAAAGCGGCCTTCGCCTCGGGCAGCAGCCCGGCGCGAACCCGGTCGATGCCCAGTTTTTTGGCGATGGCGAGGGCCGTGTTCTCATTGTCGCCGGTCGCCATGATGATGGTGAGGCCCTGCGCGTGCAGCGCCTTGATCGCCTCGACGGTGGTTGCCTTGATCGGATCGGCGACGGCGACGAGACCAGCGATCTTGCCGTCGACGGCGACGAACATCGCTGTTCTGCCCTCGCCTTGCAAGGCTTCGGCGCGTTCGGTGAGGCGGGAGAAATCGACGCCCAGATCGGTCATCATGGCGGCGTTGCCGAGTGCCGCCTTGCGGCCCGAAACCGTGCCGGCAACGCCCTTGCCGGTGACGGCCTCGAAATCGCTGACCTCGCTGGCTGTCGCGCCGCGCTCCTTCGCACCCTCGATAATGGCTTCGGCCAGCGGATGCTCCGAGCCTTTTTCGAGACTGGCGGCGAGTGTGAGAAGTTCACCCTCGGAAAAGCCCTCGGCAGGCACCACGTCGGTCAGCTTCGGCCGGCCTTCCGTCAGCGTGCCGGTCTTGTCGACGATCAGTGTATCGACGGCGGCGAAACGCTCGAGTGCCGCCGCTTCCTTGATCAGCACGCCGGCCTGCGCGCCGCGTCCGGTGGCGGTCATGATCGACATCGGCGTCGCCAGCCCCAGTGCGCACGGGCAGGCGATGATCAGCACCGACACCGCCGAGACGATGGCATAGACCAAGCTAGGCTCCGGCCCGAACAGCGACCAGGCGACGAAGGCGACGATGGCGACCAACACCACGGCCGGCACGAAAAAGAACGAAACGCGGTCGGCGAGCCCCTGGATCGGCGCGCGCGAACGCTGCGCCTTGGCGACCAGTTCGACAATGCGCGCAAGGGTCGTTTCGGAGCCGATTCGCTCAGTGCGCATGACCAGCGTGCCGTTGCGGTTCATCGTGCCGCCGGTGAGCGCATCGCCCTGCACCTTCTCCACCGGCAGCGGCTCGCCGGTAATCATGGATTCGTCGATCGACGAACGGCCTTCCTCGACGGTGCCGTCGACGGGCACGGCCTCGCCGGGGCGGATGCGCAGAAGATCGCCTTCATGTATGCTGTCCAGCGGCACGTCGGTCTCGCTGCCGTCTGCCCCAATGCGGCGCGCGGTCTTCGGCGCGAGGTCGAGCAAGGCGCGGATGGCCGAACCGGTCTTTTCACGGGCGCGCAGTTCCAGCACCTGGCCGAGGAAAACCAGCGCGATGATGACAGCGGCGGCCTCGAAATAGACCGGTACGGTGCCGCCATGGCCGCGGAACGCATGCGGGAAGATGTCCGGAAACAGCGTGGCAATGACGCTGTAGAGATAGGCGGCCCCGACGCCCAGCGAGATCAGCGTCCACATATTGGGGCTGCGGTTGAGGATCGAGGCCCAGCCGCGCTTGAAGAACGGGAATGCCGCCCACAGCACAACGGGCGTTGCCAGCACGAACTCGACCCAGATGGCGGCGGGCTCGCCCAGCCATGAGCGGAAGAACGGCAGGCCGACCATCGGCCCCATGGTCAGCAGAAGCAGCGGCACCGACAGCACCGTGCTTACCCAGAAGCGGCGCGAAAAATCGACCAGTTCGGGGTTCGGGCCTTCGTCGCCGGTCGGCACTCCCATAGGCTCCAGCGCCATGCCGCAGATCGGGCAATCGCCGGGCTTGTCGCGAACGATCTCGGGGTGCATCGGGCAGGTGTATTGCGTGCCCTTCGGCATAGGTGCGGGCGCTGGCCGGTCGCCCAGATATTTCTCCGGGTCGGCCTCGAATTTTTGCAGGCAGCCGGCCGAGCAGAAATAGAATTGATCGCCATCGTGGCGCGAAAAATGCTTTGCGCTGGCGCGGTCCACATTCATGCCGCAGACCGGGTCCTTCGCGGTCAGGTAGTTTTCCGGATGCGCGACGAATTTGGTCCGGCAGCTTTCGCTGCAGAAATGGAGTTGTCTGCCGTCATGTTCTGCGGTCGGCTTGCCGGCAGCGGGATCGACGGTCATGCCGCAGACCGGGTCGCGGACGAAGGCATCCGTAGCCGTCGAAGCCGCATGGCCGGAGCAGCAGGAACTGCCTGCCTGATGCCGGTGATGATCGTGATTCGCCATGGAAGATGCTCCAGAACAGTCGTGAATTTCGAGGTCAACCCAAAGGTAGGGCTTCCAGCAACTGGAAGGTCAAGGGCCGATTTCGCCTGATCGCTAAAATCCTAATCGATCTCCTAAACCATGCTTCACGATCCGGCATTAGGGTTGCGCGTCATGAGCGGGCGCACGAAACGTATCCTTGCAAGAACCTTGCTTGCCATCATCCCGGCGGTGGTGGCGACGTTCGCGATTTCCTTTTCGCTGCGCTGGGCGCTGGGCATGTCGATCGACTGGCTGAGTTGGGTCGAATGCGCGGCAATCCCCGTCATCGTTGGCACGCCGATCGGCATTTTCATCTTCTGGCAGGGCGAAAAGCTGCAGAGCGCGCATGAGCGGCTGGAGCGCACCTATCAGGAAATGCGCCGGGCGCACGACCGGCTGGCGCATATGGCCAGCCATGACCAGATGACGGATATGCTCAACCGCGAAGGCTTCATGCGAGAGGCTGCGCCGTTCCATACTGGCAATAGCGGGCATTACCTGCTGATCGTCGATGCCGACCACTTCAAGCGGATCAACGATCTCCACGGCCATTCGAAAGGCGACGAGGCGCTGATGAAGATAGCCCGCGCGCTGCGCTATGCGACGCGCGGCAAGGACATTGTTGGGCGTATCGGCGGCGAGGAGTTCGCCATCCTGCTGATCTCGGTGGGCGCGCAAGAGGCGGAACGGATGGCCGAATTGATCCGACGCCAGGTGCAGGAAATCCCCTGGCAGGCGGACGACCCCTCTGGCCGAGGCCTGACCGTCAGCATCGGCGGCGCGGCAGTACGGCGCACGGCCGGCGGCCTCGCCGACACGCTTCAGGAAGCCGATCGCTGCCTCTATGAAGCCAAGCGGCTTGGCCGCAATCGCGTCATCTTCGACCATATGGAGACCGTATCGACGGCCGCCGCCTGAAAATCGGTGCCGGGCAGAACCGGCACCAACGGGTGCTCAGGCCCATACCCATGGGCTGGAAAACAGGCTATAGACGCCGCCGAAACAGGTGGATTGCCTTCGGCGCAGATGACGAAAATATCCCTGAAGCTTGGTGAACTGATCGACGGCAAGGCGCTGCGCTGGGACTTGGCCGCGTTGTCCCCGGCGGGCATGCCGGAAGCCGGGGCGCGCGCGGCTGTGCTGCAATGCCTGAAGGAGTGCAAGGCCGAGGCGTTCGCCAAAGCCGAGGCAATGCTGAAGGCGGACGGCAGCGGCACCGCCTGCGCGATGCGGCTTTCCCATGTCATGGACGAGATCATCCAGGCGCTCTACGATTTCGCGCTTGCCGGCTGTGAAAAGCCGGCAAAAGCGGAGCGCATGGCCATCGTCGCCGTCGGCGGCTATGGCCGCGGCACGCTGGCGCCCGGTTCCGACATCGACCTTTTGTTCCTGCTCCCGGCCAGGCAGACGCCCTGGGTCGCCCGGATCGCCGAGACGATGCTCTATCTTTTGTGGGACATGGGGCTGAAGGTCGGCCACGCCACCCGCACCGTCGAAGAATGCCTAAAGCATTCGCGCGAGGACATCACCGTGCGCACGGCGGTGCTGGAAGCACGCTTCGTCTGTGGCGACGAGCCGCTTTACGCGCAACTGGTACACCGCTTCGACCACGATCTGGTGCGCACGACCGGACCCGAATATGTGCAGGCCAAGCTGGCCGAGCGCGACGCTCGCCATGCCAAGGCCGGCGAGAGCCGCTATCTGGTCGAGCCGAACGTCAAGGACGGCAAGGGCGGCTTGCGCGACCTGAACACGCTGTTCTGGATCGGAAAATATTTCTACCGGGTGCGCACCGGCGAGGAGCTTGTCGACAAGGCGGTGTTCACGCAAGGCGAATACAACCAGTTCCACAAGGCGGAAGATTTCCTGTGGGCGGTGCGCTGCCACATGCACTTTCTTACCGGCAAGGCGGAAGAGCGGCTGCATTTCGACATCCAGCGCGAGATCGCCGAGCGGCTGGGCTACACCAGCCATCCCGGCCTGTCGGCCGTGGAGCGCTTCATGAAGCACTACTTCCTCGTCGCCAAGGATGTCGGCGACCTCACGCGCATTTTCTGCGCCGCGCTGGAAGAGGAGCAAGCCAAGCATGTGCCGGGCTTCGACCGCATTTTTCCAGGCTTTTCGCGGCGCAAGCGCAAGCTGGCGGGCACCAGCGACTTCATCATCGACAACCAGCGCCTCAACGTCGCCGACGAGCAGGCTTTCGAGCGCGATCCGGTCAACCTGATCCGGCTGTTCTGGTTCGCCGACAAGCACGCGCTGGAATTCCACCCCAACGCGCTCAAGCTGCTTACCCGCTCGCTCGGGCTGGTGGACAAGACGCTGCGGCGCAATCCCGAGGCCAACCAGCTTTTCCTCGATATCGTGACGTCGGACCGCTACGCGGAACTCAATTTGCGGCGCATGAACGAAGCCGGGCTGCTGGGCAAGCTCATTCCGGATTTCGGCAAGATCGTCGCCATGATGCAGTTTTCCATGTACCATCACTATACGGTGGACGAGCATCTCATCCGCTGCATCGGGGTGCTGGCCGAGATCGAGCGCGGCGACGACGCCAAGGTCCATCCTTTGTCGCATTCGCTGATGCCCGGCCTGAAGAAAAGCCGCGACGCGCTTTATGTCGCCGTGCTGCTGCATGACGTCGCCAAGGGCCGTCCAGAAGACCATTCGGTCGCCGGTGCCCGAATAGCGCGTCGCATCTGCCCGCATATGGGCCTTTCGGCCTCCGATACCGCAACCGTGGCCTGGCTGGTCGAGAATCATCTCGTCATGTCGATGACGGCGCAGACGCGCGACCTCAACGACCGCAAGACGATCGAGGACTTCGCCTCGGTGGTGCAGTCGGTGGAACGGCTGAAGCTGCTTTTGATCCTGACCGTGTGCGACATACGCGGCGTCGGACCGGGCGTCTGGAACGGCTGGAAGGGGCAATTGCTGCGCAATCTCTATTTCGAGACGGAACTGCTGTTGACCGGCGGCTTTTCCGAGATGTCGCGCGCCGACCGCACCATTGCCGCGCGCGACAGCCTCAAGGCGGCGCTCGGCCTCTGGCCGGTCGAGGCGCGGGAGCGCTATGCCGCCCAGCATTACGAGAACTATCTGCTGACCGTCGATCTCCCCGATCAGGTCCGCCACGCCGAATTCGTGCGCGAGGCGGACATGGCCAGGAAAAACTTTGCCACCATGGTCAAGCCGCACGAATTCGAGGCCGTCACCGAGATTACCGTGCTGGCGCAGGATCATCCGCGGTTGCTGTCGGTTATTGCAGGCGCGTGTGCGGGGGCAGGCGGCAACATCGTCGATGCGCAGATTTTCACGACGTCCGACGGGCGCGCCCTCGATACCATCCTGATCTCGCGCGAATTCGATCGGGACGAGGACGAACGGCGGCGCGCCGAGCGGGTCGGCCGTCTGATCGAGGACGTGCTTTCGGGTAAAAGCTGGCTGCCCGAGATGATCGAGAAACGCACCAGGCCGAAGCGCGGCGCAAAGGTGTTCCGCATTCCGCCGCGCGCCGAAATCCGCAACGCGCTATCGAACCGGTTTTCGGTCATCGAGGTGAAGGGGCTGGACCGCCCCGGCCTTCTCTCGGAAATCACCGGCGCCCTGTCCGACCTGTCGCTCGACATCGCCTCGGCCCACATCACCACCTTCGGCGAAAAGGTGATCGATACGTTCTACGTCACCGACCTGACCGGGCAGAAGGTGGAGAACCCCGCCCGGATAGACGGCATCCGCGCCCGGCTGATCGCGGTGCTGGAAGGTTCTGCACCTGAGCGCAACCAGACGGCGGCGGCGGCCGAATGACAGTGCGTCCTTCGAGGCTCGCCCGCCTGACTCTGCGCAGGACCGTAGACCAGGGTGCAGGCTCGCACCTCAGGATGAGGAAGCTTTGTGCTCCTCGCGATCAAACGAAGCACACTGACAGTCCTCATCCTAAGGAGCGAGTAAAGCGAGCCTCGAAGGACGCATCATGAGCCTCGTAAAAAAATTCGCGACCGTCGCTTCCGGCACGCTGATGAGCCGCATTCTGGGCTTCACGCGTGAAATGCTGATGGCGGCGGCGCTTGGCACCGGGCCGGTGGCGGACGCCTTTTATGCCGCGTTCCAGTTCCCCAACACGTTCCGGCGGCTGTTTGCGGAGGGAGCGTTCAACACCGCCTTCGTGCCGCTGTTCGCCAAGGAGATAGAAGCGGGCGGCACCGACGGCGCAAAGCGCTTCTCCGAGGAAGTGTTCGGCGTGTTGTTCACCGTGCTGCTTGCCATCACCATCGTCATGGAACTGGCAATGCCGCTTCTGGTCAGCACCATCATCGCGCCGGGCTTTGCCAGCGATCCGCAGAAATACGACCTGACCGTGGCGCTGGCCACCATCATGTTCCCCTATCTGGTGTGCATGTCACTGGGGGCGATGATGGCCGGCATGCTGAACTCGCTGCGCCGCTATTTCGCCGCCGCGATTGCGCCCATCTTCCTTAATGTCATCCTGATCGGCGTACTGTATTACGCCTGGCGCATCGGCGCCGATGGGCTGACGGTCGGCCACGCCATGGCCTGGGGCGTGCTGGCGGCGGGCATCGTGCAACTGGCGATCGTGTGGATCGCGGTGCGCTATGCCGGCATTTCGATCGGCTTTCGCCGCCCGCGCATGACGCCGAACGTCAAGCGCCTGCTGTGGCTTGCCTTGCCTGCGGCGGTCACCGGCGGCATCACCCAGATCAACCAGTTGATCGGCACGGCCATCGCCTCGACGCAGGCAAGCGCGGTTTCGTCGCTGGCGCTGGCCGACCGTGTCTATCAGTTGCCGCTCGGCGTCGTCGGCATCGCCGTGGCCATCGTGCTTTTACCGGAACTGTCGCGCGCGCTGAAGGCCGGAAATCTGGTCGAGGCCTCCAATATGCAGAACCGCTCGGTCGAGTTCACGCTGTTCCTGACGCTGCCGGCTGCGGCCGCGCTACTTGTCGTTTCCGAGCCGATCGTGCGCCTGCTTTACGAGCGCGGCGCTTTCGCCGCCAGCGGCTCGACGCCGACTGTTGCCGCCATCTTGGCGATCTTCGGGCTGGGCCTGCCGGCCTTCGTGCTCATCAAGGCGTTCATGCCGGGTTATTTTGCCCGCGAGGACACCAAGACACCGATGATCTTCGCCGCGATTTCCGTGGCGGTGAACGTTGCCGCCGCATTGACGCTGTTTCCATCCATGGGCGCGCCGGGCATTGCCGTTGCCTCGGCCGCCGCCGGCTGGGTCAATGCGCTGCTGCTGCTCGGCGTGCTGATCCGGCGTGGCCACTGGGGCCGTGACGCCGGCCTGATGAAGCGCATCCCACGGTTGGTTCTTGCCGCGGCGGTGATGGCCGCGGCGCTTTATTTCGGCGCTGAACGGCTGGCGCCCGAACTGGCGTCATCGGCGCCGCTTATGACCAAGGGCGTGACCTTGATGCTTCTGCTGGGCGCGGGCGCACTCATCTATTTCGTGCTGGCTTTCGCGATCGGCGGGGCCGATCTCGGCATGCTCCGCCGCAGTCTCGCGCGCGGCGGCAAAGCCGGGGCGGGTACAAAATAAGGCGGTGCTGCCGGCACATGACCGCCGGAAGGCACGCTACTTTGCCGACACCGTGATGGTGCCCTTCATATTGGGGTGGAAGCGGCAGATATAGGCGATGATTCCGGGCTTATCCATGACCATGCTGCCGGATTTCTTCACCGGCAACATGACCTCCCAGCCACCCTTCACGGTCGCGGTATGAGCGAAACTATCCTTGTTCACCCATTCGATGGTGTCACCGACCTTGGCACTGATATCGGCCGGTGAAAACGCCATCTTGTCGACCGTCACCGTAATCGTCTCGGCCTGCGCCGATCCGATACCGCCGGCCAGTATGGCCAGCGATAGCACCAGAAGACGTCGTTTCGTCATCATGATCGCGTGGCCTTACTTGAGGCCGGCCGCAACCATTTCGGCATGCTGCTGGTGGCCCTGGAAGATTTTCAGGCCGGTTTCGAGCAGGCTCTTCAGTTCGGCATTCTGCGCCGACGGGATCAGCACCGTTTCGAGCGCGCCGTTGACCTGCTTGTGATAGGCCACTTCGTTGTCGACATAGGCCTTGTCGAAGGCCGCGCCGTTGAGTTTTTCAAGCTTGGCCTTTTCTGCGGTGATCTCGTCGGTCAGCGCCTTGCTGGTGGCGTTGTCCTCGGGCGTGACATTGAGTTTCTTGACGAGGTCGAGCGCCTGCACGTTCACCGCTTCATGGTCGCGCACCATGTCATTGGCAAAGCCGACGACATCCTTGTTCTGTGACTTGGAAATGGCGAGCTTGGCCAGGTCGACGTCGAGGGCGCCGGCCGTGTAGGCGATGTGGGCGATCTGCGGGTCCGTGGGCTTGTCGGCGGCCTGCGCGAAGCCGGCGGTACCGACCATCAGGACAGCGATGAGTGCCGCTTGCAGTTTGTGGATCATGGGATGAACTCCTTTTCGTGGCGCAGCAGGGTGTGCGCGGTTCAGACACCCATTGGATGCCGCAGGCTGCGAAGCGTTCCCGCACTCATCACGAATCCCGCCCAAGCGGTTTGCGAACCGAAACACCGTTTGCGAAACCGAAACGCCGGCCCTTGATCGCCGACGCCGGCTGATCCATAAGCCCACTCGAATTTCGCCGCGCGCGAAACGGCCCTCCACAAGCCACGAGGAAAGACATGACAGCCACCTCCCCCTTCAAGCCCCTCGTCTTTTCCGGCGTGCAGCCGACCGGCAATCTGCATCTCGGCAACTATCTCGGCGCACTGAAGAAGTTCGTCGCCCTGCAGGACACCAACGACTGCATCTATTGCGTCGTCGACCTCCATTCGCTGACGGCGCAGCTTGTTTATGAAGACCTCGCCGAACAGACGCGCGCCATTACGGCTGCTTTCCTCGCCTCCGGCATCGACCCCAAGAAGCACATCGTCTTCAACCAAAGCCGGGTGATGCAGCACGCCGAACTGGCGTGGATCTTCAACTGCGTCGCGCGCATCGGCTGGATGAACCGGATGACGCAGTTCAAGGATAAGGCCGGAAAGGACCGCGAAAACGCCTCGCTCGGCCTGCTTGCCTATCCGAGCCTGATGGCGGCCGACATTCTGGTTTATCGCGCCACCCATGTGCCGGTCGGCGACGACCAGAAGCAGCACCTGGAATTGACGCGCGACATCGCCCAGAAATTCAACAACGACTTTTCCGGCCGCATCGCCGATCTCGGCCTCGGCGTCGAGATGCAGATGGGCGAAGAGACGGTCAACGGCTATTTCCCGATCACCGAGCCGATCATCGGCGGCCCGGCGGCGCGTATCATGAGCCTGCGCGACGGCTCGAAGAAGATGTCGAAGTCGGATCCCTCCGACCTGTCGCGTATCAACCTCACCGACGATGCGGACACCATCTCCAAGAAGATTCGCAAGGCCAAGACCGATCCGGCGGCGCTGCCGGGCGAACTCGACGGTCTGGCCGGCCGGCCGGAAGCCGAAAACCTCGTCGGCATCTATGCCGGCCTGGCCGAACTGTCGAAAGAGGCCGTGCTGCAGGAATTCGGCGGCCAGCAGTTCTCGGCCTTCAAGGGTGCGCTGGCCGATCTGGCGGTGGAAAAGCTGGCTCCGATCGCCGGCGAGATGCGCCGCATTTCGGCCGATCGCGCTTACGTCGATGCGGTGTTGAAGGACGGCGGCGAACGCGCCGGCGCGCTGGCCGAGGCGACAATGAAGGACGTGCGCGATATTGTCGGCCTGTTGCAGGGCTGAAGCGGCCGACGGGGGACCGCTTGCCGCGGAACCCCGCCGGTGGCAGATTGCAGCCGCAGAACATCGACGAGGGTGATCATGGTCTCTAAACGACTCAGCCGGGAAGCCGGCCATCGCCGCAAATTCCTGGTCATCATCGACGATACGCCCGAATGCGAGCGGGCCGCCGCCTATGCCGCGCAGCGCATGAAAAGCACCAACGGCATATTGGTCCTGCTCTACGTGATCGAGCCGGACGATTTCCAGCATTGGCTGGGCGTCGAAAAGATCATGCGCGACGAGGCCAACGCCACCGCCCGCAACACGCTTGACGGCTATGCCGGCAAGATCAGGGAACGGTTCGGCATCGAGCCGGAAATGGTGGTGCGCGAAGGCAAGCCGGTGGAAGAGCTTCACAGGGTGATCGAGGAAGACCAGGACATCGCCATTCTCGTCCTGGCGGCCAGCGCCGGCAAGGAAGGCCCCGGCCCGCTGGTGGCAGCGGTGGTCGGAAAAGCCGCCGCGTTCCCGATTCCCGTCACCGTCGTGCCGCAAAGCCTGTCGGACGAGGAAATCGCGAGCCTGGCCTGAGCGGCGCTTGCACTTTTTCTTGAATGTTGCCGTCGGAAGGCCTAATTAGAATAATTCCAAACTATGCGCCCGACTTGGGCGGGCAGGAGACGACCATGTTCATCCAGACGGAATCGACACCCAACCCGGCAACGCTGAAATTCCTTCCCGGCAAGGAAGTCCTGCTGGAGGGCACCGCCGACTTCCGTGATGCAGCCAGCGCCAGCGAGGCCTCGCCGCTGGCCGGGCGCCTGTTCGACATCGACGGCGTCACCGGCGTCTTTTTCGGCTACGACTTCATCACCGTTACCAAGGACGGCCCCGACTGGCAGCATCTGAAGCCGGCCATCCTCGGCGCGATCATGGAGCACTTCATGTCCGGCGCTTCGGTCATGACCAATGCCGGGCCTGCCGCCGAGACCAGCGAAACCACCGAGTTCTATGACGCGGCGGATGAAGAACTGGTCGTCACCATCAAGGAACTGCTCGATACGCGGGTTCGCCCGGCGGTGGCCCAGGACGGCGGCGACATCACCTTCAGGGGCTTCCAGAACGGCACCGTGTTCCTGCACATGAAAGGCTCCTGCGCCGGTTGCCCGTCCTCGACGGCGACGCTGAAGCACGGCATCCAGAACCTGTTGCGCCATTTCGTGCCGGAGGTGCAGCAGGTCGAGCAGGTTTCGTAAGCCTTCCCGGCTTATGGAAGCTAATCTGGCTGGCGACGGGCGCTGATCTACGGGGCAGGGCGGGCGTGCATGAGCCCCTCCAGCACCTCGGCCAGCGTCGCCACCCCGGCGCGGATTTCTCGCGGCTCACAAGCACTGAAACCCAACGCCAGGCCCTGCATCGCAACCGGTTCGATGCAGAAGCGACGTAGCGGCGCGACAATGACCCCGCGTGCCGCAGCGGCTTCGGCCACCTGTTGCTCCTCCAGCCCTTCGGCCAGATAGCCCATGGTCTGAAAGCCGCTTTCGGTCCGCACGACGTCGAGCAGGCCGCCCAGGCGCGCATTTGCGGCCTCGATCAGCACCTCCTGGCGTTCGGAGTAGAGTTTTCGCATGCGCCGAATGTGCGAAGCGAAATGGCCCTCCTGGATGAAGTTGGCCACGACCGCCTGCTGGTTGGTCGGCGCGCCCTGCAGGGTTGCGCCGGCGATGCGCCCAAAAGCGTCGGCAAGTGCCGGCGGCGCGACCAGAAAGCCGAGACGCAGCGCCGGGAACAGCGATTTGCTGAAGGTGCCGACATAGATGACGCGGCCCGCACTGTCGACGCTCTTCAGGGTTGGCAGCGGCCTGCCGGAATAGAAGAACTCGCCATCATAATCGTCCTCTATAATCCAGGCGCCCGCGCTTTCAGCGGCGCGCAGCAGTTCGAGGCGGCGCTCCAGGCTCATGGTGACGCCGGTCGGGTGCTGGTGCGACGGCGTGACGAAGGCAAGGCGAAAATCGGGCGCGGCCTTGAGGCCGGCCACGACGTTGATGCCTTCGCCGTCGACGGGGACCGGTACGAGCCGCGCGCCGCAGGAAATGAGGCTGTTGCGAGCCCCGATCGCACCTGGGTTTTCAAACCAGACGGGATCGCCGGGATCGAGCAGGATATTGCCGATCCGGTTGAAGGCCTCCTGCGCGCCGTTGACGATGAATATTTCTTCGGGTTCGCAAACGACGCCGCGATTGGCGCGCAAATGTGCCGAAACGGCCATGCGCAGCGCCATCAGGCCGCTTGGCTCGGGATAGCCGAGCATCCAGCCGCGCGATTCGCGCCAGTAACGCGCCGTGAGCCGCGCCCATAGCGCTACCGGAAATGCATCGTAGGCCGGGGTCCCGGTGACGAAGGCGCGCGATTGCACCGGATGGGCAAGCCGGGTGAAATATTGCTCCGATGCGCCCTGGGTCAGCCTGGCCAGACGCGCCGGCCCTCTCTTGGCCTCGTCGTCCCGCGTGGTCTTTCCGACGATGGCGGGGCGGTGTGCGTTGAGGGCGTCGCTGACATAAGCGCCCGCGCCGACGCGCGAGACGATCAATCCTTCCGCCGTCAACTGGTCGAAGACCGTGACGGCCGTGGTGCGCGAAACGTCATGGTCACGCGCCAGTGTGCGGCTGGAGGGCAAGCGTTGTCCCGGCGCGAGCGCGCCCGAAAGGATCGCGTCCCGGATCGCGCCGGCAAGTTGTACGGAAATGGGAACGGAGGCGCTGCGGTCGATGTGGAGCGTCGGCAGCAACGCACCGCCCGAATATTTCACCATCGCCAGTGCTCCCCCTAAGCCCGATACGGGCGCTTGGCCCCATGGAATGGCTCCCCGCTTTAACCAAAATGGCCCTTAACCGCCAGCCAATTTGAATGGAACACTTCCGCGAAATGGCTGCGGCCGCTCACCCAAGAAAGGCCCGGGGGTCCCATCATGAAGATCCGACGTATCGAAAGCTTCTGCGACCGCCATAACGGCTTCGTACGAATAACCGACGAAACCGGCGCACAGGGGTGGGGCCAAGTATCGAACTATAATTCCGATATTACCGCCACGATCCTGCACAGGCAGGTCGCGCCGTGGGCGCTCGGCGTCGAAACCGACGATCTCGATGACATGCTGGACCGGATCGAGGAGCGTGAGCACAAGTTTCCCGGCAGCTATGTACGCCGGGCGATGGCGGGCATCGACACCGCGATCTGGGACCTGCGTGGCAAGGCAGCGGGAAAGCCCGTCGTCGAACTGCTGGGCGGCAAGCCGGGCAAGTTGCGCGCTTATGCTTCATCGATGAAACGCGACATCACGCCGGCCGATGAGGTCGAGCGCTTCAAGCGGTTGCGCGGCGAGCATGGGTTCGACGCCTTCAAATTTCGCGTGGGCGCTGAAGTGGGGCGCAATCAGGACGAATGGCCGGGCCGCACCGAAGCGATCATCCCGGCGATCCGCGCCGGACTGGGCGACGATGCAACGCTTCTGGCGGACGCCAACAGTTGCTTTACCCCACAACGTGCGATCGAGGTCGGGCGGATCCTGCAGGATCATGGCGTCGTCCACTACGAGGAGCCTTGCCCGTATTGGGAACTCGACCAGACCAGGCAGGTCGCCGAAGCCCTGGATATTGCCGTGACCGGCGGCGAGCAGGACTCGGATCTACGCATCTGGAAGCGCATGATCGAAATGCGGGCCGTGGACATCGTCCAGCCGGACGTCTGCTACATGGGCGGCGTGGCGCGCACGCTCCAGGTGGCGAAGATGGCTGCCGAGCATGGACTTGCGGTGACGCCGCACTGCGCCAATCTCTCCCTGGTAACGCTGTTCACCATGCATGTTCTGGCAGCGATCCCCAATGCCGGCGCCTATCTCGAGTTTTCGATTGAAGGGCCGGACTATTACCCGTGGCAGGAGGGGCTTTTCCGGACGTCGCCCTATACGGTCGCCGACGGGAAGGTGACGATCGGCGACGAACCCGGCTGGGGCGTCGAAATCGCTCCCGAATGGCTGGCGCGCTCGCGCTACGAGAATAGCGAGATTGCTTGAATTTCGCTATTCGGCGGTAATCTGGAATTGGCCGCGAGAGGGATTTGCTGCGCTCAAGAACTATTGCAAGATGATAGCAGTTCGCATCGGGGGATGATTATTGATGGTCGGGGCAGACGTTTTCACCAAGGATTTCAAGACGACACCTTACTGGTGGGAGCGCAGCCCGCGGCCCGATCCCGCTAGCCGGCAATTGCCGTCGAGCGTCGACGTTGCTGTCATCGGCTCGGGCTACACCGGCCTCCACGCTGCCTTGCAGACCGCCCGTGGCGGCCGTTCGACGCTTGTGCTGGAGGCGAAGGACGTTGGCTTCGGATGCAGCACGCGCAACGGCGGCCAGATCAGCACCAGCATCAAGCCCGACCTCGCCCTTCTGACCCGCAGGCATGGGGTCGAGCAGGCCCGTGCCATCCTGAACGATGGTCGCGAGGCGCTGAGGTGGATCGGCGCGTTCGTCGCGGAGGAGGGCATCGACTGTGATTTCGATGTCGTCGGCCGCTTTCACGCCGCCCACAACGAACCGGCCTTCCGCCGCCTCGTCGCCGCGCTCGGCAGCGAGCCCAGGGGGTTCGAGACCGGCGGGCAGGTCATATCGAGGTCCGAGCAGCGTGCCGAACTCGGCACCGACGCCTACCATGGCGGCGTCGTCTTTCCGCGCCATGCCTCGCTCGATCCTGGGCGCTACCATCACGGCCTGCTGCAGCGCGTCCTGGCGGCTGGCGCGACGGTGGTCGACCACTGTGGCGTGACGAAGATCGAGCGGTCGGGTTCTGGTTTCAGGCTGACGACTCCGCAAGGCGTTGTGACGGCGCGCGACGTGGTCGTCGCCACCAACGGCTATACCGGCGCGGTCACGCCATGGCAGAGGCGGCGCGTGATCCCGATCGGCAGCTATATCATTGCCACCGAACCGATCGATCCGCAGGTGATGGACCGGCTGTTCCCGACGAACCGGATCGTCTCCGACATGCGCAAGGTGGTCTACTACTACCGTGTCTCTCCCGACCGGCGACGCATCCTGTTCGGTGGCCGCGTCAGCCAGGGAGAGACCAACCCCGTTGTCAGCGGCCCGCTATTGCGGGCGGAACTGGTGCATCTGTTTCCTGAACTGGCGTCCGTTCGCATCAGCCATTCCTGGATGGGGCTGGTCGCCTATACGTTCGACACAATGGCCCATACCGGCCAGCACGAGGGCATGCATTACGCCATGGGCTATTGCGGCTCGGGTGTGTCTATGGCCAGCTATCTGGGGATGCGAACCGGCCAGAGGGTTCTCGGCCGCGAGGAGGCAAAGACCGGGTTCGACGGCGCACGGTTCGAGACCCGCCCGTTCTATAACGGCAATCCATGGTTCCTCGCCGCGTCGGTGTCTTACTATCGCTGGCGCGATAGCCGCGATGTTTGAGGAAAGGTGAGCGTCGCCGAATACGAAAGTGGCCCTGAACGCCTTGCAAAATGGACCTGTCGCACAATGCCAATGCGTTCTTAGATCGGATGCCCGTTGCTCGCTGACTTCGTCTTGCGAGCGTCGGGAACGTGTCGCAGACGCACCTGCGGGAACAAATTCAAAAGCCGGATAAGCCGGCGCGGAGGAGGATGTAAGATGAAGCTTTCCCAGTTGAAATACCTCGCCACCAGCGCAATCGCCCTGGCGCTCATGGCCGGGCCGGCGCATTCGGAGGCATCGACGCTCAGGCTGCTGACCTGGGGCAACTACGCGCCCGACAAGGTCATTGAAATGTTCGAGGCAAAATATCCCGACATCAAGGTCGAGGTGACCTTCTCGAACAACGAGGAAATGGTCGCCAAGCTGCGCGCGACCGGCGGCGCGGGCTTCGATTTGGCGCAGCCGAGCCATGATCGCATCTTCTCCGCCCAGAAGGAATTCAACATCTACAAGCCGCTCGATCTTTCCAAGATCAACACGGATGCGATGGACCCGAAGTTGCTGGAAGGCGTCAAGGCCAACACGACGATCGACGGCGAAGTCTACGCCGTGCCGATGGAATGGGGCACGTCCGGCCTGATGGTCGACAAGACCAAGGCTCCGAACATCAAGAATTGGGCCGATCTCTGCGACCCGCAATATAAGGGCCGGACCTCAATGCGCCTGCGCCGCACCATCTTGCTCGGCATGGCGTTTTCCATGGGCAAGGATCCGTTCGCGGCCTATGGCGATCTCGGCGAATATCAAAAGCTCCTCGACGAGGTGACCGAGAAGCTTATCGCCTGCAAGGACAATATCAAAACCTATTGGAAAGCCGGCGACGACCTTTCGGCCTTGATGCTGTCGGGCGAAGTGATCGCTTCGGAGACGTGGGATTCCACCGCCTACAAGCTCTACGGCCAGAACCCGAACATCGTGTTCGTGCCGCCGGCGACCGGCGCGTTGGCATGGATCGACACCTTCGCGATGCCGCGCAAGGGCGAGGCGGACGATGCCGCCTACAAGTGGATCAATTTCGTCATGCAGCCCGAGATCGTTCCGTTGATGTCGGCTCAAAGCGGCGCCATCGTTGCCGTCAAGGATGGCATCTCGATGATGCCGGAAGACAAGCGGGCGGCGGTTGAGGCGGCCTTCAAGCCCGAAGACATTGCCAACCTGAAATTCTTCGCCAACATTCCTGCCGGACTGGAAGACCTCGAAGGCAAGGCTCTGGAAAAAATCCAGGCCGCATCGTCAAACTGATCAAAAAGCGGCGGCAGGCGCAGGCCCACCGCCGCTTTGACCGGAGTTTTCATGTTCGATTTGCAATGCCTGGACGTGACCAAGAATTTCGGCAAGCTGACGGCGGTATCCGGCGTTTCGCTGGATGTGCCCGCCGGATCGTTCTTTTCAATCCTCGGACCGTCGGGCTGCGGCAAGACCACCCTGATGCGCATGATCGCCGGTTTCGAAAACCCTTCGGCCGGCGACATAAGGATCAAGGGAAAATCGGTGCTGGACAGCCCGCCCAACAAGCGCAACGTGAAGATGGTTTTCCAGCATCTGGCGTTGTTTCCAATGATGAATGTGGGCGAGAACATTGCTTACGGCCTGCGTTGCCGGGGCGCTGGAAAGGCCGAGATCGAGGAGAAGGTGCGCGAGGTGCTTGGCCGCATCGGCCTTCCCGATGTTGCCCACAAACAGGTCAACCAGCTTTCCGGCGGGCAGCGGCAGCGCATCGCCATTGCCCGCTGCATGGTTTTGCAGCCGGACGTTCTGCTGCTCGACGAGCCACTCGGCGCATTGGACCTCAAATTACGCGAGCGCATGAAGATCGAACTGAAGCTGTTGCAGCAGCAGTTCAACACGACATTCCTCTACATCACCCACGACCAGTCGGAAGCGCTGGTCATGTCCGACAATGTCGCGGTCATGAATGCAGGCCGGTTCGAGCAGATCGGCACGCCGCGCGAACTCTACCATAGGCCGAGCAGCGGCTTTGTTGCCGGGTTCGTCGGCGACAGCAACCGCTGGCAGGGCAAGGTCGTGTCGGCGGGAAACGACACCTGTCAGGTCGAGATCGAAGGCGAGGGCATGCTGGTCGCCACGACGGGTAGTTCGTTTGCGAAGGGCGACAGGGTGGAAGTGTTCGTGCGGCCGGAAGCGATCGCGGTGGTTAAGGAAAAACCATCCGAGATGTACAATCGTCTTGCCGGAACCGTCGATAGCTTGCTGTTCAACGGGGCCAACAGCCGGATCCTGGTGCGCACCCGGTCCGGCGCGCTGATGGAGGTCGACGGCCAGGATATGAACGGCGAACTGGCCTTGAAGGTGGGGGACGCGGTGTCGCTCGGCTTTGCCAATGCGCGTACGCTTTGCTTTGCGCCGACGAGCCAGGGTGTCTGATCCATGACCGCCGTCGAAGCGCGCCGTCTTTCCTTCATTCTTCTCTTGATGCCGTTCCTGTTGTGGATCGGCGTCCTCATCGTGCTGCCCCAACTGGGCATTCTTGGAATTTCGCTGCGCGAGAAGGTCGGTCCGGGAGAGTATGTCGCCGGTCTGGCCAATTACCGGGACTTCCTCGGTGAGCCGATCTATTGGCGCACCCTGCTTCGCACCGCCGTCATGTCGATCCTGGTCACCGTGCTGGCCTTGCTGGTGGGTTTCCCAGTCGCTTACTACATCGCCAAGGTGGCGCAGCGGCGTTCACGCGCCGCACTCTTCCTGCTGTGTCTCGTGCCGCTATGGGTGAGCGACCTCGTGCGGGCCTTCGGCTGGATCATATTGCTGCGTGAAACCGGTGTCGTATCGAAAATCCTGCAGGCGACCGGGCTGGTCTCCGGGCCGGTCGAGTTTCTCTACAATGATGCAACGGTGGTCGTCGGCCTGGTCTACACTGTCGTTCTGTTCATGATCGTGCCGCTTGTCTCCACCCTCGACGGCATGGACGACAGCCTGATCGAGGCCGGCCTCAATCTCGGCGGCAGCCGCCTGACCGTCTTCCGCCGTATCGTCTTGCCATACGCCATGCCGGGCATCGTCGCGGGCTGCATCATCGTCTTCATGCTGACGGCCGGAAGCTATCTGACGCCGGTGCTGCTGGGCGGAAAAAACAGCATGTGGTTTACCGAGCAGATCTACAACCAGTTCATCACCCGCTACAATTGGGAGGCCGGCGCGACGTTCGGCGTCGTGTTGCTGGCGTTCACCTCCGCGGTCGTCTGGCTTGGCTTGCGCCTTACCGGACAGAACCTCGCTTCCACGGTGGCAAAGTGATGGCGCGGACCAAGGCAATGAACATCGCCGCACCGCAAGCGCCGCTTCCGAGCTTTCTCTACAGCGCCTATATGGCGGTGTTCTTCATCTATCTGGCCGCGCCGCTGGTGACGGCCGGCCTGTTTGCATTCAACGATTCGCTCTTCCCGTCGCTGCCGTGGCAGGGATGGACGCTGGGCTGGTTTTTCAACGATGCGGACCCGAAGCTCGGCCTGTTTCATGACCGGCGGCTGCTTGAGAGCCTGGCGACTTCATTCAAGATCGGCCTCATCGTATCGACGCTGACGGTGTTGGTTGGCACCTGCAACGCGTTCCTGTTCGAGCGCCATGAGTTTCCCGGCAAATCGGTACTCTACATATTGATGATCGTGCCGCTCGTCATACCGGGTGTCATTGTCGGCATATCCATTCTTGTCGCCGCCAGTATGCTGGCTAACGGTGTGGAGGATACGCTGGGCTACGACTGGTCGTTTCTGCGGCCGGGCGTTCCGTTGATCGTCGTCGGTCAGTTTTCGTTCCTTACCACCATCACGTCGCTGGTCATCGCGGCGCGGTTGCGCAAGTTCGATATCGCGCAGGAAGAGGCGGCGTATAATCTGGGTGCCAGCCGCTACCGGGTCCTGCGCACGATCACCCTGCCATTTCTGATGCCGGCACTGGTGTCAGCCTTTATCGTCGCCTTCCTGGTTTCCTTCGAAAACTTCAACACGACGCTGATGCTTGTCGGATCGGAAGCACCGCTGACCATCACCATGTATGATCGCATGGCCAAGGTAGGATCGACGCCGGTCCTCAACGCAGTGTCCTTCGTGCTGATGTTCGGTTCAGGCATCCTGGCCCTGTTGAGCGTCGTGGTGCAGCGTGATCGGTCGGCCTCGTCCTGATCGTTGGCCTCTTTGCGAATCGCTGGGATTAACGGACTGCATTGAGATCGATTTCTCACGTCACAATGCCTGTTGACGCGCTGGCAAAGCTGAAATAGCTTTACTCATCAGTAAAGTAATTTTGAGCTAGCCGGGAGGGGTGATGCTGCAGGAGCGGATAGAGGGAAAATGGCTCGCCTGCTTTCGGCGCGTGTTCGCCCTCAACGGCATAGGCAAGGGCACGCGGGTAGCGATTGTCGCTGAGAGCCAGTCGCGTCCCGTTCTGGTCCAACTCTCGGACCTCGCCTGTCACGACCTTGGCGCCGACTATTGCACCATCACCATGCCGACGCCCCGCCAGACCGCGCCGGTGCCGGTCAAGTCGACGGGAGCGTCGCTCGCCATCCAGGGCAACCGTGCCGCCATCGAGGCGATGAAGCAGTGCGAATGCATCGTCGACTGCACGGTCGAAGGCATGATCCATGCCGCCGAATGGCCCGAGATCGAGGAGGCGGGCGCAAGGATACTCGTCGTCTGCAACGAGCATCCTGAAATCCTCGAGCGCTGCGAACCGCGCGCCGAGCTTGGGCCCAAGGTGGCGCTTGGCATTCAGATGCTGCGCGAAGCCGGCGAAATGCGCGTGACGTCTGCGGCGGGAACCGATCTCACGATCGACCTCAAGGGTGCGCCCTGCGGCGGCACCCCCGGCTTCGCCACCACGCCGGGCGCAGTGGCGCATTGGCCCGGCGGCCTGTGCCTGGCTTTCCCCGGTCCGGGTACGGTGAGCGGGCGCATCGTCATGGACGTCGGCGACATGAACCTCACCTTCAAGTCCTATCTTTCGGGCCGCATCGACTTCACGGTCGAGAACGATTTCGTTACCGCTATTAAGGGCGACGGCCTCGATGCGCAATTGTTCCGCGACTACATGGAAGCCTGGGACGATCCGCTCGCCTATGGCATGTCGCATGTCGGCTGGGGCATGAACCCGCAGGCGCGCTGGGTATCGGGCGCGCTCTACGACAAGCGCGACATGCAGGCCGTCGAATTTCGCGCCTGGGCCGGCAATTTCCTCTGGTCGACCGGGGCAAATCAATATGCCGGGCGCTTCACGCAAGGCCATTTCGACCTGCCAATGCGCAATTGCACCATAGCCCTCGATGGAAGGGTCGTCGTGAAAGACGGCCGCCTCCAGGGCGAACTTGCCTGACACGACGAGGACAGTTGATGAGCGAACCCGCAGACTATTACGACCTCTCGCGCATCCGTCCGGAAGTTCTGGCGGTGCTTGAGCGCATCAACGAACTGGGCCGCGAGCGCTTTGCGCCAAGAGCCAAGGCGGTCGACGACGATGCGTCCTTTCCGGTCGAGAACTACAGGGATCTTGCCGCGGAAGGGCTGCTGACCCTGACGGTGCCGCAGGAATTCGGCGGCCATGGCTTCAGCCTCGGCGAATATGCGATGGCCGGCGCGGAAATCGGCAAATATTGCGGCGCGACCGCTCTCACCTTCAACATGCACAACTCGTCGATGATGTGGTCGCGCTTCATGTACGAACTGCCGAGCCTGACCGACGCGGAGCGCGCGGCATTCGCACCGCTGCGCGAGCGTCAGTTCCGCCGCGCGGTGAAGGAGCAGGGCATCTATTCGCAGCCGATCTCCGAAGCCGGCCAGAACTGGACTTCGAAACCGGCACAGACCTGGTGCAGGAAGGTCGATGGCGGCTGGCGCATCAACGGTTTTAAGAAATTCGCGTCGCTGGCTGGCTATTGCGACTACTATTCCATCGTATGCACCGAGCATTTCGAGGGCGTCGAGCCGCGCCACGAAGACACGATGATTTTCATCGTCCACAAGGACACGCCCGGCCTGACCGTCACCGGAAGCTGGGATCCGCTGGGCATGCGCGGCACCAACAGCCGCGACCTCGTGCTCAAGGACGTTTTCGTGACGGAAGAAGACCTGATGATGCCGCGCGGCATCTTCATCAAGACATTGCCGAACTGGCCGCACATGATGGCGACATTGTCGCCGACCTATATGGGCGTGGCGCAGGGCGCGTTCGATTTCACCGTCGCCTATCTGCGCGGCGAGGTGGCGGGCCAGTCGGCTGCCGACCGCCGCATGTTCGCAACCAAGCGCATCACCGTCGGCAAGATGTACGCCAAACTGGCCAGCATGCGCGCGCTGTGGTGGCAGGCTTTCATGGAAGCGCAGGGGTTCCCGACCAAGGCGCAGGTGCTGCGCATCTATGCGGCGCAATACAACGTCATGGACGGTGTCCAGGAAATTGCCGCGCTGGCGATCCGGACCTGCGGCGGCCAGTCGATGCTGAAGTCCCTGCCGCTCGAGCGCATGTACCGCGACAGCCGCTGCGGCGCGCTGATGCTGCCCTACACCGCGGAAATCATGGAGGACTATCTCTCGGTGCTGACGCTCTACGACCTCGAAGAACTGGACGGCGCGCCCGGAGACGAGGGCGGCGCCCGTTCGTCGCTTTGGCGCGGGGCTTCATCGGCATCGGCGGGCGTTCGCTAGGCGATGGCGACGGAACTGGTTCGGGTCACAGGCATGGCGGCCGCCGAACCAGGGGCGGTCTGGGCGATCGCGCGCGATTTTGGCGGTGCCTGGCACCCCTTCATCGAGCGGATCGAAACGCGCCGGGACAAAAGAGGAGCCGAGGTCCGGCGGTTCAAGGCCAGGGGCGACGACACCCTCTATGAAGAGCAGAAAACCTATTTTTCGGACAGTGACCGCACGCTTGCCTACCAACATCTCGCAGGCATCGAAGGCATCGACGGATATTGTGCGCAATTGAGCGTAAGCGGGCGCGAGGACGGCGGCAGCGCGATCGAGTGGACGGCGCTGATCGAAGCGCCGGCGCACCGCGCCAAGGATGCAGCACTTGGCACCGAAACGGTTTTCGAGGCGGGGATAGCGGCATTGGGGTCGCTCGCCGATACGGGCGCGGCCAAGCCGATCAGGCCACCTCGACATGGATCGTCGCCCCGTTCGATCTCGTTGGAAACGATTTCCGTCGCCGGCCAGCCCCGGCTTGAGATTACAGCCTCGCATGGAGCGGGAGAGCCACTCGTGCTCTTTCTGCACGGCATTGGCGGCGAGCGCAGCAATTGGGTTCCCCAACTCCAGGCCGTCGGCGCTCATTGGCGCGCGGCAGCGCTGGATCTGCGCGGTTATGGCGGCAGCCAATTAGGTTCCGCGCCGACGACGATTGACGCCTATTGCGACGACATCCTCCGGGTTGCATCGGCCCTCGGTGCGGAAAAGCTGATCCTGGTCGGCCTCTCCTATGGCTCGTGGATCGCCACGTCCTTTGCCATGCGCAATCCGGACCGGCTGTCCGGATTGGTCCTGTCGGGCGGTTGCACCGGCATGTCGGAAGCGGGCGTAACTGAGCGGGAGGCCTTCCGCCAGTCCCGCGAAGCGCCGCTGGCCGCTGGCAAGGTGCCGGCGGATTTCGCACCGGCCGTGGTCGAAGTTCTCGCCGGACCCAATGCCGGCGAGGCCGTGCGCACAACATTGCTGGCCTCGATGACCGCCATTCCGGTGGCCACGTACCGCGACGCGCTCCACTGTTTCACGCATCCGCCAGAGCGCTTCGACTTTTCGAGGTTGACCATGCCGGTTCTGATGATGACGGGCGAACACGACAGGCTTGCGCCGCCAGCCGAGATTCGCGGCGTTGCCCGGCGCATTCTCCAAGAAGCAGCGCTTGCCTCCATTCGCTTCGAGGTCATTCCCGACGCCGGCCATGTCTGCAATGTGGAACAGCCGGAAGCCTATAATACCATCCTCCTGGAATGGCTTCGGGGGATTGCGCCATGAGCGCCCTTCCAAAGCGTGAGTTGAACCGTATGCTTCGCCGGCAAAGCATCGTCGATGCGGCAATGCGCGAGTTTTCGGACAAGGGTTTTTCGGGCGCGTCGATGGACGTGATCGCCGCCGCCGCCGGGCTGACGAAGCCGACCCTCTACCAGTATTTTCCGTCCAAGGAAGAACTGTTCAACGCCATGATGACGGAAGAACGCAACGAGATGCTCGATGTGTTCCAGCGCCCGGCCGAGACTGCGAGCATGGTCGGCGAATTGCACGCCTTCGCCTGGCGCTACGCCGACATCGTCATGCGGCCGGATATGCTGTCGCTTGCGCGCCTGATCATTTCGGAGGCGCAGCGGTTTCCGGATATCGGCCGTGCCTATCAGGCATCAGGCCCCGATCACGTCCTTCGCGGCATGGTCGACTATCTGACGCGGCAACGCGCGCTGAACCGGCTAAGCTTCGACGACGCCGAACTGGCGGCCGAAGATCTCTGGGGCCTCATCTTGTCGGCGCCGCGCAACAAGGCGCTGCATGTGCCTGACTATGTTCCGGACCGCCGCGACCTGGAGCGCTATGTCCGCAACGGCTTGACGGTTTTCCTGCGCGCCTATTCCCTTCACCCCGACGAGGACGTGGCCGAACTCGCCAGTCTCAAGACGCCACCCTTTTTCCTGACGGAGCAACCATGACGCTTGCCGACTATATCGCGGACACAACGAGCCGGTTCGCGACGGTGGCCATGACCGACACCAACGGCCTGCTGCGTGGGCAGATGGTGTCGGTCGCCTTGCTTGCCGGCATCGCCAAGAACGGCATGGGCATGTCGCCGGTGACCTTCGCGCTCGACCCGACGGACGTCGTGCTGACGGCGCCGGGCATAACCGACGAGACGGCCGATTTCCACGACGATCCGCTGATGCTCGACCACACCACGCTTCGCCGGCTTCCCTGGTCGAAGCCGGGCTACGACCTGCTGGTGCTGGGCAACTATTCCGGCCCCACAGCTGAACTATGCCCGCGCTCCATTCTGCGCAGCGTCATCGACCGCGCGGCGACGGCCGGCTTCACGCCGCGCTACGGGCTGGAACTCGAATATACGCTTTTCAACGAAACGCCCGAGAGCGCTAGGGCCAAGGGCTACCGGAACCTCGTTACGGCGACGCTGCATAAGAGCCACGACCTTGTACTCTACCAGGCGCAGCAGACGGAATGGTACGAAGCGGTTGGAGCGATGTGTGAATCGCTGCGGATCGACATCGCCAAGATGCACGAAGAGATCGGCGGCGGCTTTCTGGAAGCCTGCATCGCGGCCGGAACGGGGCTTGAGCCGGCCGACCAGCTTGTCCTTCTCAAGAATTTCCTGCGCGCTCTCGCCCAGCGCCAAGGCAAATGCGTCACCTTCATGCCGCGCTGGAACGAGGACGCGGATTCGCAGTCGATCCACGTACACACCAGTCTCACCGGCAAGGACGGGCAAGCCGTGCTGCACGACCCGTCGCAACGCAACGGCGTTTCGGAGACCTTCCGGCATTATATCGGTGGACTGCAGCGCTATATCGGCGATCTGACCCTTTTGTTCCAGCCGACTGTCAATTCCTATCGCCGTTTCGCTCCGGGCACCTTCGCACCGCCCGGCCTGACCTGGGGGTTCGAAAACCGGACCACCTGTTTCCGCGTTGTCGGCCATGACGCCGGTTCGCTGCGGGTGGAAAACCGCCTGCCGGGCGCCGATACAAATCCCTATCTCACGGTTGCCGCCACGGTTGCGGCGGGTGTCGCCGGCATTCTGGAAAAGATCGAGCCGCTGCCGGAGGTGATCGGCAACGGCTATGTTCAAAGCCCCGGCGGACCGGATTTCGCCCGCTCCATGCCCGAGGCGATCGAGCGCCTGCGCAGTTCGACCTTCGCCAAGGACTGGCTGGGGCCGCGCTTCGTCGAAACCTTCGCAGCCTCGCGCCAGAGCCAGTTCGACGAGTTCTGCAAGAAAGTGCCGGACGTCGAACTCCAGCGCTTCTTCGATCTGGACTGATGGCCATGAACCCCGACCTTCGCCAGCAATTCGTGGAGGGCATGAGCCGGGTTGCAGCCGCCGTAACCGTCGTGACCACGGACGGAGATGCCGGAAGGTTCGGTGTCACCGTCTCGTCGATGACCTCCGTTTCCGCCGATACGAGCCGGCCGTCGCTGCTCATCAGCGTTCACCACCTGAGCCCGGCCTGCGAGGCCATCAAGAAGAACCGCCGTTTCTGCGCCAACGTCCTGACCGGTGCACAAAGCGATGTCTCCGATCTTTTCTCGGGACGTCTCAAGCATGTGACGGCGGATCGCTTCGGCGCGGTCGACTGGCGCAGCGGCGCCACCGGCGCTCCGATCCTTGCCGATGCGCTGGTGTCCTTCGATTGCGAGTTGAAAACAGCCCTGCTTTGGGGAACGCATTTCATTTTCATCGGCGAAGTCGAGCAGATCGACATTTCGGAGCAGCGATCCCCTCTGGTCTATGCCAATCGCGGCTATCGTCGCGCCGTCCCCATCGGGACCGACCAGTACCAGCCGCAGCCCGCCGAACAACAGTTGCGCATCGGTTTCTTCATGACGCTCGGGCCGCAGTTCGTTCCCGGTCTTGTCGCCGACTTCTCCGTTCAGCAGCCGCAGACGGAGATCAGTCTCCTGGAGGCCGACCATGACGACCTCATCGAGCAGTTGAGGGCGGGCCGCATCGATGCGGCGCTCACGCATGCATTCACGAGCGAGCCGGACCTCGCCTTCGAGCGCATCAGCCCGCCCGCACCCCATGTGATCCTGAGCGCGGATCATCCCTTGGCGGAAAGGGAGAAGCTGACACTCGCTGAAATATCCGACCTGCCCATGGTCCTGCTGGATCTTCCATCGGTAAGGGCGGCGACCGTCGCCTTGTTCGAGCGCAATGGCCAAAAACCGGTTTTCCGCTTTCAGTCGCCGTCCTTCGCCATGGTGCGCGGGCTGGTTGCCCAGGGTCTCGGCTACTCGATCGTGCCGCAGGGATTGCACAGCAACACCGGGCCTGACGGAAAACGGTTTCGCACCGTGCCCTTGCAGGCCAAATTCCCGGAGGCGGCGATTGTTTCGGTCGTGCGCCGGGCCGGCGAGCAGAACGGCTCGACGCGGCAATTCCTGGCCAGGTGCCGGGAACGCGTCGGGGCAGGGCCTTCGCAACAGGAAAAGCGCGGCGATCGCGTGCATCACGCGTCGAACGGAACTAAGCGATAGCACCGGTGCTGGCGGGACCGACGCCGGGCGGCAACAAGGGGAGGAAGACTGAAATGAGCAGCATTGAGGTCAATCGACTTCGAAAGAATTCACTCGGACTGATCGCCGTCACCTTCATGGTGATCTCGGCCGCGGCCCCGCTGACCGGCATCGCCGGCGCCGTGCCGATCGCCTTCCTGCTTGGCAACGGCACCGGCTTCCCGGCGACGTTCCTGCTTGTTACCCTGTTGATGCTGGCCTTCTCGGTCGGTTACGTGGCCATGTCGCGCCACATCTCGAATGCGGGCGCATTCTATGCCTATGCGGCGCGGGGTCTTGGCGGTCATGCCGCCGGAGCCTGCGCCATCGTCGCGCTTGTCGCCTACAACGCGATGCAATTTGGCCTGATCGGCCTGTTCGGCGGCATCAGCTCGGGTGTTTTCGCCAGCATGGGCATCGTGCTGCCCTGGTGGGCCTGGAGTTTCCTTGCCATCGCCCTTGTCGCCCTTCTGGGATACCGGCAGGTCGACCTTTCGGCAAAGGTACTGGTCGCGCTTGTCGCCCTCGAATATCTGGTCGTGTTGCTGGTCGATTTCGGGATCCTCGGCCAGGGCGGCGCGCATGGGCTTTCGTTCAACTTCTTCGACACGAGCGCCATGTTCTCCGGCTCGTTTACCGTTGCCGTTCTGTTTTGCCTGGGTTCCTTCATCGGCTTCGAGGCCACGACGATCTACGCCGAGGAAGCGCGCGATCCCGAAAAGACCATCGCACGCGCGACCTATCTGTCGGTCGTGCTGATCGGCACTTTCTATGTTTTCACGACCTGGCTGATGGTCGTCGGGGTCGGTGCGGAAAACCTGCAATCGACGCTCGGTGCTTCGGAGGACCCGACGACGTTCTTCTTCGATCTCGCTGGCCAATATGTCGGCGGCCCGGTGCCGACGATTGCCGCGCTGCTGCTGGTGACCAGCCTGTTTGCCGCCTTGAGTTCCTTCCACAACTACATAGCGCGCTACAGCTATGTAGCCGGGAGGGAGGGCCTGCTGCCGGCCGCGTTCGGCCGGACGCACGACACCCATCAAAGCCCGCATATCGGCTCGATCGTACAGTCGGTGGGCGCGCTGATCGTGCTCGCCATCTTCGCCGGCCTTGGCCTCGACCCGGTGCTCAACATGTTCACCTGGATCGCGCAGATCGGAACCCTGGGCGTGCTGGCGATGATGACCGTGTGTTCCATTGCGGTCATCGCCTTCTTCAAGAAAAACCCGACCAGTCGTTCCCCTTTGGTCACGCTGGTCCTGCCGGCCCTGTCGGCAATCGTGATGGCCGTGTTGTTCGTCTACATCTTCGTGAATTTTGGCGACCTGACCCAGACCGCCGGCGGCTCACTCGGCATCGTTTTGCCATCGCTGATACCGCTGGCCGCGATTGTGGGCGTTCTGCTGGCGGCAAGGCTCAAGGCAAGCGATCCGGCAGCGTTCGCCCGCATGGGCGAAAACCGCCCATGAGGCGTTAGTGGAGCATCGGACCGAAAGCCGGCTTCCGGTCCGATGCTCCAGCGCTATTCAGGCGTCCAAGCGGATGGTCTTGCCTGACGTGGCCGACGCCAGTGCTGCATCCGCCAGCCGGAGCGCGGCAAGCCCGTCCGCACCGCTCGGGCTGGCCTTGCCGCCCTTGGCCAGAACGTCGATGAAGGCGGCGATTTCGTTGGCGTAGGCTTGCGTATAGCGGGTCATGAAGAAGTCATGCAGCGGCGGGCGAGTATAACCCTTTTCATTAGCGAGTTCGATTGACACCGGCCGCTGGTTTTCCGCCGCGACCATGCCCTTGGAGCCATGCACTTCGATGCGCTGGTCGTAGCCATAGGTGGCGCGGCGCGAGTTGGAAATGATGCATTGCTTGCCGGAGGCGGTCTCCAGGATGACGCTGGCCGAGTCGAAATCGCCGGCCTCGCCGATTGCCTTGTCCACCAGCACCGATGCGTGGGCGCTGACCGCGACCGGTTCCTCGCCCAGCAGGAAACGCGCCATGTCGAAATCGTGGATGGTCATGTCGCGGAAGATGCCGCCGGAGCGCTTGATGTAATCGACCGGCGGCGCACCGGGATCGCGCGACGTAATCGTCACCATCTCCACCGCGCCGATGGCGCCGTCGTCGATGGCCTTGCGCACCGCCATGAAATGCGGATCGAAGCGGCGGTTGAATCCGACCATCAGCACCGCCTTGGTCTTTTCCACGACGGCAAGGCATTCCTGGACGCGCTTGGTGTCGAGGTCGATCGGCTTTTCGCAGAAAATCGCCTTGCCGGCCTTGGCGAAGCGCTCGATCAGGTCGGCATGGGTATCGGTCGGCGTGCAGATGACGACCGCATCGATATCCGCCGCCGCTTCGATGGCGTCGATGGTTCGCACTTCCGCGCCATAGGCGGTGGCAAGATCTTTCGCCGCCTTGTCCATGGCGTCGGCTACCGCAACCAGCCTGGCTTGCGGGTTCGCGCCAATGGCGCGCGCGTGAACCTTGCCGATACGGCCAGCGCCCAGAAGACCAAACCTGTACATTATTTCCTCCACAGCAATTACAAGGAGAAGCAGCCAATGCTGCTCCGGTCCAGGATTCGATCTACCCGAGAAAGCGCCGGGTCAGGCCTTCATCAGCCATTCGTGCTCGGGCGCATTGTAGAACTTCCACGTCCGCTTCGGCCCGGCCATGACGTTCAAATAATAAAGGTCGTATCCGTGGCAGGCCGCGCAGGGGTGATAGCCCTCCGGCACCAGCACCACGTCGCCGTCCTCGATCGCCATCGCCTCGTCCAGCGACCGCACGCCGTGCTCATCGGCATCCGTATAGACGCGCTGGAAGGCAAAACCCTGCGGCGGGTTGATCCGGTGGTAATAGGTTTCTTCCAGGGCCGATTCCGCCGGCAGGTTGTCGCGGTCGTGCTTGTGCGGCGGATAGCTCGACGTGTGGCCGCCCGGCGTGATCACCTCGACCACCAGCAGCGAATCCGCCGGATCGCCTTCCGGCAAAATGTTGGTGACGTAGCGCGTATTGGTGGTCTTGCCGCGGGTTTCCTGGCCGAGGCCGTCCGGCGCGATGACCCGCACGGGCAGGCCACCGCCAAGGCCCGGCGCCGAGCAGACGGCCAGTTCCAGTTCCGTCTCCGCCGTCACCGACCAGTCGCACCCTTGCGGGACATAGACCGACCACGGCTTGCCCTCGAAGGGCGACATGCGTTCGCCGAGCAGGCCGAGCGGTTTTCCGCCTGCTTCCACGGTGCCCTTGCCGGTGATGAAAACGAGGCAGACCTCGCTGTCGCCGGTTTCTCCCGCCGCCGCCTCGCCGGGCCGCAGGCGATGCAGGCCGAAGCCGACATAGGTCCAGCCGGCGCTCTGCGGTGTCACATGGACAAGGCGGCCATAGCCATTTTTTTTCGGGCGAATGTGCAGTTTCGGCATGCCTTGGTCCTTGGCCTATTCCTTGGTGTCCGGTTCGACCGTCGGCGCGGTCTCGTCGACGGGCTTGTAGATGTAGAAGAACTGCCACACGCCGTAAGCACCAAAGGCCAGCGCGATCATGCTCCATGTCGGCGAGCCGCCGAGATATTCCAGCCCTGCCCAGATGAAGCAGACCGCAACGATGGCGATGCGCCGCCAGAGTGGCCGGAAGAACGGGTGCTCGTGGTCTTTGATCGTTGCCATTACATCGTTTCCGCTATCGCCTCGCCAGGGTCAGGAGCCAAAACCCTGCGTTTCGACCGTATACCCTGCGGCGGTCATTACCCGCATCAGTTCCTTGTAGCCGACTTGCGCCATCTTGAGCGGCGGATTCTTCTTCGGGTCCTGTTCGGCCTCGACCACGAACCAGCCTTCATAGCCATGGCCCGCGAGCTTCTTGACGATTGCGCCGAAATCCAGCGAGCCGTCGCCCGGCACGGTAAACGTGCCCAGCGCTACCGCATCGAGGAAGGACTGTTTCGACCAGTCCAGTCCCGCGATCACGTCCATGCGCACGTCCTTAACATGGACATGGCTGATGCGGGCATGGTGCCTGTCGATGGCGCGCAGCACGTCGCCGCCGGCAAAGGCCAGATGGCCGGCGTCGAGCAGCAGCGGAATACCCTCGCCGGAATGGTTCATGAAGGCATCCAGTTCATGCTCGAATTGCACCACCGCCGCCATGTGATGATGATAGGCGAGTGGCATGCCCTGGCCGGCGCACCATTCACCGAATTCGGTCAGCTTGCGGGCATAGGCCTTCATTTCATCGTCGCCAAGCACGGCCTTGGTGGCGAGCGGCTTCGACCGGTCGCCCTGGATGGACCGACCAACCTCGCCATAGACGATGCAGGGCGCGCCGACCGCCTTGAACAGGTCGATCATCGGTTGGATGCGGTCCTTGTTGGCCGCCATCTCCTCATTCGCCAGCGTGCCGGAGAACCAGCCGCCGCACAGGGTGACATCCGCCTTCTTCAGGATCGGCAGCATGATGGCGGGATCGCTGGGAAAGCGGCGGCCCATCTCCATGCCGGTAAAGCCGGCGGAGCGCGATTGCGCCAGGCACTCTTCCAGCGACACGTCGTCGCTCAGTTCCACGAGATCGTCGTTCCACCACGCGATGGGGGACATGCCCAGTCTGGCTTTCAAGCTCTTGCTCCGGTTCCTGGCGTTTGTCTGTCTGCGTTGGGCGTCGGTCAATCGCCGATATTCTGCGCCTGCCGCTTCTGCTCATAGGCCTTGCGCGCCGCGTTCACCTCGCCGCGCGCGCTGACTTCCGGCACGGCGACATCCCACCAGGTGCCGCCGGCTTCGGTCGATGCCAGCGGATCGGTATCGATCACCACGACGGTGGTGCGGGTGTTGGCTTTCGCGCTCGCAAGGGCTGCTTCCAGGTCGGCGATGGAGGACACTTTCTGAGCGATCGCGCCGAGGCTTGAAGCATGCGCGGCAAAGTCGATGTCGGGCAGCGTCTCGTGGCGCGCATCCTTCAGGAGATTGTTGAAGTTGGCGCCGCCGGTCGCCATTTGCAGCCGGTTGATGCAGCCGAAGCCGCGGTTGTCGAGCAGCACGATGGTCAATTTGAGGCCCAGCATGACCGAGGTCGCGATCTCGGAATTCAGCATGAGGTAGGAGCCGTCGCCGATCATGACGACGACCTCCCTGTCCGGCTTCGCCATCTTGGCCCCGAGCGCGCCGGCAATCTCGTAGCCCATGGTCGAGAAGCCGTATTCCGCATGGTAGGATCCCGGTGCGCCCGCCTGCCAGAGCTTATGCAGTTCGCCCGGCAGTCCGCCGGCCGCGTGCAGCACGGTCGCACCCGAACCCATGACGCGCTGCACAGCACCGATGACCTGCGCATCGGACGGGAACGGGGCGTTGGTGGGCGCGGTCACCTTGGCTGCTGCTGCTTGCCATTCGGCCTTGCCTCGCTTCGCCGTCTCGGTCCATGCAGCCGGCGCCTGCCAGCGACCGAGTGCCGCGCCAAGCTCCACCAAGCCCTCGCGCGCGTCGGCTACCAGCGGCAGCGCGCGGTGCTTGCCGGCGTCGAAAGGCTGGACGTTCAGGCCGATGATAGTCTTGCCGGAATTCCGGAACAGCGCCCAGGAGCCGGTGGTAAAATCCTGCAGGCGCGTGCCGATGGCCAGCACGACGTCCGCCTCTTCGGCCAGAAGGTTGGCGGCAGAAGTGCCGGTGACGCCGACCGCCGCCATGTTGAGGGCATGCTCGTCCGGCAAAGCGGACTTGCCGCCCTGTGTCTCGCAGACGGGAATACCGGTCGCATTCGAGAATTCTTGAAGCCCGTCGCACGCCTGCGAATAGAGGACACCGCCGCCGGCGATGATGAGCGGCTTTTTTGCTCCTCTTAGCGCAGCGACCGCTTCGGCCATCTCACGCCGGTCCGGGCGCGGCCGGCGCGGGGTCCACAGCCGCTTAGCAAAGAAACTTTCGGGGTAATCAAAAGCTTCGGCCTGTACGTCCTGGCACAGCGCCAGCGTCACCGGGCCGCATTCGGCCGGGTCGGTCAGAACCTGCATGGCGCGGTTGAGCGCCGGGATGATCTGTTCGGGCCGGGTGATGCGGTCGAAATAGCGCGAGACCGGTCGGAAGCAGTCGTTGACCGATAGCGTTCCGTCGCCGAAATTTTCCGCCTGCTGCAGGACCGGATCAGGGATACGGCTGGCGAAGACGTCGCCCGGCAGCAGAAGCAGCGGTAGCCGGTTGACATGGGCAACGCCCGCCGCCGTCACCATGTTGAGCGCGCCGGGTCCGATGGAACTGGTGGCGGCCATGAAGCGGCGGCGGAAATGGGTCTTGGCATAGGCAATTGCGGCATGCGCCATCGCCTGCTCGTTATGGGCGCGGAACGTCGGCAATTCGTCGCGAACGCCATAGAGCGCCTCGCCAATTCCGGCGACATTGCCATGCCCGAAGATCGCCCAGACCCCGCCAAATATCGGCACGGTGTCTCCGTCGATCTCCGTCATCTGACGGGTGAGAAAGCGGGTCAACGCCTGCGCCATAGTCAGGCGGATCGTGTTTGCCATCTTTTTACTCCGCGTTCTCTTTTATGCCGCCCTACGCCCGCGCACGGCAAGCCACGCTTCGGTGAGTTTCCTGAATCGCCCCGCCATGTCGGCGACGGCCTCGTCGTCCGACATTTTCCCGGCCAGCCATTGCTCGGCGGCGTGGATGAAGATGGTGCGCCCGACCGCAAAGCCCTTGACGATGGGGGCCTCGGCGGTGGCAGTGAAAGCCGCCTCCAGTTCGGCCTGCGGAGCCTCCAGTCCAAGCAGAACGACGCCACGGCACCACGGATCGTTGTCGCTCACAACCGCCTCGATCGCCTGCCACGCGGCGGCTGATGCCTGCGGCTCCAGCTTCCACCAGTCGGGCTTGATGCCCAGCGCATACAGTTCCTGCAACGCCCGCGCGATGGTGTCTTGCGCAACCGCGCCATTCTTGGAGGCGATGATCTCGACCAGCAGTTCGCGCCCTACCTTGCGCGAAGCCTCGAACAGCGTGCGCAGCTTCTGCTGCTGCTCGGTTTTCAGTTCCGCCGGGTCGTCCGGGTGATAGAAGCACAGGCACTTGATGCAATGCCCAACTGGCCAATCGACGAGTTGCGAGCCGATGTCCTGGCTGAACTCGAAGCGAAGCGGGCGCGACCCCGGCAGTTCGACCGGCCGGCCGAGCCATGCAAAGGGATGCCGGGCATATTCGAACATCGCCTCGCGTCCGTATTTCTCGTCGATCAGCATACCGTAGCCGCCGCGGCCGGCGGCCACGTTAGAAGCCGCTTTCACCGCCAGCACCTTGAACTTGTTGATGCGGGAAAAGTCCGCACCGGCCTTTTCGGCCACGGCCTCCAACTGGCTGCGATGGTCGCAGGCCAGCGCCATCAGCGATGGGATTTCGGCGCGTCTGGTCGTCGCCCAATGGATGTGGTTGATGGCTTCGTCCTTGCGCAGCGCGTGCTGCGTGCTGCCATTCTCGAGGAAGAACTGCAATTCCTCGAAGGTCGGGTATTCCGGCGCGCACAACAAGCGTGAAACGGCAAAGGCCCCGCAGGCGTTGGCCCAGGTCGCCGCGACCTCCAGGCTTTCGCCGCCCAGCCAGCCGCGCAGCAGGCCGGACATGAAGGCATCGCCGGCGCCCAGCACGTTATAGACCTCTATTGCGAAGCCCTTGCCGACAATCCCGTGTTCGAGGTCGTCGGGTATCGGGCCGTCGTAAACGATGCAGCCCATGGCGCCGCGCTTGAGCACGATGGTGGCCGCCGACAGCGCCCGGATCGTCTTCAGCGCCGAAAGCAGGTCGCCTTCGCCCGATGCGATCAGCACCTCCTCTTCGGTGCCGACGATGAGATCGCAATCCGGCAGGACCGACTGCATCACCGCCGAAACCCTGTCGGACTTGACGTAGCGGCCAAAGCCCTCGGCGTGGCCGGCAAGCCCCCACAGATTGGGCCGGTAGTCGATGTCGAAGACGACCTTGCCGCCTTTGGCCTTCATGACGGCAATGGCCTTGCGCTGGGCGGCCGCACTGTTGTCGCGCGAGAAATGCGTGCCCGTGACGACGACGGCGCGGGCGGTCGCGACGAAATTTTCGTCGACATCTTCCGGCGCGAGCGCCATGTCGGCGCAATCCGAGCGATAGAAGATCATCGGCGAAACGCCCTCGTCTTCCACCGACAGCAGGACCAGCGCCGTCAGCCGTTCGGGATCGGTCTTCAGCGCCGCAACCGACACGCCCTCGCGTACGAGTTGTTCGCGGATGAACCGCCCCATCTGCTCGTCACCGACGCGCGTAAGCAAGGCCGAGCGCAATCCCAGCCGCGCGGTGCCGACGGCGATATTGGCCGGGCAGCCGCCAACCGACTTGGCAAAGGAAGCGATGTCCTCCAGCCGCGAACCGATCTGCTGGCCGTAAAGATCGACGGAGGCTCGGCCGATGGTAATTACATCCAGCAGGCGGGAATGATCGGCAGACATGGCGTTCTCCATTTCGCCCCATGTCGACGCCGCCGCGTCCGAGGGTACTCACAGAAACAGATATGAAATCCAAATTCCATAAATAGTCAATATGGAATGAAAATTCTTATCCTTTGTCCGCAGCTTGCGATGCCCGGGCTTCCGCAACCCGGACGGCCAGCGTCGCTGCCAGCGCCATGCTGGCGGCCAGCGTGCGAAAGCCGGCATAATCGGCCTCGACGACTTCGAAGCAGGTCTTGGAGAACTCGGTCAGCGGAGAAAAGGCGCTATCGGTTATGCTGATGACCGGGACCGATCGCTGGGAGAGTCCGCGCGCATGGCTGATCGTCTCCGAGGCATAGGGTGAAAAGCTTATCGCTATGGCGGCATCCCTTGGCGAAGCGAAGGAAACGGTTTCGACGTCCAGTCCGGAGGACGAGTCGATGAGGCAATTCTTGACCTTCAGCTTGCCGAAAATATACGCGAGATAACTGGCGATGGGGAAAGAGCGCCGCTTGGCCACGATGTAGATCGTGTCCGCCGCCTGAAGAGTGGCGACCGCTGCTTCAAACTCCGGGCGATCGAACGAGTCGGCCAGGCTGTTCACGGATCGCACCGAGGCCGCCATGAAGCCTTCCAGCACGTTGGTGCTTTCTGTATCGACCCCCTCGACCCGTAGCGATTGCAGGCGGTCCTCGTAGGATGCATTCCGATCCAGAAGCCGCCCGCGAAAGACGACCTGCATGCTGGTAAAGCCGTCATAGCCGAAGTGCTGGGCGAACCGGATGAGGGTTGAAGGCTGGACGCCAGCCGCCGTGGCGATGCTTGCCGCGGTTCCAAAAGCGATCTCGTCGGGGTTGTCGAGGGAATAGGCGGCGATCTGCGCTATTCTCTTCGGGAGGGACTTTCGACCATCGAGCATGACCTGTCTCAATGTGGCGAAATCCGTTGGGGCTGGTTGTTGCGGGGGCCGGGCGGTCGCTTTCAACGGGCTTTCCTTATTGCGGCACCATTATTCCAGCAAGCTCTAGCACGGAATAAATGGTATGGATATTCTCCGCGCTCCTACTGCGATAACGGGAGTCGCAAGCCGGCCGGCCAGCTCGAAGCGAAGGAATGAACAATGAGTGGCAATGGCGTTGGCGTTGGGTTGATCGGCACCGGGTTCATGGGCAAATGCCATGCACTGGCGTGGAATGCCGTCAGCACCGTCTTTCCAGAAACGTCCAGGCCCAGGCTCGTTCACCTTGGCGAAGTCAGTGAGGATCTCGCCAGGCGCCGGGCAACCGAATTCGGCTTCGCCAAGGGCTCCGGCGATTGGCGCGCCGTCGTCAACGACCCCGATGTCGATGTCGTTTCGTTGACGACGCCGAACCAGTTTCATCCCGAGATGGCCATCGCGGTCCTTCAAGCCGGCAAGCATCTGTGGTGCGAGAAGCCGATGGCGCCGAGCTTCGCCGAGGCGCAGATGATGGCGCTTGCGGCGCAAAAATCAGGCAAGGCCGCCATGCTCGGCTATAATTACATTCAAGGCCCCATGATCCGCCATATCGGCCGGCTGCTCGACGAGCAGGCGATCGGCGACGTCAATCATCTGCGCGTCGAGATGGACGAGGATTTCATGGCCGATCCGGAGGCCCTGTTTTTCTGGAAGCATGAAAAGACGTCCGGCTATGGCGCGCTCGACGATTTCGCGGTCCACCCGCTGTCCCTCATCCAGGTTCTTTTCGGGCGCGTAGCCCGCGTGATGTGCGACATGGCGAAACCCTATGCCACCCGCAAAACGCCTGAAGGCGAGCAGCGTGCGGTGGAGACATGGGACATCGCCACCATCCTGATGCATCTGGAGAACGGCGTTTCCGGCACGCTTCAGGTCAACCGTTCGGCCTGGGGCCGCAAGGGCCGCATCGCCATCCAGATCTTTGGCTCGAAGGGCTCGATCCTGTTCGACCAGGAGCGCGTCAACGAACTCCAGCTCTATGTCACCTCCGACCGGGCGACCGAACAGGGCTACCGGACCATCCTGGCCGGTCCCCAGCATGAGCCTTATGGCGCATTCGTTCCAGCACCGGGCCACGGCCTGGGGTTCAACGACCTGAAAATCATCGAATGTCAGGAAGTGCTCAACAGGCTGGCCGGCAAACCGGCGCGCGTCATCGGCTTCGACGAGGGGCTGGAGATCGAGCGCACCGTGCACGCCATGGCGCGCTCGTTCGAGGAAAGCCGGTGGGTCGCGGTGCGGTAATATTGCACCTGCCGGCCGCTTGGCGAACTTCATCGAAGGGCGTGCCCTGCCGGCCATAATTGTCAGGAGAGGTGGCGTAAACGGATTTTACGTTCCGTCCTGCCCTTGACGAATGGCTCTGTACGAATTACGTGTGACGAAAGTTGAAATTCGTCACACGTAATAGAATGGCCATGAACGAGACGACCGAAGAACTGGACTCCTCGCGGCAGGACAATGTCGAGCGCATTCTGGAATGCGCCGAGCGGCTGTTTAGGCACTACGGCTACGGCAAGACCACCGTTTCCGACATTGCCCGCGACCTCGGCATGTCGCCGGCCAACGTCTATCGTTTCTTCGCCTCGAAGGAACAGATCCACCAGGCCATCTGCGGGCGCATGCTCGCGGCAAGCCTGCATATGGCCATCGGCATTTCAAAACTGCCGCTCCCCGCTTCCGAACGCCTGCGCCGCTGCATCCTCGATCATCACCGCCTAACGATGGAAACGATGCTCGACGAGCAGAAAGTCCATGAAATGGTCATCGTGGCCATCGAGCGCGACTGGCATGTGATCGAGAAACATGTCGACCGCCTGCACCAGATCTATGCCGGCCTTATCCGCGAAGGGATCGAGACCGGAGAGTTTCGCCAGCAGGACCCCGAAAGCGCCGCCCGATGCTTCGGCGCCTCGACGGTTACACTTTGCCACCCGCAGATGGTGGCGCAATGCCTTGCGAAGGAAAATCGCGCGGCGCCGGAAGAACTGGTCGATTTCGCGATCAGGGCATTGAAGTAGGCGCGGCTTAGGCCCGTCATCCGATCAGAAACATTTCAGGAGCGCGAACGATGCATTCGTTCAAGACCTTCGATGGCTTTGCACGCCTTTTTGCCAGTCTGGGAATGCTTGGCATCGTGGCTGTGTCCGTTTCGGCCTGCACCGAGGCCAAGACCGAACCCGCAGCCATCGTCCGGCCGGTCAAGGTCGTGGAGATCGCCAGGACGGACGGCACCAGGGAACTTGACTATTCCGGCGCGGTAAAGGCCCGCACCGAGATGAACCTCGGCTTCCGCGTTGCCGGCAAGATCGTCGAGCGTCGTGTCGATATCGGCGACAGGGTGAACCCCGGCGATGTTCTCGCCCGCATCGATCCCACCGACTACGCGCTGGCGGTCCAGACCGCCGAGGCCAATCTCGCGGCCGCCGACAAGCAGGTCGAAACCAGCGGCCTTGTCCAGAAGCGCGCGCAACAGCTTTTTGACAAGAAAATTTCCTCGCAGGCCGAGCTTGACCAGGCGACGCTCGGCTACCGGCAGGCTGTTGCGACACGGGATGCGGCGGCTTCCGCGCTTCAGCAGGCCCGGAACCAGGTCGGCTATACCGAACTGAAGACCGACCGGAGCGGGATCGTGACGGGGCTGAGCGCCGACAGCGGCCAGGTCGTCGGCATCGGCGCACCGGTCGTTGCCGTTGCCGTCGACGGCGAGAAGGAAATCCAGATCGCTGTCCCGGAAACCGACATTTCGCATTTCAGGCCGGGCCAGGCCGTCAGGGTCGGCTTCTGGACAGACGACAAGCTGCGGCTAGTCGGCAAGGTGCGCGAAGTCGCTGGTAGCGCCGACCCGCAATCGCGCACGTTCTCTGTCCGCATCAGCCTGCCCGACGACCCGCGCGTTCTTCTCGGCATGACCGCGACGGTCGAAGCCACGGTCGCGACCGTGCATCGCCAGGCGGCGGTCCCGCTGGAAGCGTTGGCTCAGAAGAATGGCAAGCCGATCGTCTGGGTGGTGAATCAGGACACCTCGACCGTTCATGCCCGTTCCGTCGCGGTCGCCGATTTCGCGCCGGACGGCGTGCGGGTCACGCAAGGCCTGCAACCGGGCGATCTCGTGGTCGCCGCCGGCACGCAGTTCATGACGGAAGATCTGAAGGTAAAAATGTCGGGCGACAGGCAGGAGCCGGCCGAAGACGGGCGCGATGCTTCCGTTGCGATTACCGGCGCCATTCGCTGAACCTATCCTGCGGCCAACCAAGAAGAAGAGGCGGCCATGACGACCTCCGCTGACAAGAAATCGTTCAACCTTTCGCGCTGGGCGATCGGTCATCCCAGTATTGCCCGCTTCCTGGTCGGGCTGATCATCGTTGCCGGCGTGCTCGGCCTGATGCGCATGGGGCAGCGCGAGGATCCCGAATTCACCTTCCGCGTCATGGTCGTGCAGGCTGTCTGGCCCGGCGCATCCTTGCAGGACATGGAAGACCAGGTCGTCAACAAGATCGAGCGCAAGCTTCAGGAAACGCCGCACCTCGATTTCGTGAAGTCGTATTCGCGGCCCGGCAGCGCCACCATCATGGTGCAGATCAAGGGCGACACCGACGCGGCGGAGGTGGCGGATGCCTTCTACCAGGTGCGCAAAAAGGTCGGCGACATCGAAGGCGACCTGCCACAGGGCCTGCTCGGCCCCTTTTTCAACGACGAGTTCGGCGATACCTTCGTCACGCTGCATTCGATCAGCGGCGACGGTTTCACCTATCCGGAACTCAAGGCGTTCGCCATCCAGGCGCGCGACATGCTTTTGACGACGCCGGGCGTCGAAAAGGCCGTCATCATCGGCGATCAGCCGCAAGTCATCTACATCGACGTCTCCTCCAAGGCGCTCGCCGAACGTGGGTTGACGCTTCCCGACCTGCAAAACGCCATCAACGGCCAGAATACCGTCGATCCGGCGGGCGTGGTCGATACTGGCACGCGCTCGGTGCGCATTTCCGTCGAGGGCGACGTGAAGCGGGCGGAAGACATCAGGGAATTGCGCCTGCGCACCGGCAACCAGGTCACCCGGTTAGGCGACATCGCCACGGTGACCTCGGGTCTCCAGGACCCGGCCCAGCGCAAATACCGCTTCGACGGCCGTGACAGCGTGCAGATCGGCGTAGTGATGGCGGACGGCTTCAAAGTCACCGACGTGGGTGCCGCCATCGAGGATACCTACAAGCGTTTCGAGGCTTCGCTGCCCTATGGCGTCTCGGTCGACCAGATCGCCAACCAGCCGCATGTGGTGGCGGACGCCATCGGCGAGTTCATGCGGGCGCTCGGCGAGGCGCTGGTCATCGTGCTGATGGTGTCGTTCCTGTCGATCGGCTGGCGGTCGGGGCTGGTCATCGCCATCGCCATACCGCTGGTGCTCTCCGCCACTTTCGCCATCATGTACGAGCTTGGCATCGACCTGCAGCGCATTTCGCTGGGCGCCCTCATCATCGCGCTCGGCCTGCTGGTCGACGACGCGATGATCGTCGTGGAACTGATGGAGCGCAAGCTGGAGGAAGGGCTGGAAAAGCTCGATGCGGCGGGCTTTGCCTATAGTTCCACCGCCTTCCCGATGCTGACCGGCACGCTGATCACCGTCGCCGGCTTCATCCCGGTCGGCTTCGCCGCCTCCGCCGCCGGCGAATATGTCCGCTCGCTGTTCTACGTCGTGGGTATTGCTCTGATCGTCTCCTGGTTCGTGGCGGTCTATTTCACACCGTGGTTCGGCTATATGATCCTGAAGCAGCGCCGGCATGCGGGGCAGCATCACGATGTGTTCGACACGCGCTTCTATCGCCGCCTCAGGGCAAGCATCGGCTGGGCTGTGCGCCACCGGCTGATCGTGCTCACACTGACAGTGGCGACCTTCGCCACCAGCCTGTGGTCGTTCCAGTTCATCCCGCAGAATTTCTTCCCGCAGTCCGAGCGTCCCGAGATCCTCGTCGATCTGTGGTTGCCGGAAGGCACCTCGATCAAGGAGGTCGAGGTGCAGGCCAAGGCGCTCGAAGTCAAGATGATGGACGACCCCGACAAGAAGTTCATCGCCACCTATATCGGCGAGGGCGCGCCGCGTTTCTTCCTGCCGCTCGACCAGCAGCTCGCCAATCCGAATTTCGCCCAGCTTCTGGTGATGGCCAATGACGAGCCGGCGCGCGAACGCCTGATCGTCAAGCTGCGGTCGGTGCTCGCACAGGACTTCCCGTCCATCCGCGCCAAGGTCGACCGCCTGTTCCTCGGCCCGCCGACCGGTTGGCCGGTGCAGATGCGGGTCATTGGACCGGACCGGCAGGAGGTGCGCCGCATTGCCGATCAGGTAAAGGCGCGGTTTTCGGCCGAGCCGCTGCTTGATGCGGTGCATGACGACTGGCTGGAGCCGGTGCCGGCCATGAAACTGGTGATCGACCAGGATCGCGCCCGCGCGCTCGGCGTCACCTCGCAGCGCGTGCGCCAGATGCTGCAGACCGCCATGTCCGGCGCCCCGCTCGGCACGTTCCGCGACGGCGAGGAAACCGTTTCGATCGTTGCCCGTGAGCCGGCCGCGAGCCGTTCGCTGCTATCGGCCGTCGCATCGGTCTATGTGCCCACGGATTTCGGCGGCTTCGTGCCGGTCTCGCAGATCGCCAAGGTCGTGCCCGTCATGCAGCAAAGTATCGAATGGCGGCGCGACCGGCTGCCTACCATCTCCGTGCGCGCGACGCTGCCGGACGGGGTGCAGGCCAACGACGTCGTTACCAAGCTTTTCGACGGCATGAAGGATCTGCGCGCGAGCCTGCCGGCCGGCTATAAGGTCGAGGTTCAGGGCGGCGCCGAGGATTCAGCCGAAAGCCAGGCTTCCATCGCCGCCAAGGCGCCGATCATGCTGGTCGTCATCGTCCTGCTTCTGATGGTGCAGCTTCAGCATTTCGGCAAGGCGATGCTGGTGCTGGCGACCGGGCCGCTGGGCATCATCGGCGCTGCCGCCGCGCTGCTCATCAGCGGCGCGCCATTCGGCTTCGTCGCCATCCTCGGCGTCATCGCGCTGCTCGGCATCATCATGCGCAATTCGATCATTCTCGTCGACCAGATCGACCAGAACATCGCGGCCGGCATGGTGCGGACCGAGGCGATCATCGGGGCCGCCGTCAGCCGCTTCCGGCCGATCACTCTGACGGCGCTGACGGCCGTTCTGGCGCTGATCCCGATCTCGCGCGGCGTGTTCTGGGGGCCGCTTGCCTACGCCATGATGGGCGGCATTCTGGTGGCCACGGTCCTGACCATTCTGGTCCTGCCCGCCGGATACGCGCTCTTCTTCGGCCGGGAGCCGAAGAACAAGATCGCCGCTGCGTCCAACCAGAATATGCAAAGCCCCGTCAACACCATCGATGACGGGCCAGCTTTGGCCGCTGAATAGCCTACGCTCGCTAGGCGGGCGCAGGCATGCCGTTAGATGTGGCGGAACGGCAAGGTCTCAATACCAGGCGTCCGCAGCGGCCGCCTTGCGGCGTGCCATGAAATCCTGAAGCGCTTCGTCGATGCCTTCGTCGAGCGGCGGCGCTTCATAGTCCGCCAGGGTCGCCTTCCAGCGCTTGTTGGCGCGAATGGCGGCATCTTGCGAGCCGTTTGCCTCCCACTTCTCGTAATTCTCGTTGTCGGCGATTTCCGAATCCCAGAAGGCCGTCTCGTAATTCGCCAGCGTGTGCTGCGAACCGAAGAAGTGGCTGCCCGGTCCGACCTCGCGGAAGGCATCCAGCGCAAGCTGGTTGTCGTCCACCTTGACGCCGTCGAGATAGGTGTGCAGCGCGCCGCAGAAATCGGCGTCCATGACGAACTTCTCGTAAGACATCGACAAAAGCCCGTCGAGGAAGCCGGCCGAATGCAGGATGAAATTCGCTCCGCAATGCACGGCCGCCAGCATCGACATGGTGCCTTCGTTCATCGCATGCGCGTCCGGCAGCTTGGAGGTGGTGAAATTGCCCGAGCAGCGCAGCGGCAGGTTCAGCCGGCGCGCCAACTGCCCGATCACCATCGAGCCGATGGCCGGTTCCGGCGTGCCGAAGGTCGGCGAACCGGAGCGCAGCGACATCGAGGATAGAAAGTTGCCGAAGATCACCGGCGCGCCCGGCCGCTCGAGCTGCGTCAGCGCGCAGCCGGCCATGGTTTCGGCCAGCGACTGCGCGATGGCGCCCGCATTCGTCACCGGTCCCATGGCACCGCCCAGAATGAAGGGAACGATCACCGCCGCCTGGTTGGAGCGGGCATAAGCGCGCAACGCCGTGGTCATGGTGGCGTCCCAGACCAGCGGCGAGTTGACGTTGACATTGCCGAGGATGACGCAGTTCTCGTCCGTGAATTTCTCGCCGAAGACGAGGCGCGCCATATCGATGGAATCCTCCGCGCGCTGCTCGGAAGTGACCGAGCCCATGAAACCGCGATCGGAATATTTGATGTGGCTGTAGACCATGTCGAGATGGCGCTTGTTGACCGGCACGTCCACCGGCTCGCAGATGGTGCCGCCGGAATGGTGCAGCCAGGGCGATGACTGCGCCAGCTTCACGAAGTTTCGGAAATCCTCGATGGTGCCGTAACGGCGGCCCTTGTCGATATCCATGACGAAGGGCGAACCATAGGCCGGCGAGAAGACAACGCTCTTGCCGCCGATCTCGACGGAACTGGACGGGTTGCGGGCGTGCTGGGTGAATTGGGCCGGGGCGGTCTTGAGTATATCACGCAGCATGCCGGGCTCGAACTTTACCAGGACGCCGTCAATCTTGGCGCCGGCGCGCTTCCAGTGGTTTAGCGCAACGGGATCGTCGCGGAACTCGATGCCGATCTCGGCCAGGATGCGGTCGGCCGTATCTTCGATGCGGACAAGGTTCTCCTCCGACATGATGTCGTAGGTCGGAATGCCGCGCACGATGTAGGGCCGGTGCAGCCCTGCCGTCGGATGCGAGCGCTGCTCGCGCCGGGCGCTGCGTCCCCCGCGCTCGCGGCGGCGCTCGCGCGGGCTTTCCATCTCGGCAGCTACAGTCATGGCAAAACCTTTCCTCGACGGGGCTTCAGTACGCATGTGCAGTCGTGCTTTGGCACAGCCGCGCCGCAAAAAGCCACTGTGCATCAGCATCCGTTATGCGATAACCGAGTCAAGGTCACTTTTTCGCATGTTACGCATAAGGCAGGCTCATGTCTGGATTCCGCCGCCGGCTCCCGTCCATGACTTCGCTGGTGGTCTTCGAGGCCGCCGCGCGGCATGCAAGCTTCACCAAGGGCGCGGTCGAGCTTGGCATCACGCAAGCCGCCGTCAGCCGCCAGGTGCAGGCGCTGGAAGAGGACCTGGGCTTTCCGTTGTTTCGCCGCCTGCACCGCTCGATCGAACTGACCGAGCGCGGCCGCGCCTTGTCGAAATCGATGTCCGAAGCTTTGGGCATCATCGCGCGGACGGTGCAGACCATCGCCAGCGACAAGAAGCCAGCCGAGCTGATTATCGCCGCCTCCGTCGCCTTCACCCATTTCTGGCTGCTGCCGAAGATTTCTGACTTCCGCCGCACCAATCCCGACGTCAAGCTCAGGATCGTGACGCAGGACGGCAACTTCAACCTGCTGCGGGAAGACATCGACGTGGCCATCCGCTATGGCGACGGCAAATGGCAGGACGGCAAGGTGATCGCGCTGTTCAATGACGATGTCTTTTCCGTATGCAGCCCGGAATACCTGGCAAAGCACGGCTCGCCGGACTGCGTGGCCGACCTCGCCAGCCATAGTCTTATCGTCAGCGACTCGCAGGATGCGACCTGGACCGGCTGGGAGCAATGGCTGCGCGCTTTCGGCTATGATGGCGAAGCGCGCAACGTCACCCTGAGCTGCAATTTCTATACGGACGCCATTCATGCAGCCATGCGGGGCGAGGGTATCGCGCTCGGCTGGAACCGGCTGGTGCACGACCTCATCGACCGCAACCAGCTCGTGCGCGTATCGGCTGAATCGCTGCGCACGCGCGAGGCTTATTTCGTCGTGCTGAAGCAGGATCATGCGGCGAAACCCCCGGTCGAGGCCTTTCTGCGCTGGATCCGGTCCGAAACCGTAGAGCCGACGCCGGTTGGTGTGGGCTAGAATCCGGTCCGTTTGCATTACCGTAGATCATGGGTCACATTCGCGACCGTGCACTTTACAAACAGGCTTCAAGCTTGAAATCATGCCATGCGACGGCGGTCATGCCTGTGGAGGGGCACCGTCGCGCGGGGAGGAGTTGCCATGACAGGCACATTCGGAATATTCGGCCCTTGCCCGCCGGCTTGGCCCGCGCGCTTTTCGTGGCCTTTTTCTGATGAATGATGCGTCCGAAAATAGCATCGCGGCAACTGCCGTCCAGCCCCGCCGAATCGAGGTGCGTGGTCTCAGCAAGGCGTTCGGCGCGAACCCCGCCGAGGCGCTGAGGCTGGCGCGTGACGGCGCCTCGAAAGCCCAGATATTGGAGCAGACCGGTGCGGTGCTTGCCATCAACGACGTCTCCTTCTCGGTCGATGCTGGCGAGATCTTCGTGGTGATGGGGCTTTCCGGCTCGGGCAAGTCCACACTGGTGCGCTGCCTGAACCGCTTGCAGCAGCCGACCTCGGGTGAGATCGCGATCAATGGCGAGGACATCCTTTCCGTCTCGGAGGAACGGCTGCGCGCGATACGGCTGGAAAAGATCACCATGGTCTTCCAGCATTTTGCGCTGTTGCCGCACCGAACGGTGGCCGAAAACGTCGAATACGGCCTCAAGATGCGCGGCATGGCCAAGCCCGAGCGCCGCGCCAAGGCAGTGAAGACACTGGACAGCGTCGGCCTCGGCAATTGGGCCGACCGCTACCCCGCCGATCTTTCCGGCGGAATGCAGCAGCGTGTCGGCCTTGCCCGCGCCTTGGCGCTCGATCCCGAGATCCTTCTCATGGACGAGCCCTTCAGCGCGCTCGATCCGCTGATCCGCCGCGACATGCAGGGTGAATTGATCGAACTTCAGCGCCGCTATCGCACCACCATCATCTTCATCACCCACGATCTGAACGAGGCGCTGACGCTTGGCCATCATGTGGCGGTGATGAAAGACGGCCGTTTCGCGCAGGTCGGCCGGCCGGCCGACATCGTGCTGAATCCCGCCGACGATTATGTAGCCGCCTTCACGCGCGACATAGACCGTGGCCGCGTGCTTCCGGTGCGCTCGGCGATCCGGCAGCAGACCGAGGCAGGCGCGCTCGACGCCATGCTCGCCAACGGGGCCGCAAAATTCGACGGCAGCCGGCGGCTGCACGAAGTGTTCGCGCTCGTCGGCGCTTCCGGGCCGATCGTCGTGATGGGTGGGGAAGGCAAGCCGGAAGGCGTGGTGTCGGCTGCGGACGTGGCCGCCGCGCTGGCCGGCACGCCAGCCGAGCAAGGGAGCAGATGAAGATGGCGTCGGATGTAGTGGCCCGCCTGCAGGCGGTTGCAGACCTTGCCCAGCCTTCGCATTACGGGAACCTGCCGCTCGACACCTGGATTCAGACGCTGGTTCGCGGTTGGCTGGTGCCGACGTTCAGGCCGATGTTTCGGGCCATGCAATGGCCGATCTCGCAGATACTGGACGGGTTGCAGGCGCTGCTTCTGGCCGTGCCGTTCATTGTTCTCGTGGTGCTGGCCGTGTTCGCCGCGTGGCGATGGGCAGGCCGCGGCGTGGCTATCTTTACGCTGGTTTCGCTGGTGCTGCTCGACTGGATCGGCCTCTGGCAGGAAACGATGATTACATTTGCCATGGTCGTCACGGCAGTCGTCTTCTGCGTTATCATCGGCATCCCTCTCGGTATTGCCGCCGCCCGCAGCGACCGTACGGCGGCGGTGATCCGTCCTGTGCTCGATGTGATGCAGACGATCCCATCGTTCGTCTATCTGGTGCCGATCGTCATGCTGTTCGGCATCGGCATGGTGCCGGCGGTGATCGCCACCATCATCTTTGCGCTGCCGCCGCTGGTGCGCCTGACCAATCTCGGCATCCGCCAGGTGCAGGAAGAACTCGTCGAAGCCGGCCGCGCCTTCGGTTCCACCCCGCGCCAGATCCTGTGGGAAATCCAGTTTCCACTAGCGATGCGCACCATCATGACGGGTGTCAACCAGACGCTGATGCTGGCGCTGTCCATGTCGGTGATCGGCGCATTGATCGGCGCCGGCGGTCTTGGCCTCACCGTCTATACCGGCCTCGGCCGGCTCGACGTCGGCTATGCAAGCATCGGCGGCCTCGGCATCGTCTTGATGGCGATCATCCTCGACCGGGTGACGCAGGCGCTGGGCGATGCCGATGCTGCGGCAAAACGGCGAAAGCCCGCTCGGCGCAAGCGCGGCGCGGCGGCAGGGAGCCTCTCAGGGGCATGAGTTCGGCAAAGGCTGCGCGCGGCGCAGCAAGAAGGAGGAGAACCTGAAAATGACTATGGGAAGATTTCTGACAGGCGCTGGTTTCGTACTGGCATCGCTTGTGCTGGGCGCGGCCCCCATCCAGGCGCAGTCTCTGCCCGGAGAGGGAAAGACCGTGAAAATGGGCCAGCCGACCTGGGATACCGAATGGTTCCAGGCGCAAATCTACAAGAAGGCGGTAGAGGCGCTGGGCTACAAAGTCGAAGGACCGACAGCACTTGATAATCCGCCCTTCTACCAAGCGGTCGCACAGGGCGACATGGACTTCTGGGCCAGCGGCTGGTTTCCGCTGCACAACACCTATCTCGAGGACCTCAAGGGCAAGGCCAGCACGGTGGGTTACGTCGCCAAGGGCGGCGCGTTGCAGGGCTATTTGATCGACAAGAAAACCGCCGACGCCCACAACATCAAGTATCTGGAGGACTTCAAGAAGCCCGAGATTGCCAAGTTGTTCGACGACAATGGCGACGGCAAGGCGGATCTGGTCGCGTGCCCGCCCGGCTGGGGCTGCGAACTGACGATCACTTACCAGATGAAGGCGTACGGGCTGGGCGACACCGTCCAGCCGATCCAGGCGGCTTATTCGGCCTCGATGGCCGATGCGATCAGCCGCTATGAGGAGGGCAAGCCGATCTTCTTCTACACCTGGACGCCGAACTGGACCGTCGGCCTGCTGAAGCCCGGCCAGGACGTGGTGTGGCTCCAGGTCAAGAAGCCGGACCTGCCCGCCGACCAGAAGGACATGGAAGCGCACACCTCGATCCCGGGCGTGACGGGCTGCGCCGACGATCCTTGTGAAATGGGCTGGCCGGCCAATGACATCCAGGTCGTGGCCAACGACAAGTTCCTTGAGGAGAACCCGGCGGCCAAGAAGCTGTTCGAGGAAATGAGCATCCCGCTGGAGGACATCTTCGCCCAGAATGCGCAGATGTATAAGGGCGAGAGCAAGCCCGCCGACCTCGATCGCCAGGCCGACGAATGGATCAAGGCACATCAGGAAAAGTTCGACGGCTGGATCGACGCCGCCAAGGCCGCCGCGAAGTAGCCGCGCCGCCGAACGATGCATACTTCCGGAACCGCCGTGCGGTTTCGGAAGCCGGATCAGAACCGCCGGGGAATTTGGCCTCGGCGGTTCTGATTTTCCCGTCGACCGTCCACCCTGTAGCTGGGTGACACCCGGCTACCGGCTACGCATTTCTATCCGGATTCAGACGGGCTCCGTCGCGGCGGTTATGCGCCGATAGACGAAGGGTTCGTTGGCCGCCGCCGCCTGGGCGTTGCGTTGCGCCTCATCGACAAGGGCCGCCATGCGGGCATGGATCGGCGATTTGATGCAGGCCGGGTCGGTCGCGGCGGCATCGCCGGCAATCGCCATCGCCTGGCATCGGCAGCCGCCGAAATCGATGTCGCGCCGCTCGCATGTCCGGCACGGTTCCTGCATCCAGTCGGTGCCGCGAAAGGCGTTGAACGCCGGCGAGTCCGTCCATATCTGCGCCAGCGGGCGGTCGCCGAAGCGCTCGAAATGCAGCGAGGGAATCGTATGCGCGGCGTGGCAGGGCAGCACGGTGCCGTTCGGCGCGACCATGAAGGCGTCGCGCGCCCAGCCGCCCATGCACGGCTTCGGGTACATGGCGAAATAGTCCGGCGTGACGAAATCGATGGTCATGATGCCGGCATATTTTTCACGCGCTGCCTCGACGAAATCGGCCTGCCGATAGACCGCGTCGCGGTCTGGCATCAACGCGTCGCGGTTCGTCAGCGCCCAGCCGGCATATTGCACATTGGCGATTTCGATCCGCTCCGCGTCCAGCGACAGGGCAAGCTCGATAAACTCCGGCACTTCCTCGATATTGTGACGGTGGATCGGCGCATTGATGGTGAGCGGCAGGCCGGCGGCGCGGGCGCGCCGTGCCGTCTCCAGCTTTTTCTCATGGCTGCCGCGCTGGTGGCTGATGAGCGCGGTGGTTTCCGGCCGCGCGCCCTGAAAGCTCAGTTGCAGATGATCGAGCCCCGCATCCGCAAAGGCTTCGATGCGGCCAGCGGCGATACCGACGCCGGCGGTGATGAGATTGGTGTAGACGCCGCGTGCCGAAAGCGTTGCGATCATCTGTTCGAGATCGCGGCGCAAGGTCGGCTCGCCGCCCGACAGATGCACTTGCAGCACGCCAAGGTCCGCCGCCTGCCCGAACAGGTCGAGCCAGCCTTGCGTGTCCATCTCGCGGTTGGCTTTCAAAAGCTCGACCGGGTTGGAGCAATAGGGACATTGCAGGGGACAACGATGGGTCAGTTCGGCCAGCATGCCGATCGGCGGGAGAAGGGGAGCGTTCATAGTGTCACCAGAAGCTTGTCGGACCATTCCTGCAGGAAGGCGGTGACGTCGTCCGATACGTCAGAGGCGTCGGCATTGTACTCCGTCGCGAGCGCGGCGATAATTTTTTCGACAGTCGCGTGCCCGTCGCAGTGGCGCAAAATATCGAGGCTGATATCGTTCGGCCAGAACACCTTTTCCGGCGACAGCACCGCAAAAGCCTGCCGCACCGGATCGTACTGGATGCGCACATGTTTTGGCAGCGCCGGCACGGACGCCAGCGAAATCAGCGCCCGTTCCCGCAGCGCGGTCACCGTACGTCTCCCGGCCGAAAAGCACCGGGCGGGATGTTCCCGCCCTCGCCATAGGCATGCTGGAGCGCGTCGAGCATCGCCCACAGGAGCGAGCATTTGAAGTCCAGCGCGTCGATTGCCTGCTGCTGGCGCTGCGGCGTGTCGGCATGCTCGAGCACATAGGCCAGCGCGAATTCGGAATCGCGCGCCGCCTGTTCGGGCCGCCGCGTGAAATAGGAAAGCGTGTCCTCGGTCACATAGTCGTATTTTTTGAGCATCGCCGGAACGCGCTCGTTGATGATGACCGGCGAGAACAACTCGGTCAGCGACGAGGCGACCGCCTCGAACAGCGTGCGGTTGGTGCAAAACGACAGATAGGCGCCGACGGCGAAGCGCGTGGCCGGCAAGGCCAGCCGCTCGCTTTTCACGTCCTCGGCGTCGAGGCCGAGCGAGGTCGCCAGATGCAACCAGCGTGCGATGCCGCCGCTCCAGCCGTCCTCGCCGTCATGGTCCTCGATCCGCTTGCGCCAGGCAGCGCGAAAGGCCGGGTCCTCGGCGCGGGCGAGGATCATCGCATCCTTGCGCGGGATGACAGCCTGGTAACAGTAGCGGTTGAGCGCCCATGCCTGAAGCTCGGTCTTCGACAGGTCGCCGCTGGTCATGCGGTGATGGTAGGGGTGGCGGTTGTGATAGCGCTCCGTGCCCACCTGATGCAGAACGTCCTGCAATTCGGCGCGCGACAGGCCGCCTTTGGCCGCATCATGGAAATCAGTCACAGTTCTATCTCCATGCCGTCATGGCCGACTTCCCACCCCGCCGCCTTGACGATGGCGTGTTCGGCTGAATTCGCGTCGAGCACCGGATTGGTGTTGTTGATGTGGACGAAGATGCGCCGGCCGATTTCGACGCCGGACAGCCCGGCAAGCGAGCCGGTGTCGCCCGTCATGGCGATATGCCCCATGCGCGCGCCGGTCTTGTGGCCGACGCCGGCGGTAATCATCTCGTCATCGGTGAAGACGGTGCCGTCGAACAGGACACAGGCGGCGTCGGTGAGGCGGTCCCGCAACGCGGCGTCGATGCGGGCGCAGGCGGGAATGTAGAACAGTGCTGCTTTGCCGTAATCGGGGCGGATGCGCACCCCGATCGTATCGCCGGCGTCGGAGCTGAAATCGGCCTCCGGATGGCTGGTGTCTTCCAGGAAGAGCGCGACTTTCCCGCTCACAGAAAAGCTTTCGATGGTCACGCCGGTTGGCGCGCCCTTCGCGTCACAGATCGCCAGTTCGCCGGCCTGCGGAAGCAGGCGCCGGGGTACGACTGAAGGGTCGAGCACGTTGAAGATGCTGTTGTCGCGCAAGGTCGCGAGAACTTGCCTCGTCGCATAGACAGCGAAAGGCTGGCGCTCACGCAGGCTGAGCAGGCCGGCGATGTGATCGACATCGGCATTGGTCAGCACCACGGCGCGGATCGGCGTCGAGCGCAGCGGCGCATTGGCGGCCGGTTGCAGTTCGGGCGTCTGCGCGATCTGCTGATTGATGTCAGGGGAGGCGTTGAACAGCACCCAGCCAAGACCGTCGCTCGACGCAGCGAGGCTCGATTGCGTACGCCGTTGCATGCCGGTCTGCTCCGCCCGTGCGCCCTTGCTCAGTCGGTAATTGCAATTCCATTGCGGAAAACCGCCACCTGCGGCGGATCCAATAATCTTAAAGCGCATGACAATGCCCGGCCCGCAAAAACCCCGGCCGAAAAGTCCCCGACCGAAACATCCCTGCCAGAAAAATCCCTGCCAGAAAAACCACTGAATGCCGGGACAGGTTGCAGGCGCAACAAGACAACTCCCGTGCGATGCACGTCAAAAGCCCGCTCACAAATTCGCCCGCAAGGTAGTGCGTGCCCCTGTCGCCAGAGGCACGCACCTGCGCGGCCTACTTCTTGGGAGTGATTTCAGCCGGCATATACCGCGAAATTTCAAAGCCAGCGGCAACCTGGCACATGGTCGGTTTCGTCCAGTTCTTCTTCATGGTCTTTCTCCTTCTACCAGCCTCAAGGCCGATTTCTGTTACGCGTCCATTGCCGGGCACTGACAGGCAACGGACGGTCCATCAAAAACTGAAAATGGACAAATGAATTGGCAGGTCCTTGAAATTCGAAAACGTCATTTGGAAAGCACTTTCGTCCGCATTTTAGTTTCGTTGCACATAGGGCGTGTTCTCCGCCAGCGGCAGGCCCGAACTTGCCCATCCATCCGCGCCGACTGGGTACCAGTGTACCGAGCGATACCCCAACGCGACGGCGCGCCTGGCCGCGTTCCACGACATCCAGCAATCGGTCATGCAGTAGAAGACGATCGGCCTGCTCTTGTCCGCGCCGGTAGTGGCTTCCAGGCCTTGCTGGAAATAGCTGCTCGCTTCCTGCGAGAGCGCGCCATAGCCGACATTGACCAGCCAGATGCTGCCCGGAATATCGTCCCTGACCTTGTCGCGCCAGATCGTGCCGGCCGGCAAATTGGCTGGCTTGGGCGCATGGGGCATGACATCGACGAACACCGCTTTCTTCCCTTGCCACAACGCTTGCGCCTGTTGGGTGGTAACGACTGTCGCACCGCGCAGCGTATCCGGTACCGGCGCCCGGTATTCGTCCATCCGGTAGTCGGCGGGCTCATCGACACCGCCGGCCCATACCGGTCCGCTCAAGCCCAGAAAACCCGCCGCAAGCAGCAAAATCGCTTCCTTTCCTGTTCCTGTCCGTTGCATTCCGGCCTCATCTTGTCCGGCCCCGTCTATTGGGTGATCGGTTTGTCTTGTTCGTCGATCAGCGGAACGTTGTAGTCGAGCAGGATCTTGTTGATCTCCTGCTGGTTCTCCCGGATCACCTTGTTGAGCGTCCGCTTCCATTCCTGGTCGGAGGGGCGCACGCCCATGGTGATGCGGTAGGCCATCCGGTTGGCGCCCTTTTCCTTCAGCAGCGGCACGATCGTCACGTCCTCGCCCATTGCCTTGGCGTAGTAGCCGGCCATTGGCCCCCACAGGACGGCGGCGGCGATCTTTTTTGCCGCCATGTCCTTGTACATGCGCTCGGCCATGGATTCGGTGCTGCGGGTATCGACCGCCAGCGGATAGATCTTGGCGGTCCGCAGCGTCTTGTTGATGGCCATGTTGGCGGTCGGCGGCGTCCGTTCGACAACGCCCACCGTCTTGCCCATGAGCTTCTGGTCTTCAAGGGTTTCCACCCCTTCCAGATCGCCGCCCTTCGGATAGACCAGCACATAGGCGGAGCGATAATAGGCGTTGGTGTTCTGCACCAACTCGTCGCCTTGCGCGTAACCCATGATGATGTCGCATCGATGGGCACCGAGCGTGTTTCGAACAAAGCCCATGATCGTCGGAAACCACGTATAGGCGACCGACTTGCGGCCGGTCTTGGCCGCGACCAGTTCGGCGAGCTTGTTTTCGAAACCCTCGCCGCTTTTATCCGTGAAAGGCATGTTGGACGGATCGGCGCAGACGCGCAGAATGTCCGTGTCGACCAGTTCGCCGGCTGCCCCAAGTCCCGCGCTCTGCGCCTGCGCGCCCGAGGGCAGCAGCGCAAGCGCTCCGGCAAAGGGCAGCACGATACGCCACATCTTCCACGTATCGAAACCGGCCATGGTCTTGCGGGCTGCGGTCATCTCAATTGGCCATGCACGCCGCTTCGGCATCCTTGGCTGCCTGCGACTTGTCCTCATGCTGGGGCGGCCTGCCGCGCGGCGCAGAACCGTCGGCGCGGGCGCGCAGATAGACGTAGATGTCGTCCATGTAGCAATAGACGTTCTTGTTGTCGCCAAAGGCCGGCATGACGCTTTCCTTGCCGCCGCCGACGTCGGTGCGTCCTGCGGCCACGATGGCCAGGAAGTTCGCGTAGTCGATGGTCTTGAGGGAGGTGGCGAGGGCCGGCGCGTAGCTTGACCCCATGCCGTCCTGTCCATGGCAGACATGGCAGTCGGAGTGGTAGCGACGGTAGCCGCTGAATGTGTACCAGTCGACCTTGCCGTCTTCTATCTTGTAGGTCGGGTTCCCGTCCGCATCGAAATACTTGCCGCCTTCCTCTTTGACGGCCTTAGCCTTTTCAGCCGTATCTTCGGCCTGCACGACACCTGATGAATAGATCAGGGGCAGAAGGGTCAGGGCCAGGGTCGACAGTGCAATGCGAACCTTCATTGTTCGATATTCCTTCATCTCGCAGCGATACAGCGCGCCAACAGGCAGCGACGTTGAAAGGTTTTACAGTTTATGCGGTGGACAGAGAGCCCGGAATCACGTGTCGATCCGGACTCCCGTTTCCATGCAGGGCCCCCAACTCATACAAGGTGGGAGCCCTGGCGATGGTTCCGTCAATCAGTCCGGAAGACCGAAGATGGTGATCTGGCCACCGAGAGCGGTATAGTCGGCAAGAGCCGCATAACCGCCAACCGCGCCAAGGCCTGCCGTTCCGACAACGGCACTTTCATCGCCTTGTGCCCGGCCCTGATCGACCGCGCCGTGCCAAGCAGCAGCGTTGTCGGGGGAGAGCAAGCCGCCCGCCAGACCGATACCGGCCCAGCCGCCGACGCCTGACAATACCGCGATGTACTGCTTGCCGTCATGAACGTAAGGCGTGACGTTGCCGATGATGCCCGATGGCGTCTTGAACTTGTAGAGTTCCTTGCCATCGAGATCGACCGCCTTGATGTAGCCTTCGAGCGTACCGTAGAAGACCACGTCGCCAGCCGTTGCCAGCGCGCCCGACCAGACCGAGAACTGCTCGGGCTTGGACCAGACGATCTTACCCTTGGCGGCATCCCAGGCAATGAAGTTGCCCATGTTGCCGTCGCCGCCGGGGGCAGGATACATCGACACGGTGGCGCCCACATAAGGCTGACCGGCGGTGTAGCTTACCTTGTACGGCTCATAGTCCATGCAGACATGGTTGGTCGGCACGTAGAACAGCCCGGACTTCGGCGAATAGGCTGCAGGCTGCTGGTCCTTCGTACCAAGAGCGGCCGGGCAGATGCCCGCCGAGTTGGTGTCTTCACCGTTCTGCTGGGTCGAGTATTTCGGATCGACGAGCGGTCGGCCATAGGTCTCGCTCTTGGGATCCATGTCGACTTTGGTCGCCCAGTTCACCGTCGGATCGTATTTCTCGGCGACGAGCAGATCGCCGCTGGCGCGGTCCATGGTGTAGGCGAAGCCGTTACGGTCGAAGTGGACCAGAACGTCATGCTTGGCGCCGTTCACCTCCATGCCGTCGACGAGGATCATCTCGTTGACGCCGTCATAATCCCATTCGTCATGCGGGGTCATCTGGTAGAGCCACTTGGCTTCACCGGTATCCGCATCGCGGGCCATGATGGTCATCGACCATTTGTTGTCGCCGGGGCGCTGCACCGGGTTCCAGGTCGACGGGTTGCCGGTACCGTAATAGACCAGGTTCAGCTTGGGGTCGTAGGAGAACCAGCCCCAGGTCGTGCCGCCGCCGGTCTTCCACTGCTCGCCTTCCCAGGTCTTGGTGCTGGATTCCGCACCAACGGGCTTGCCGAGCTCAGTCGTCTTTTCCGGATCGATCAGCGTTTCGGAGTCAGGACCGGTGGAATAGGCTCTCCAGGCCAGCGATCCGTCCTTCAGATTGTAGGCGGCCAGCGAGCCGCGAACGCCGAATTCAGCGCCCGATATGCCGATAAGGACCTTGTCCTTGACCACCACAGGTGCGGCCGTACCGGATTCGCCCTTGCCGCCATCGGTCTGATCTCCATTCTTGACCGACCAGACTTGCTTGCCGGTCTTGGCGTCGATCGCCACGACAGTGGTGTCCGCCTGGTTGAGCAGGATCAATGCTGCATGGTCGTCTGCGGCGGGCGCATAAGCCACGCCACGGTTGACGGTGTCGCAGCACATGATCGGAATGACATTCGGATCCTGCTTGGGCTCGTACTTCCACAGGATCTTGCCGTCATTGTTCAGATCCAGGGCATAGACGATGTTAGGGAAAGGCGTGTGAACATACATCACATCGCCAATGATCAACGGCCCGCCTTCATGGCCGCGCAACACGCCGGTCGAGAAGCTCCATTTGACCTGGAGGTCCTTCACATTGTCCTTGGTAATCTGATCGAGTGGCGAATAACGGGTATTGGCGTAATCGCCCGTCTGCATCACCCAATCATTCGGGTTCGCCGCCATTTTTGCCAACTCATCGTTGGCGGAGGCACTAAAGGAGACACCGCACGATAAAAACGCACTAGCGGCTAGTAGGTAGGTAGCTTTCTTGAGTACACGCATCGAAATCCTCCCTGGGTTCACAATGATGAATCGACCGTTGTGCCCACGAGGGCTTGCCCAAGCGATTCATGTGGGGGAAGTATTTCCGGCAGCGTGTCACGATCCAAGCCAGACGAGCAGAGGGCACCGTTACTACCCACCTCGCTTGGCCTACGAAAGACATTCACCGCTCCCTAATGACGGTGAGGCCCTTGAAGCCGGAAACAGGGAAAGGCTATGCCAGATAGAAATGATAAGCAAGCACAAATCGACGCCGTTAGGTGCGCTGCAATATATTAAATGATGCGGTGCAATATAAAGACTTAAATATCAAAGGAAACCCATTTCACAATATCGGATGGTCGATTTCATCAACGCTATGGATATCATTTCGGGAATCCTGTCGTGAAAGTGCGATAGAACGACCGGAGTTGCTTTGGATGAACTAGCAGGGCGGAAAATAGCGCTTATGCAACGCCATGCTTGGCTGCCGTCGGCAGGCAAGCCGCACAAGGCAACATTGCAGTCTGGGGATGAACGTTCCGGGTGCTGTTGCGGGAGACAGTCTTGGGCCACGCCGCAAATCCTGACCGTCCACGCCGCCTGATGTTATATGTTGCTCATTGGCGCTTGACTGATTTCAATGCGCGTTGCCAAATTGCCTGGATGGTCCGCCCGCACCCAGCGCTCGCTCAATCGGAGGATTCCAAAATGATCCGGTTACTCGCATTTTCAGCCGCATCGCTTCTTGCCGCGACGTTGACAGCCACCGGTCCCGCCAGCGCGGCGGGCGACTATCCAACGGCGACAGTGGCCGACTACGTGCTTGGCTGCATGCAAGTGAACGGCCAGACGCGCAAGGCGCTTGAAAGCTGCTCGTGCTCAATCGATGTGATTGCTTCGGTTCTTCCTTACCCACGCTACGAGAGGGCCGAAACCTTCAAAAGCATGTCCCTGACCACGGGCGAGAATGCGGGCCTGTTTCGCGAAAGCGCACCGGCCAAGGCGGCGCGAACGGAACTGAAGCGCGCGCAGGCAGAGGCCGACGTCCGCTGCTTTTAGCGCAATGCCGGGCTGGTCCGTTGGCTGCTACGCGAATGGCGGACCGTCAGATCAGAGTCCTGCCGCTTCCAGCGGCCATTGGTCGTGAAATACCTTGCCGTCCGTATCCACCGCCTCGACATTGAGTTTATCCGTGCCTTGCGCCGAAAAGTCGAAGCGGAAATTGGGGTCCTCGGAGATCGAAATCCCGCCCTCCATCGACAGGATGGGTCGGTCGCCCTGCGAAATCGCCAGCTTCTGGATGAAATGGGCGGGGATGAAGTATTGCGTGATCGGATCGCGCTGCAGCCCGGAATTATTCGGGTGCCGAATCATCAACTGAATATCCTCGCTTTTCGACATCGTGTCCTGAGGCGGAAACTGGCGCAGCTTCATCTTGCCCATCGTGGCGAGGGCCTTGTCCATGTTCTTCACCGCCGGCGCGGAGCATCCGCCCGATGCCTTGACGAAGGTTTGCGCCATGTGCAGTTCGCCGCTCGGCATTTCCGCAATGGCGCGCAGATAGGAATAATCGTTGACGCGCACGCGCGTCGAAATATGCGTCACGCCGGCACCCTTGCCGATCTCGAACGTCGCGGCCACTGGCGACGGGTTCGCGTCGATGATCAGGGTCAGGGACTTGATGCCCTCGGGCGCCTTGGTCGGATCGATGGTGATGTCGACCGGCACGATCGCGGCATCCTGCGCGCGTTTGGGCGCCTCGATCTTGACCAGGCCGGTATCCATCAGAATCGGCCGGTCGCCGAAGACGTCGCCTTTCATCCCGTTCCAGAGCTTTTCGGAGGAGACGGTTGTCTGCTGCGCGGTGGCCGGTCCGCTGAACCCCACAAGGCTAGCCATTGCAATGCCAGCGGCGGCCAGAATAGCCAGCGGCAACGCGGGCCGGCGGCTTCGAGAAGCACGTTTTTCCATTTCGGTAGCCTCCACCGATGTTGTCGAGGTGGTGCCCAGGCAAGCGCTTATGATAGGCGCTCGCCGGGCCGTTGGCAAACGGTGAAGCTGGACGCGCGGATCATTCCCACTCTAGTTCGGCATAGGCCGCCGTTGCGTTGCGCTCGTTGTAATCGTCGAACAGCGCCCAGTGGCTTCGTTCGCTGCCTCCGGCCGTCTTGACCGCCTCGGCAAGCGGTGTTCCGTCGGCGATCGCCTTGCGGATGTCGCGGGCCAGGGTCTCGAAATAGCGTCGCTCGGCGGCAAGCGCCTGCGGCCACGCCGAAGGCGCCGGCCCATGACCCGGCACCACGCGCGCCGCCTTGATCGCGGCCAGTGCGTCCATCTGGCCAAGCCAGCCAAGCAGTGATCCATCCAGCGTCGGCAGCGAACCCACGAAGACGAGGTCGCCGGAAAACAGCGTACTGCTCGCGGTGTCGAGGACGGTCAGGTCGTTGTCGGTATGCGCCGCCTGCCAGGCCCGCAATTCCAGCATGCGCCCGCCAAGATCGAGCTGCAGCCGATCTTCGACAAGCAACGTCGGCGGCACGATCTCGACGCCTTGCATCAGGGCGTCGCCGACCTGTTCGCGAAAACTTTGCAGATAGAATGCGCCTCGGGCGTCAAGCGCGCGCGGCAGATTGTGATGGCCGACGATCGTCGCACCGATCGCCTTGAATGCGGCGTTACCGAAAATATGGTCCGGGTGCATATGGGTGTTGATCAGGTAGCGGATCGGCTTGTCGGTTATTTTAGCGATTGCCGCGAGAAGGGCTTCGGCTTCGACTAGGCTGCCGCCGCTATCGATCACGGCTATCGCGTCCGCGCCGACGATGAAGCCCAGATTGGCAATCGCGCCAGCGTTTTCAGCGGCCATCAGTTCATCGACACCCTGCAGGACGAAAACGCCCTCGGCTATTTTTTTCGCCGAGAATTCGGCGGTGCCAGTCGCCATGGCCATTCGCCCAAGGCAGCATGGCAGCAGCGCAGCACTTGCCGAGACGCAGGCGAAGCCGTGCATCAATCGGCGGCGCATCGGGTCGACCGACCTCTCAAAGTCGTTCTTTTGTCGGCGCGCCATCATTGCCCATCCGGGAATTTCGCATGAAACGACCGTGACAGGTCGCTCATCACCTGCGGATTGCGATTTTCACGCGGCAAGCGCACATCGAACACGCCCAACACATGCGCCGGCCGCGCCGACAGAACGATGATGCGATCCGACAGCATCAGCGCCTCGCGCAGATTATGCGTCACCATCAGGGCGGTTGTCGGCCGCGCCGACCAGACGGTCATCAGCAGATGACGCAGCCGTTGCGCCGTGTGTTCGTCGAGCGAGACGAAAGGCTCGTCCAGGAAAAGGATGGCCGGTTCGGTGGCGAAGGCGCGGGCGAGCGCCACCCGTCGCGCCATGCCGAGCGACAGCTCGGATGGATACAGCGATTGCATGCCGGCGAGGCCCAGGCTCTTGAACAGCCCGTCGAGGTTCTTGTCCCTCAGGCTCTTGGGCAGCGCCAGCCTGACATTCTGCTCGACCGAGCGCCACGGCAACAGGGTCGGCTCCTGGAATACCGCCGCGATACGGTTGGTGCCGCCCTGCGGCAACTGGATGGTTCCGGAGAATTCCTTGTCGAGCCCAAGCAGGATACGCAGCGTCGTGGTCTTGCCGCAGCCGGACGGGCCGAGCAGGCAGGCGAATTCGCCTTGCCTCACCTCGAAGGAAAGGTCTTTCAACGCAGCGACGCTGACGCCGTGCGCGGACCGGAAGGTCTTTTCGGCAATCTCGACCCTAAGCGGGACGGCGCCGCCAATGGGTTGCATGTCGTTCAATGGGCTGCACCACGAGAAGTTCGATAACGAGCATGATTGCCACGAAGGCCAGCGCATAGGCCAGGATGGCGGCGACGTCGAAGAGCTGGAAATAGAGGTATATCTGGAAGCCGACGCCGTTGGAGCGGCCAAGCAGTTCGACCACGAGCACGATCTTCCAGATCAGCGCGATGCCGGATCGCGAGGCCGCCGCAAGATAGGGCTGAAGTTGCGGCAACAGGATATGGCGGATGCGGTCGATGCGGCTGAAACGATAGACGGTGGCCATTTCGGCATAGCTGCGCTCCAGCGCCCGGGCTCCTTCGCGCATGGTCACAACGACCGTCGGGATCTTGTTGACCGCGACTGCGCCGATCGCCGCAACCTCGTTGAGGCCGAACCAGATATAGGCGAGCACAATGACTACAAGAGCGGGAATGTTGAGAAACAGGATGACCCAGGGATTGAAAAAGCGATCCGCGCCCCGATGCATGCCAAGAAAAACGCCGATCACCGAGCCAATGACCATGGCGACGACGTAAGCGGCGGCAACCCGTGCCAAGGTCACGCTGAGATGAAAGGCGAGATCGCCGCTTGCGGCCTCGCGCAGCAACACCTGCCATACCTGCCCCGGCGATGGGAACGCCCGGCTTGGCCATAGACCGGCCATGACGCTCCACAGCAGGCCGAGGCCAAGCAGCGAAACCGCCACCGTCAACGCGGGCATCAGGGCCGCCGCCGGATGCCGCTTCGCATGGGCAATTGGCGAACCGCCTCCGCCATGATCCGTTTCGGGCAGCTTCATCCGTCGAGTTCCGGCCAGAAAGTGCCCGGCATCATTTCGGGCGACGGCCCTACCAGTTTTTCGCCGCCGATCTTGGCCAGGACGCGATAGAGTGTGGCGGCATCGGCGGCCTCTTTTGCCACCGGCCGTCTGGGAATGCCCTGGCGATAGCGGTCGCGCAGCGTTTCCAGTACCTTGCCCTGTGCACGCACCATCGGGGCCAGACGCAGCCATTCCGCATCGGATTTAGCCAACAGGTCCTTCGCCTGCGCGGACGCCTTGAGGAAGCTCTTGACGGCGGCGACATTGGCGCTCGCCCATTTGTCGTGGAAAACATAGCCCAGCGCCGATACCGGGCCTGAAGCGCCGAGCGCGCCAGCAGCATCGTCGGCCCCGACCAGGCGGCGAAAGCCGTTGGCTTCGAGCCGGGCGCAGAAATGCCAGAAATTCAGCACCGCATCGAGTTCGCCCTGCATCGCCTTTTCCGAAATCAAAGGCGGTGCGCCGAAGACGACTTCACAGGCGCTGGTCAGGTCCATGCCATGATCGCGCCGGGCCAGCGCCTGGATCAGGAGCCAGCTCTTGTCGAGCGGACCGCCGGCGACGCCGATCTTTTTCCCCGCAAGGTCGGGAATGGCGCGGATCGGCGACGCGTCCTGGACCATGATGGCGCCGACAGCCGTCGAGTAAGGGGCGAGCGTCAGGTCTTCTCCTTCCGATCGCAGCCGCGACACCCATAGCCAGTCGGAGACGATGATGTCGGTGGCGCCCGCCAGCAGGGCGACATTGGTTGCGTCTTCTCCGGCGAAATAGGTGATCTCGAGGTCGATACCGTTGGCGGTATCGAAGACGTGCTGTTTCAGCGTGTCGAGTTCCCAACTCACGGTTCCGAATTTCAGCACGCCGATCCGTATCGGCGGCGCCGCGATAGACGCGGCGGGCCTGGCGACCAGGGCCGTGGCCGTCGTTAAGGCGGCAATGCCAAGTACCGCGCGTCGGGAAATATTCATGCCTTTCCTTCCGGTCCGCCCCGTTTCTTCCGGTCCGCCGATGATCAGATCGACCGCTCCTTGCTGGGGAAGGCGCAACGCCAGCGCATGACCTTCCTGGTCGGGTGCTGCTCTGACCATTTCGCGATTTCGCTCGGAGCCAGGAACATGCATTGCAGCAGCGAGCCCCGGCTCTCGAAATACAGGTGCTCCTCCCGGCAGTTGCTTGGGTTCGTGCTCAGGCAAACCGTCAGGATCAGGTCGATCATGTTCATTGCAGCACCTGCCACGCGTTCGAGGGCGCTTGTTTCGGCAATTTCGCTTCGGCAATTTCGCCGACTGTCAGTTCCCGAGGTGCCCGACGGGAAATGGAACCGCTTGAGGCTACGCGCTCGTCCAAAAAGCGTCAACAGGACGAAAGGCCGGGGGGCGGCTCGTTGCAGGTGCAAAATTCATATCCTGTTGACTTACCCGGCCCGGGGGTTAGCCTTTTGGCTTGAAGGTGCCGTCGCCCGGTCGTATCGAGGCATCGGCGTGTTCAATCGTCTAGGGCACCATGACGATCAGTGAGGAGATACCATGCGCGCGTTAGTGTTTTTTGCTGCCTTGTCCGCAGCGGTCGGAATTGCCGGGCAAGCCCAGGCCCAGGATGCCGCGGCGGGTGAGAAGGTCTTTGCCAAGTGCAAGGCTTGCCATGTCGCCGATACGGACAAGAACAAGGTCGGGCCGTCCCTGAACCACGTGATTGGGCGGGTGGCCGGCACCCATGAAGGGTTCAAATATTCCCCGGCCATGATCGAGGCTGGAAAATCCGGGACCAAATGGGATGACGCAACGCTGGCGACCTATCTTCACGACCCCAAGGCGGCGATCAAGGGCAACAAGATGGCTTTCGCTGGCCTCAAGAAGGACGAGGACGTAGCCAACGTCATCGCCTACCTGAAACAGTTTTCGAAGTAGCCGGCCCAAAAATAGCCGGCACAGAATGACAATCGGCCGTGCGTCTCGGCGGACGCATGGCCGATAGCCTCCCGGAGAAGGCTACTTCTTCGCCAGTATCTGCGCGATCGTCTTGTCCAGTTGGTAAAGCCGTTGCTCGATGATCGTCGGCACATCGCAGACATAGGTCAGCGATTGCACGCGCTCCTGGTAGATCCGGGTGGCAAAGGTCAGTTGATCGGTTTGCCGCTCGACGGCGTCGGGATTTGCATCGGGCTTTTCACGCAGCGCATCGACCGCTGACGAAGTCTTGCGCAACTGTGCCGCCATTTCGATCTGCTTGTGGGCATAACGGCTTATCCCGGTCATGACGTGAGAGCGCTCGGCGCTCATATGGTCGAACAGACCCTGCACGAGCATCGTCAGGCGCGGCTCACGCTGATCCGCCGGCAAGGCGCTTGCGAAGTCGCCGATTTTCTTCTCGGCTTCTTCAAGCGGCACGCGCCGCGCCGCCACCTCCTCCACCAAGGCTGAAACGCCGGCATCCTTCGCCCAGTCCTTCGCCGTCTCAGGCAGTTCCGGCCCGTTCCAGAACTGGCCGGGAGAAAGTTGCGGCACCTTGCGCTGGATGCAGGGCCAGTCGGGGTCGGCATTGGCCGCGCCGGCGTTTGCCGTCGTCAGGAACAGGGCAACCGCAATCAGGCCGCCGACATGAACGATCCGTGCCATCAGGCATTTCCTCCCGTGTCGTGTTTGCGGCTCATCAAGCCGCGTGAAGGGTCGTAGGCGACAATGGCGCCGCCAAGAAACAGCAGCATGCAGCCGGTAACCACGCCCAGCGATACCAGGTCAAGCTGACCGTAGAACGCAAACCGGATCAGTTCGACCGCATAGGTAAACGGATTGGCCAGGCAAATCTTGTAGAGCAGGGGGCTCGCCTCCTGAATTCGCCACAAGGGATAAAGTGCCGGAGAGGCGAAATAGGCCGGAAAGATCACGAAATTCATGATGCCGGCGAAATTCTCGAGTTGTTTTATCATCGAAGACAAAAGCAGCCCGAGCGCGCACAGCATCGTGCCGGACAGGAACAGCGCCGGCAGGATGAACAGATAGCCGAGCGGCGGCCCCTTGACCCCCCAGAACCAGGCGACCAGCAGAAACGCGTAGACCTGCGCGATGGATACGGACACGCCTGCGAGCATCTTCGACACCAGCAGGAACCAGCGCGGAAACGGGCTGACCAGCAGCGTGCGCATATTGCCCATTTCGCGGTCGTAGACCATCGACAGCGACGACTGCATGCCGGCAAACAACAGGATCATGCCGCAAAGGCCTGGCGTGATGTAGACCTCGTAGAGAACATATGTCTTGTAGGGCGGGATGATCGACACGCCGAGCACCTGGCGGAATCCGGCGGCGAAAATGAACAGCCAGATCAGCGGCCGCACCAGCGAGGAGATGAAGCGCTCGCGTTGATGCAGGAAGCGCAGCAACTCACGCAGCACGATGCCCTTGAGGCAAATGAGATAGTGTTGCAGGCCGAACGGTTCGGACCGCACCGCGACGACGTCGATTGCCTGTTCGGGCATTCCCGGCTTGCTTGTTCCTGGGTTGCTCATGGCATCAGTTCCGCTGGTTCGATCCCGCTGAGCTTTGAAAAGGCCGCGCGGATCGACCCGGCGCCGGTGGCGGCGACGACATCGGACATCTTGCCCTTGGCTACCAGCCTGCCTTGCCGCAACACCACGCCGTCGTCGCCGGTCTCGACCTCGTCGATCAGATGCGTGGCCCACAAAACGCCGATCCCCTCGGTTTCGACAAGCTTGCGGATGGTGGCGAGAATGCCGGCGCGGGATTGAATGTCGAGCCCGACCGTCGCCTCGTCGAGCAGAAGCAGCGACGGGCGGTGCAGCAGGGCTCTGGCGATCTCGATGCGGCGCATCTGGCCGCCCGAAAGACTGCGCGCCTTGTCGTGCTGACGGCTTTGCATATCGACCGTTTCCAGCAGCGCCCCGATGCGCTGCCTGGCTTCGCGGCTGCCGATGCCATGCAGCGCGGCGTGGTAGGCGAGGTTCTGGTGGACGGTGAGATCGAGATCGAGCGTGCGCGCCTGGAAGACGATGCCGACACGCCGCAATGCTTCGCCGGAAGTGCGGCTGATGTCGTGGCCGAAGATACGGATCGAGCCTTGGCGGGTATCGTAAAGGTGGCTGATCAGCGAGAACAGCGTGGTCTTGCCGGCCCCGTTGAGGCCCAGAAGGACGGTAAAAGTCGCCGGGGCGATCGAGAAAGAGACGGCGTCGAGCGCTTGCTTCTGGCCATAAAAATGGCTGACGGCGGCAACCTCGAGTGCTGCCGCCACGCCTTCTCCTTGTGTCCTCACATGCTGCACGCGGTTGTTCCTTATGGCGCGATGCGCACTATGACGCCTTCCGATGAAACCGTCATAGCCTGACCGTCTCCGGCCAGCGTCACTTGATCGTGATCTTTCCCGACATGCCCTTGTCGGCGAGATCGGGGATCGACCAGGTATATTCGCCGGGACGCACCGTGTGGAACTGCACCAGGATCGTGCCGGTATCGTCGAATTCCAGCCAGGCCGGCGCGCCCGCCATATGCACTTCCAGATCGTCGATGACGATCTGGTCCATCCACACATTGCGGAACAGATCGGTGACGAACTTGTATTCGAAGCCGCCCTTCGACGTGATCTTCCAGCGATAGCCCTGGCCGGCAATCAGCTCGAAATCCTTCTGGTTGACGTCGTAGCTGGAATCAGGGGAACCGAGGATCAATTCCGGCAGGTTCTTGCTGGAGCGCGTCACCTTCAGCGCATCGTCATCGTCGTCGGCGTGCGCAGCTATCGGGGCGAGCAGCATCCCGGCAAGCGCGGCATAGGCGATGGTGCGGCAGATATTCATGGCATAACTCCGTTGTTGCCTGGGTTGCCTGCTTCTTAGTTCGGCGAAACAACCACGCCCCAGGGCTGCTGGCCGACAGTCAGCGATTCGACAGGCTCGTCGGTCGCGGTGTCGATGAAGGTGAGGTCGTTGGAATTGCCGTTGGTGGTGATCAGCGTCTTCTGGTCGGGCGTGAAGGCCAGGTGCCAGACGCGCTGGCCGACCAGAATGTACTTCTCCACCTCATAGGTTGCGGTGTTGACGACCGCGACATGGTTTGCCGGCCCCAGCGCGACATAGGCCTTCTTGCCGTCGTCGCTGATGGCGACGCCGACCGGCTGGATGCTTTCGGCGCGCAAGCCCGAAATCGCGAACTCGATCTTCTTCACCACCTCGCGCTTGGCATTGTCGATGACGCTGACGGTGCCGCCGACTTCGGCGCTGACCCAGACCTGCTTGCCGTCCGGCGTGAATTCGGCGTAGCGCGGCCGCGTGTCGACCAGCACATTGTCGGTCACCTCATGCGTGGCGGTATCGATGAAATGCGCCATGCTGGTGGTTTCGGAGGTGTTGACCATGGTCTTGCCGTCGGGGCTGATGCCCATGCCTTCCGGCTCGACGCCGACGGGGATTTCCGAAAGCACCTGCTTGCTGGCGATATCGATGACGGTGACGAGATTGTCGTCCTCATTGGCGACGTAGAGCGTCTTGCCATCGGGCGACAGCACGAAGAGTTCGGGGTCGGGTCCGGACGGCAGCGTGTCGACGATCTCCAGCGTCGCCGTGTCGATGACCTCGATCGTGTCGTCGTCGCTGGCGCACAGATAGACGAACTTGCCGTCATGCGAGATGGTGATGCCGCGCGGGCGCTGGCCGACCTCGATGGTCTTCACCACCTTCATCGTCGCCGTATCGACGACGGTTATCGTATTGTCCTTCTCGTTGGAGACATAGGCCGTATAGGCCGCCGCCGGACTGGCCATCAGGCCGCTTGCCAGAATGGCGAATGCGTAAGTTCGTCTATGCACCAAAATTCCTCCCGGTTTGCTTTAGTTAAGGACGCTCTATTTTATTTGAGAACGCATTTGGTTTCCGGCTGGTCGATGCCGAGCGTATCCAGTGTGGAAACCTGGTGGAGGAAACCTTCCTGCGGCGACGTTGAAACGACGGACTTGGCGTCGCCGAGCAGGATCGGCTGGCGAAGCTGCAGGTTCCATTTGCGGAAGGTCAGCTTCTGCCCCTTGAAGGCGGCGACCGAAAAATCGTCCGAGCGGATATAGGCGTCGATCTTCTTCGGATCGTTGCCATTGGTGCGCGTCGTCGCCTCGCCAACCGCCCGCACCGCCGTCCAGGCGGACATGTCTTTGGAAAGCATCCGCCTGCCCGTCGTTTTCAGGAAGCGGCTCTGCATCTGGATGCCGCCCCATTGTTCGCTGGCCGGATGCCAGGACGACGGGACGAGGCCGGCCGTGCCGGCCACCAGCCGCGGCATCCAGGTGCGGTAGGGAACATAGGTTCCAAACACCTCGCTTTCGTCGGCGACCAGCACCACGTCATGCTCGGGCAGGTCTTGCGTGAACACCGAAATCTGCTGCTGGATCTGGGTTGCGCCGGTATCCGTGCGGCGCGCCGTCCCGGTGTCCCTGAATTCCTTTTCCGCGACGATCTCGCCGCCGAAACGGGTTGCCGCGCGGCGCAAGGCGTCGGCATAGAGGTGATCCTTCTCGTGCGAGCCGTAGAGCAGCACCCATTTCGGCCATTTCTTCACGATCAGATACTGGGCAAGCGCGTCGGCCAGCATGCTGCGCGTCGGCACGATGTGAAAGACGTTGATGCGGCAATTCTCCTCGCGCAGATCGTCGTCGGTCGCGCCGATATTGAAGATCAGCACGCCCTTGTCGCGGGCGATATCGGCGATGGACAGCAGTTGCTTGGCCGAGAGGTCCGCCACCACATAGCGGTCGCCCTTGGCGATGAGGTCGTTGAACGGTTGAACAACGTCCGCGTCCGGTTTTATCTCGGCGATGTCGAGGGCGAATTTCTGGCCGAGGAACTTGCCCGTAGTGTTGTTGTCGCCGATCGCCACATTCGCACCCGCGATACCTTCATCGCGCGGCGGCAGGTCGAGCAGCGAAAGCGTCAATTCCGGCGTATAGGCCCGCAGATAGCCGATCCTGACTTCGGTGATCTGTTTTTCGGGCTTGACCGTCGCTTCCTGTGCAAACGCGCCGGGTGCGTTGACGGTCAGGGAAAAAAAGCACAATAAGGCCACCAGAGTGCCTGGCACCGCGCTCGTCATCGATAAATTACCCTTCCTGCGCTAAAGTCCGATTGTGATCGGACCGGCGCGAAGTCAAGGTGCCCACCATGACCTTACCCGACCAGAGATTTTTATCAAACCCTGGAAGTGGACTTTTCCGGTCCGCTTTAGCCTCGTGTTTTTTCACGGGGCGCAGCAAGGATATTTGGCTTATGGGTAGGGTTGCGTCTTCCAAGCTGGAGAACCTGTTCAAATGACGAGAATGCTGGCCAGCGTCACCGGCACCGAAGAGGCGGAAATCGTGCTTGCGGGCGGCGCCGACATTGTCGATCTGAAGGACCCGGCAGTCGGGGCGCTCGGTGCTGCCTCAACGCAAACCATCCGCCAAGCCGTAGCGTCCATCGCCGGCCGCGCGCCGGTCAGCGCGGTCTGCGGCGACTTGCCGATGCAACCCGACACAATCCGCGCCAAGGCCGAAGAGATCGCCGCGACCGGCGTCGACTATGTCAAGATCGGGTTTTTCCCCTCGGAAAATGCCGCCGCCTGCGCGAAAGCGCTCGAACCGCTTGCCGCGAAAACGAAGCTGATCGCCGTACTTTTCGCCGATTTGGCACCCGATTTCGAGCTTTTGCCGGTATTCAGGAAACATCGCTTTCACGGCGCGATGGTCGACACGGCGCAAAAGTCGAATGGCCGGCTGCTCGACCATCTGCCGCCCCAGCGCATCCCGGAATTTGTCGACCGGGCCAGGGAACTCGGTCTGCTGGTTGGCCTCAGCGGATCGCTGGAGGCGCCGGACGTTCCCCGCCTGCTGGCCTTTGCGCCCGATTTTCTCGGCTTTCGCGGTGCGTTGTGCGGTGATGCCGGACGTGCCGGCGCGATCAGTCCGGACGCCGTTGCGGAGATCCGCGAACTGATCCCGCAGGAGCCTCGGGCAGGTACGCCGTCAAGCGTCGATTACCGCCTGCTGGCAGCGCGAGGCTATTCGCCGGGCGTCGACCCGACACTGGGGACGGACAGGATTTTCGTGCGCGACTTTGTGTTGCCGGTGAATATCGGCGCTTACAGTTTCGAGCACGGCCACACCCAAAAAGTCCGTTTCGACGTCACTGCCGATGTATTGCGGGTGACCGACGATCCGCAGGACATGCGCCATGTGTTCTCCTACGACATCATCATGGACGGCATCCGCACCATCGTTGCGCGCGGCCACGTTCAACTCAGCGAGGCGTTGGCCGAACAGGTGGCGGCGCTTGTGCTGGAGCATCCGCGTGTCGCGCGCGTCACGGTCAGGGTGGAGAAACTCGAACTGGGTGCTGGCGGCGTCGGCGTCGAGATCGAACGCAAACGCCAGCAGGCAAAGGCGCAACGTCGCCCAGTTCAGGAGGGCGGTGCGGCGTTTTCCAAGAAGGGCCTCAACTCGTGAGGCCTGTCGTCGTCAAGCTGGGCGGCAGCACGGCGGGCGCGCCGGAACTCGGCCTATGGATAGCGGCACTGGCGGGTTCCAGCCTGCCGCTCGTCATCGTGCCCGGCGGCGGGCCTTTCGCCGATCAGGTCCGCGACGCGCAAAAGCGTATGGGTTTTTCCGATAAGGCCGCGCACGCCATGGCGATCCTCGCCATGGAGCAGCTCGGCCATGTCCTCCTCGACCGGCATGAAAGGCTGGTCCCCGCGCAGTCGATGGCGGAGATCGAACAGGCGCTTGAGCGCAAAACAATCCCGGTGTGGCTGCCATCATCGATGGCACTGAGCGCGGCCGATATTCCTGCCTCATGGGACATCACCTCGGACTCTCTGGCCGCCTGGCTTGCCGGAAAAATCGGCGCGGAAACGCTGCTGCTGGTCAAGCAAAGCAATGCATTCACCGAACACGATACCATCGACCGGCTTGCGGCCAACGGCATCGTCGACGCCTGCTTCGCCGCCATGCTGCCTGCCGGCGTTGATTTTTATCTGGCCGGCCCACGCGACGCAGCGACGGCTTCTACGAGGCTGGGGGCAGGCAGGTTGCCGGGTCAGAAAATGGCGGTGCGCGCCATGAAAAAAACGGGATAGGACATGGCCAAGCTGCACACGCCACGCTGGGCATGGGTTCTGACCGGGTCCGGCCATTTTTTCACCGAAAGTTTTGCGCTCATCCACGAGCTTGAACATTGCGATGTTTTTGTTTCGAAGGCGGCCAATGAAGTGCTGCGCATGTACAAGCTCAAGCTCGATTTCCCCGAAGGCGCGCGCGTGCTGCACGACAAGACCGCCAGCGCCGTGCCGGTCGGCGAGTTCTATCATGGCGTCTATCATTCGGTGGTGATCGCACCGGCCAGTTCCAACACCGTCGCCAAATGCGTGCTCGGCATTTCCGATACGCTGGCCACCAATGTCTTCGCTCAGGCCGGTAAATGCCGCATTCCGTCCATCGTCTTTGCCTGCGACACCGCTCCCGAACTCGAAACCATGGCGCCGCACGGCATGGTCAAGGTCTATCCGCGCAAGATCGATCTGGAGCACACCGAGCGCTTGAAAACCTTCGAGCGAACCCGCGTGGTGGAATCGCTGGCCGGCCTGAAGCAGGCGATCCGCGAGCGTCAGGCGGAATTGGCTGGCGATGTCTGAACGTCTTGTTTTCGTCACCGGCCATCTGGCCAAAGCCCGGCTGGAAAAGCTGCTGACCGGCCTTGGCGAGACGGATTTTTCCTGGGAGATCATCGACATCGGCGTCAAGGTCGCCGCCCTGATGAGCGAGGACATCATCAAGCGGCGCTTGGTCCTGCCGGAAGGCACCGACCGCGTCATCCTGCCCGGCCGCTACCGGGGCGATGTCGAAAATCTGTCCGCGCATTTCGGCGTGCCTTTCGTGCGCGGGCCCGACGAGATCGTCGACCTGCCGGTCTTTCTGGGGCGGGCGGGGCAAGCGCCCGACCTGTCACGCCACGACATGCGCATTTTCGCCGAAATCGTCGATGCGCCGATGCTGTCCATCGAGGGCCTGCTGGCGCGAGCGCGAAAATTGGCGGCGGCGGGTGCCGATGTGATCGACCTCGGTTGCCTGCCGGAAACGCCGTTTCCGCTGCTTGGCGAGGCGGTACGCGAATTGAAGCGCCAGGGTTTTTGCGTCAGCGTCGATTCCGCCAGCACCGACGAATTGCTGATCGGCGCGCAGGCCGGTGCCGACTACCTGCTCAGCCTCAACGAAACCACGCTGCCGCTGGTGCTGGGCCATGGCGCGATGCCGGTGCTGATCCCGGCGGTGCCCGGCGATCTGGATTCGCTCGGCCGCGCCATTGCCATCGCGCAAACGGCCGGCATTGCCTTCATCGCCGATCCGGTGCTCGATCCGATCCATTTCGGCTTTGCCGCCTCGCTCGGCCGCTTCATCGAAGCGCGCCGCCGCTGGCCGGACATTGAGCTGTTGATGGGCACCGGCAACCTCACGGAACTGACCGACGCCGACAGTTCCGGCATGACCGCCATGCTGGCCGGGCTCTGCTCGGAACTGCGGATCGGCAACGTGCTGACCGTCCATGTCAGCCCGCACACGGTGCGCACCGTCGAGGAACACGACATCGCGCGCCGCATGATGTTTGCTGCCCACAATGACGGCGCGCTGCCGCGCGGCTATCATGCCGGCCTGCTGCAAATTCACGACAGAAGACCGTTCACGGCGACGACCGAGGACATCGAGGCGCTGGCGGCCAGCGTGCGCGACGGCAATTTCCGCATCGCAACGAGTGAAGACGGCATCCACATCTTCAACAACAAGGGCCACGCGGTCGCAAAGGACGCGTTCGAGTTGTTTCCCGGACTTGGGGTCGAAGCGGACGGCGCACACGCTTTCTATCTAGGGGTGGAACTGATGAAGGCCGAGATCGCCTGGCGATTGGGCAAACGCTACGCGCAGGACGAACCGCTCGCCTGGGGCGTGGCGGCACCCGCGCCGGAGGCCGACCGCACCCGCCTTGCCGAAGCCGGCCATACGCTGCGCGCGAAAAAGGAGGGGTAGGTGCCTTACATTCGCGAGTGCATCGTCACTACGGTGGACAAGGCCGGCAAGGTCCATATCGCGCCGCTCGGCATCATCGCCGAGAAGGACAGCTGGGTGGTCGCGCCGTTCCGTCCGTCGACCACCCTCGACAATCTAGGCGAGGTGCCGTTTGCCGTCGCCAGCTACACCGACGATGTGCGCATCTTTGCCGGTTGCCTGACCGGGCGAAAAAACTGGCCGACCGTGCCCGTCGCGGGCTACCCGGTGCCGCGCCTGGAGGCAGCGCTTGCCCATTCGGTTCTGGAAGTCGTGTCCGTAAGCGATGACGGCGTGCGTCCGCGCCATTTCTGCCGTGTGGTGCAGGAGGAAATGCACGCGCCTTTTACAGGCATGAACCGCGCCAAGGCGGCGGTGCTGGAACTGGCCATCCTGGTCAGCCGGCTCGGCATGCTGCCGCGCGAAAAGATCGAGGCGGAGATCGCCTATCTGACCATCGCCATCGACAAGACTGCCGGCCCCGAAGAGGCCGAGGCCTGGGGCTGGCTGATGCAGCGCGTCAGCGACCATCTGGACACCGAAAAGAGCGGTGAACCGGACGCAAACCGTTAGCAGCAGCTTACGGTAGATAGCCGGCCAACAGCGCCACGGCAGAAGCGGGTGCTGCACTGCTTGCTTCGCTCTTGACTGCTTCGTCGGCGGGGATCAGGTCGGAAAAATCAATGAAGCGGCGGCACATGCGCTCGGCCAGCCGCCTGATCTGCCAGCGGCCCGTGCCAGCGCCGACAATCGGTGCGTCCGCTGCGGCATTGCCGGCAACGAGGAATGTCGCGTCGTGAATCTTCCGCAACTGCTGTTCGCTGAACCAGCCAGCGATATCGCGCCACTCGGTCGCGTTCAGGTCGGCGGCGTCGTGTCCGATCATCCGCGCCAGCCGCGAGACCGAGCCATTGACCGTCTTTTCCTTGCCGTCGGCGGTGGAGTGCTTGTCGTCGTTTTCATCGAGCACGCCCAGAATGCGGTGAACGTCGGCAATCGAGGCGAAATACTCGTTCATCAGCGGTGTCGCTCGGCCTCGAACAGGGGCCGAGTCAGCAATGCCGAACAGGAATGTGCGGGTGAAGCCGGTATAGACCAGTTCGCCGCTCAGCATCCGCTCGGCGTCGGTATAGCCATGATTGATGACGGTCCCGGCCTTGGTGGCGATCCCGGCCTTGGTGGCGATCCCGGCCTTGGTGGCGATCCCGGCCTTGGTGGCGATCCCGGCCTTGGTGGCGATGATGTCCGTGGTGGTCGAGCCCATGTCGAGGAACAGCGCGTCGCCCGCCAGTCTGGCAACCAGCGAAGCCGTCGCATGCCAGTTTGCCGACGCCACGTCGAGCGCGTTCTGCCCGGCCTTCTCGACTCCGATAAAGCCAGAGCGCCCGGCATAGATCAGCTTTTCACCTGTCGGGAAATGCCGCGAAATCTCGTCGGAGAGGGCTGCGACGCCGGCATCGCGGGATGGGAAAATATCCGACAACTCGCCGGTCATGGTGAAAGCGTTGAGATCGGTTCCCGCATAAAGCGGTGCGGCTTCGTCAAGCGCCGCCTTCAGGCGGTCGAGCCCCAGCCAAAGCGGCATGAGGAAGGTGTTCGCTGCGACGATGCGGCCATCGACCGCGCGCGTCACCTTCAGATGGGCACCGCCGACATCGAACCCGGCAATGATTTTCGTCTTCTTTTCCAAACTTCGAACTTTCATGACAAAGGGCTGGCAGTCTTATAGGCAGGCTTGGGTATAGGGAGAAAAAATTGCGGATCATTCCAGTCCTGGACTTGAAAGGCGGCGAGGTTGTTCGTGCCGTACAGGGCAGGCGCGACCGTTACAAGCCGATCATAACCCCGCTGAGCACCGGTTCCGACATCGTCGCGGTAGCCGAGGGCCTGCGCAACCTTCATCCGTTTTCCACTTTCTATATCGCCGACCTGGACGCCATCGCCGGAGGAGCGCCCGACGTCGGTGCGGCGGCCCGGTTGCGTGCCATAGAAAAGGCCCCTGAATTATGGATCGACGCGGGCATCGCCGATAGCAACGCCCTTGCAAAAGCGCTTGCCGAACCTTTCCTGTTTCCCATTCTTGGATCGGAATCGCAGGCCGACGATACGCTGCTGCGCCGTTTCCGCGAAAATCCCCATTTGATCCTGTCGCTCGATTTCTTTGCTGACGGATTTCGCGGGCCGCAGTCCCTGCTGGAACAGCCGGAGATCTGGCCGCAAACGGTCATCGTCATGACGCTGGCCAAGGTCGGTTCCGCCGCCGGCCCCGATTTCGCGCGCCTGACCGAGATCAAGGCGAAGGCCGGAAATCGAGCCGTGATCGCTGCCGGAGGGGTGCGTAACGAAAGCGACATTCGCAGCCTGTCTTCGCTTGGCATGGAGGGTGCGCTGGTCGCCACCTCGCTTCACGACGGCACGTTGACGTCCGCGCAACTCGCGTCGCTTAGCGCGTAGAGTGACCGAGATGTGGTGCGCGCTCCGAAACAGGGGAGCGGGCATTCCCGTCCCAAAACCGCTTCGCCCGAAAAGCAAAATACTTTTCGGGCGAAGCTTGGGTATCAGAATCCCAGCAATTTTTTCAACCGGCGCATCAGGCCGTCAGGCTCCGCCAACGGCTTTGCCTGTGCGGGGTTGTCTCTTGTCTAAGCCGCGTAGGGGTGCTTGACCTTGTCCCGCTGCGCTGTGGCTTCGGCGGCTGTCGGCGTACCAGAGATTGCGCGCTGGATGGCTTCCTTGGTCGCCTCGTAATTGTATTTCTGGATCTTCGCGTCGTCGTCCGCGTCCCAATGGATGAACACGCCGACGCAGATGAAGATGTCATCCGCCTCGGCCGCCGGGATGATGCCTTCGGCAACGCAATCCTGCACGGCTTTTGCGACCCCGTGCTGGGCCGGGCCGAACATCTGGACCGCCTGCTTTGCGCCCTTGATGGTGACCTTGTTGAACATCACCGTATTGGGTTTGCACTGAAGATTGGGCGCGATCACCGCCAGAAGCGAGGTGAAGCCATCCTTGTTGTTGGTGAGCGCGTTGCAGAAGGCCGCCTCGACTGCACTTCCCCTTGGGCCGATGAGCAGGTCGACATGCGCCACCTCGTTGCCGTCTCCGACCAAGGATTCGCCGACCATTACTTTGGTTATCTTTGCCATACCAATTTCCTCCAAAACCACCATTGTTGTGTTCAAAGAGCCGCAACCGAGCGTGTGCCCGATGAACAGCTATCCTTGTTGGCAGCGCCCGGAATGTCCGGACCGGTTGGCTAGATAGCAGCGGGAAAAGTTTCCTGCTTCGCACAAGTCAAGCACCATCGGTCCCTTAATGCAAGATGGTCGCGAGACTGTGCGCGAAAACACTGGCGACGGTCAGGTCGGCTGACGTTCCCGGGTTGATCTTCCGCGCTTTCAACTGTCGGTCGAACGTGGTGAGCAGGCGCAGGCGCGACGCCTCGTCGGTCGTGGCGTGAAGCGTCGAATTGACCTCAGCCGCTTCGTCGCGCAACTGCAAGGCAATCCGATCGCCATGCCTGCGGGCCACATGGCTGTCGGGAAATTCGGCAAAAAACGCCATGTAGGCGAATATGACCGGCCACATGCCGGCTTCGCCGCGAGATAAGGCCAGTTCGAGCGTCCGCACGCCGACAGTGAAAACATCGTCGAAAGCGTTGGTGTATTGGCGTGCGACCATGTCCCGGTCGGATGCTTCCCGCATGGCCTGAAGCAGCGTTACTTTCGGGGCTTCCCGCACATCGTTTTCGGCCGATCCGAGGCCACCCGGCGCGGCCAGCGTGATTGCTTCGAAAACCAGTCTCGTATCCTCCGGTCCGACAGTTTGCAAGACCGCGTCGACATTGCCGCGCAGGCTGTCGCCCGGCATTTCGGCAGCGCGGGCGAGCGGCCCTGCCAGAAGAAGAATGCCGAGATTGGTGTTGGTGGCGACTGCCTTTCGCGTGGCGTGCACCGCTTCCCGGATGCGCGCGCCCAGGCCCAGGCCAGGATCGGTCAGCGGTCCCGACGAGACGCGCGCGCTGGTCAGGAACTGGTCGCTGGTCATGCCGTGCCCATCCGAAAAGACATGCACGTTGCCCGGCTTCAGCGCCTCGATCTCGCGCCGGCACGCGTCTTCATAGGTTATCCGAATATGTTCCCGCGACAGCGTCATGTCATGGCCTTGCGGGTTCGACGCGGCGCGGGCGGAGCGATGGTGCCTCGGCGCATCCGGTCACGAATGCCAGGAGCGCGTCCGCAATCGCATCGGCCACGTTTACCGCTGAGACCGACTGCAGCCCGGTCCATGCCGGCATGCTGTTGACCTCGAGCACAAACAGGCGGCCGTTATCGGACTGGACGATGTCGACCCCGGAAAAGTCCGTGCCGACCGCGGCGGAGGCGGCGATCGCCAGCCTTGCCAGGTCGTTCTCTCGGGTCTTCTCGACCACCGCCGGCAAGCCGCCTCGGTTGACGTTGGTTATCCAGTCGCCGCTGTTTCGGCTCATCATGGCAACGACCTGCCCGGCACAGACGAAGACGCGAAAGTCCCGATAGGGCGGGCCGGGACGCGGCACATAATGCTGGAGGTAATAGACGTCGCCTACTTCGTCCGGGGGCGGCAGATCGGCGAGCGAGCGGATCAGCCTGATCCCTCGTCCCTGCGCACCGAACAGCGGCTTCAGCACCAGCGGGGCGTTCGCTAATTCCCGGCGGACGATCTCCTGTGCCATCGCAAATCCTTCGACGGCAAAGGTCGGCGGTGTGGGCAGGCCGGCATTCTGCAGCAGGAAAGTCGTCATCGACTTGTCGACGCAGCCCTCGATCGATTGCGCGGAATTCCAAACGGTGACGCCGAGCCGGCCAAGCGCGTGCAAGACACCGAGGCGGCGCGTGACGGCCTCGAACGAGCCTGCGGAGATCGAACGGACCAGAACCGCATCCGGCAAGCCGTTGCCGGCCTCGAGGCCGGGGATGGAAAGCCCGCCGGGGCTGCTGGTGTCGAAGGCGATTGCCGCGAGCGGCGCGGTCGCAACAACAGCGCCGCCTTGGCGCAAACGGGCCGCAAGGCCCTTCGTCCGCTTGTCCGAACCGTCGCTGACGATGAGGATGCGCGGGATCAAGGTCTGGCGCTCATGATGGTCTGTGCATCCCTGTCAGCCGAGGCTTCGTTCGAGCATTGCCAGGTCGGGCTCGCCCGCGCGAAACGTATCGCCGGTCTCGATTGCCGTGACAATGATCTGCGCCGGACTGAACAGCAGCGGATCGATGGCGTAAAAATCGCCTTTGAATTTCTTGAATATCTCGGCGAAAGGATGGCCATGGTCGCGTGAGGCGCGGCTTGGCAATTTCTGCGCCAGGTCGCTTGCATCGGCGGCTGTGCCTTTGACGAACAACTGCACGATACCACCATAGAGGATGGCGTCGTTGGTCCGGCCCATGGCGGTCAGGAAATCCGGGTGGGGTGCGGGAATGGGAGCGGAGCCCATGCCATCGACGATGTTTTCCAGCGGAAACTTCAGGTCGTTGGCCTTGTGCAGGGCAACCTCCAGCACGCGCGCGGCGATCTGCACGGCCCCGGCCAGGCTTTGCGTCGGCGCATAGAGGAAGGTCAGCTTTTCGGGTGCCAGGCCGGTCGCTTTGGCGACCTTCTCCACGACGGCCGGCGGCGGTGGCTTCCCGGTTTCCAGAAGCAGCACCGCGTTCGATGCGCTGTCGCGATAGGAAAGCGTTGAAAACAGCGGCTCCACGCGGGCAAGCGCGCGTGCCGGCCCCGACCCCATGGCGAAGTAGCCGTCGCCGGAAAGGTTCCATCCTGCATACTGGCTGCCGAGGCAGGCAAGCACCGGCTGCGAGGATCGGACCTGTATCGTGAGCGGCCATTTCGACGCTGGGTCCATGCTCGTGGTGATCGAGCCGAGCCCGCCCATGGCGGCTTCGGCCATGCGCAATCCTGCCTCGATGCTGCCGGTCGTCTTTGCACCGGTATCGATGAGGCACTCGCCCGACGGGCCTCTGGCGACAGCGATGCGCAAGCGCTCCGCATCGTGGATCATGCCCTCGGCGACACGCTGGGCGTTATCGTTGAGGAATGCCGAGCCGTTTTTCATGTTCGGGCTCCTTCCCAAAAATGTTGCAATTGCCGGGCCTGTGCCCTGACCATCCGTCGCGTCGCTTCGGCGTTTGGGCCGCGTGCGAAGACCGTGCAGACCGGATCGCCGGCGACCAGTTCCGTTCCGGGCGGCTGATGGTCGGCGGTTCCGTCCGGCCAGGCGATGTCGGGAAAGCGGGCTACTGGGGTTTCCGTGTAGGTTATCATCGAGGCCATGCAGTCGGCATAGCGCGGCAGGCGACAGGGCTTGCCCGCCGCCGCATCGAGATGCGCCTGTATCAGCGGCGCGTCGGCGCAGTCGAAAATGTCGAGCGTAGCACCGGGTCGAGGATTGATCTCAAGCAGCACATAGCCATCCGCGCCACGGATGAAATCGGCGCTGCACAACCCGACAAGGCCGGCGCGCTGCGTGAGGCCGGATAGCCAGCCGCCGATCGTTTCCGCCTGGCTGCGTTCGAAGCGCTTCAGCCGCACCGCGCCGCCATAGCGGTAAGGAGCATCCGGTGCCGGCGAAGTCCATTGCCGGCTGAAGCCGACGATCTGCGCCTTGCGGCCGTCACCGACGAACTGAGCGGACACGCTGCGGCCCGGAACAAAACGCTGGAAATAGCGGTCCGTTGACGGCGCCGCCGCATTGGCGCGTTCGATATGCATGCCGCCGGCGCCGCCAGCGGTCTTGACGACCCAGTTCTCCGGGTCGGGCGGCGTATCCCGTCGAAGGGCCGGATGGGGGATGCCCAGTTCCGCGCAATCGGTGGCCAGCAGATACGGGTCCTTGATCCGGCGGATCGCCGCGCCGCGATTGCCCGCGAGCGGAAATTGTTCCGCGATGGCGTCGACGGTCTGCGCCTTGCGTTCAAAACCCGAGCCCAGCACAAGGGCGACCGGTTGGTCGTCGCCGGCCAGCGCCCGCAGCGCATCGAGCAGGCGGTCGCCATCGATGCCGCTGTGCAGGTCGCCCGGCAGCCGCATCGTGCGTTCGGCCAGTGCCATTGTATCGCCGTCGCAGAAAAAATCGGCGACCAATGGGCGATAGCCGGCGCGACGTGCCGCTGCTGCCAGCGCCCGGCCGGAGATCGCGGCGATCAGCAGGGATCGGCCGCTATTTTGCGAACTCGCGTGCAAGGGAAAATGCATCCTGGAAATCGAAGGTGACGGGCTTGTCGGCCTCGATCATCTTTTTGAAGAGGCCGGACTCGACCTTATATTTGACGTTGCCGATAGCAAGTGGGCCGATGCCGACAATCTTTGTCGCTTCGATCGGATCGCCATTGGCGTGAACGGTCAGTCCCTCGATGCCGGCGGGCGGAACCGCGTTGACGTCGGCGGCGATCAGCAGGTTTTCGCCTTTCATCTGTGCCCTGGAAATCACCTGCACGCCGGCCTTGGCGCAAGCCAGGATCACTTCGCCGGTTTCGACGGCGGCTTGTTTCTTGGCCTCGGTCGAGCCGTCGGCGGCGTTCACCTCGACCTTGAACCGGGTTTTGATTTCGGCCGCGATTGCCTTCACCCGCTCGACGCCGTCATGGCCGATGATGGTGACCTTCGCGCCCTCCCGGGCGGCAATCACCGCCGTGCAGAAGCCGACGACGCCGGTGCCGCCGAAGACGGCGATTTTCGCACCGGCGAGGCCGCGATCGAAGGACTTCTTCAGCGCCTTCTCGACCTTGGCGACCATGGCGGCGGCCGTCGTGAACGATCCGGCAGGATCAGCAAATACCGATATGGAGAAGGGAGGCACCATCGCCTTTCTGGCGGCATCGAGCATGTCGAGCGCCAGCGATGCATCCTTGCCCGCAATGAAGATGCCGGTGTGGACGCCAAAATCCGGCGGGCGGGAGAAAATCGCGTCCTGGACCAGCCCGGTCACCTCGGCAAGGCTGACGTCGACATAGGGAACGACCGCGTCGAAGCCGGCATCAAGCGCCATGTTCACGTCGAACGGGCTCATGTGCTTCAGCGGGGTCAGCATGTGCAGAATGTTCTTGGAGGCCATTTTGTTCTCAACCTTTTTGGGCGTTTTTGACGCCGATGTTCAGCTACCGACGAGGTTCAGTTCCACCGGGACTATTCTTGCCCCCGCGTTCCTGCCTTGCACGATTGTGATCTCCATGCCGTCAGGCACCCTGTGGCGGACCGCATCGACCATCCCTTCAGCCCTGGCCAGCGACGGCGCGAAGGCAAAGCCCGTTGGCCCCCAGGAACTTTGGCCGATGCCGACCGCGCCCGCTTCGGTCAGGCTGTTTGCCAGTGCGGCCACGCGCTTCGAGGTAAATATCCCGCCTTGCGCCGGTGCGAAATGAGTGCCCACAAGCGTCTGTATGGCGGTTATGGCCGCCCCGAACGCCGGCAAATCGCGTTCCACCAGCCCCGGCATCACCCCCATCAGCACCTGCCGGCAGATTTCGCCGGCAGAAGTGGCGGGGAAAGGCGGCAGCGAGCGGAACGCCGCGATCTCGTCTTCGCCGTGCAGGCCATGTTCGGCCCGGTCGAAAATCAGCAGCACCCGCCATTCTTCCGGGAACGGCAGCCGCGCCACGACCGGCGGCGGGTGGGGGCCATCGCCCTTGCCTGCATCGACGATGACGCCGCCGCTTTCGAAACTCGCAATCCCGATACCGGAGCGGCCGCCGCGTTCGAGCAGCGTGGCATCGCCGCCGGTGTCGAGCGGCAGGCGGTGCAGCGTCCGCAGGGCGGCAGCGACGGCAAGCGCGATCTGCGTACCGGAACCGAGGCCGGCATGGCGCGGGATGGAGCGTTCGATCGCCAGATGATGATGGCCGCGAATGCCGAGATGGGCACAAAGCGCCAGCAGATGCTCGCTTGCGCGCGTGCTTTCGCGGCCTTCGACCAGCGTCTCTCCGGCGCGGGTCAGCGTCACGACGGTCTCGGGTTCGCTCAGCGGAAGCCCGACGCTGCCGAATCGACGACCGGCATTCCCGTTCAGGTCTAGAAAGCCGAGATGCAGCCGCGCAGGCACATGGATTGTGACAGAATTCGACATCTACCCCCCGACGGGTGCATCATACACGCATCATGAAGTTTAGGTGCCCACCGCCATGATAGGGATTTTCCCCGGTGAGGCAAGTTGGACAAACCGTGGAGATCGGGAATGAGCGATAAGATCAAGGAAAAAACCTACTCTGAGGCCGAAATCGTCGCTCGGCTGGAGAAGGAGCTGCCCAAATGGCGCTACGAAAACGGCTGGATCAGGCGAAAATACAAAACCCATAGCTGGAAGGGGACGTTGATGGTCATCAACACGGTCGGCCATCTCGCCGAGGCCGCCTGGCACCATCCCGACATCAGCGCATCCTATGCCTGGGTCGAGGTGCGCCTGACGAATCACGCGGCCAAGGGCGTCACCGACAAGGATTTCGAACTGGCGAAAAAGATCGAGGATGTCGTCCAGTGGCAGCCGGCGAAGGAAGGCGGCTCCCTGGAGGGAACGCCGGCGACCGACCAGCGCTTTGCCTATGTCAAATATGATTGAAAACTGACATCTGGGTGTCGGGTGGTCTCGGCGCTTTGGCGGTGCCGCGATAATTGTGGGGTTCACGGTCGATCCGGTTTGGTCTAGTGTCGGATCGGCACCAGAAAGTAGCGTTACGAATGGCGGTTGCATGGATCGGCAGCCGGGAGACGTCTGTCGAGCGCGCGGCCGAACATGCCGCTTCCCTCTTGCAGGCGAGCCGGTGCCCGGTTTTCAGTCTCGACACGGATGTGCATGGAACGCGCGCGGCCATCGCGCTGGCGGAGCGTACGGGTGCGGCTTACGACCATGTGAGCGGCGCGGCGCTTGCCCGCGAAACGGCGCTTTTTACCGACAGGGGAGCGATGACCGTTGCGCTCGGCGAGGTTCGCCGGCGGGCTGATGTCGTGGTGATCGTCGGCGAAATTCCCGAGACCTATCGCCCGCTGCTGGTCGAACTTTCCGGCACCACGCCCGATCTGTCGGCCGCCAATGCGCGTTCATTTTTTTTTATCGGCAATGACGGCGGCATGGTTCTGGGTGCGGACAGCGCGCCACTCGCCTGCGGCAAGGCCGGCTTGAATGCGACGCTCGCTGCGATCCGCGCCAGCCTTGGCGGGCGGCAAGTGTCGACGCCGGTCTCGAATTTCGACGCCTTCGCCGGCGCACTCAAGTCTGCCCGCTATCCGGTCTTCGTTTTCTCCGGCCATGGCGTCGACCGCCTCGGGCTGGAAATGCTGCAAGGTCTGCTCGACGACCTGAATCAAAAATCGCGCGCCTCCGGTCTGCATCTGCCGGCAAGTGAAAGCGGCTGGGGCAGCATTCTGGCTTCCACCTGGATGACCGGCTTTGCGCCGCGCACCGGTTTTTCACGCGGCTTTCCTGAATACGACCCGTGGCGCTACGACGTTGCGCGGATGATCGCGGCTGGCGAGGCCGACCTGCATCTGTGGATCGCGCCCGATGCCAGCCAGAAACCCAAGACCCCAAAAAGCGTTTCGCTGATCGCCTTGACGAAAACCGTGCAGCCGGTGACGAGCGCGGCCGTCACAATCGCCATCGGCGAAGCGGGCATCGACCATGACGGCGTGGTTTATTCGGCCCGCGCCGGCACGTTGAGGGCCGTTTCGGCAGGTGCTGTCTCGCAACTGCCCTCCACTGCTGCCGTACTGCGTACCATCGCAGGCCATTTTGACGCGGAGGCGGCGCTGCCATGCTGACCAAGATTTCTGGTGGCGACATCGTCGATCCCGTCAATGGCCGTCTCGGCAAGGGCGATCTGTGGATCCGCGACGAGGAGATCGTAGCAGAGCCTGCCGGTGGCGTCGCCGACCGCGCCATTGACGCTTCCGGCTGCGTGGTCATGGCCGGCGCGATCGACATCCATTCCCATATCGGCGGCGGCAACGTGAATACGGCGCGGCTGCTGCTGCCCGAACAGCATGCGGCGCACCGGCCGCGCCCGGCGGCAACGCCGCTTTCCACCGCCGGCTGGTCGACCTTCGAGACGGGGGTCCGTTACGCCAAAATGGGCTTCACCACCGTGGTCGAGCCGGCCATGGCGCCGGGGGCCGCCCTCCACACGCATCTCGAACTCGCCGACATTCCGATCATCGACAAGGCGACGCTTGCCATCCTCGGCAATGACGACTTTTTGCTGTCGATGATCCGCGACGACGCCTCGCCGCAGATGATCGAGGATTACGTCGCCTGGACGGTCGGCTCGACGCGCGCGCTGGGCGTCAAGGTCATCAATGCCGGTGCTTCCGCCGCGTTTCGCGAGGACGTTCGCACTTTTTCCTTTGACGATGTGGTGCCTTCCTACGGCGTCAGTTCGCGAAAAATCGTCAAGACATTGCAGGCGGTGGTTGATCGGCTCGGCGTGCCGCATCCGCTGCATATCCACTGCAACAATCTCGGCTCGCCGGGGGCTGCCGATACCGCTGCCGAGACGATTACGGCGGCGGAAGGCCTGCCGCTGCATCTCGCCCATCTCCAGTTCTATGCCTACGACACCGAGGGCAAGCGCAAATTCTCGTCCGCCGCCGCACGGCTTGCGGAACGGGTCAACACCACACCGGAAATCACCATCGATGTCGGCCAGGTCATGTTCGGCCAGACGGTAACCGTCTCGGCGGATGTGTTGCGGCAGTTTTCGGCGCGCGGCAGCGCCCATCCGCGGAAAAGCGTCATCCACGAAAGCGACGGCAATGGCGGCGGCGTGGTGCCCTATCGGTACGCCAAGGACTTTTACGGCTCGATGCAATGGGCCATCGGCCTTGAACTGTTCCTGCTGATCAACGATCCGTGGCGGGTGTTCTTCACCACCGATCACCCCAACGGCGCGCCCTTCACCACCTATCCGTGGCTGTTCGAACTGCTGATGAGCCGCGACGCCCGCAACGAGGCGATGGCCGGCCTGCCGGCAGCCGCGATGGAACTGTCGACGCTGGCATCCATCGAGCGCGAATACACCTTCGAGGAGATCGCCATCATGACCCGCGCCGCCCCCGCCAAGCTTCTGGGGCTGAAGGATCGCGGCCATCTCGGCGCCGGCGCTATCGCCGACGTCGCCATCTACCGCCGCGACGAAAACATCGCGAAAATGATGGGGGCTGCGGCTTTCGTGTTCAAGAACGGCGATCTGGTCGTGAAGGACGGCGAGGTCACGCATTACCGCTGGGGCAAGGCGCTCCGGCTCAATCCGCCGCCGGACAAGGCGATGGTGCGGCGGCTCGATGCCTATCATCAAAGCCGCTACGGCCTGTCGCTGGACTGGTTCGACTTCCCCGATTCCGCCATTGCGCGCGAAAATCCGTTCGGCGAGGTGTCATGCCGAAGCTAGAGGTCAACGGCGTCCTGATCGACGACACTTTTGCCGAAGCCTTCGGCATGCGCGCCACCGCGATCATCATCACCGGGCCGAACCGAAAATGGGCGCGGCAGGCGGCCATCACCATGACCGGCTTCGCCACCTCGGTCATCGGCTGCGGCTGCGAGGCCTCCATCGACGTCGAATTGCCGCCCTCGGCCACGCCGGACGGCCGGTCCGGCTGCCGCGTCATGCTGTTTGCGGTCAGCACCGACGAATTGCAAAAACAGTTGCAGAACCGTCTTGGCCAATGCGTGCTGACCTGCCCCGGCAGCGCCTGCTTCGCTGGGCTTGAGGGGCCGAACCAGCTCAATCTGGGGTCGGCGCTACGCTATTTCGGCGATGGCTGGCAGATTTCCAAGAAGCTGGGCGGTCGGCATTTCTGGCGTGTGCCGGTCATGGACGGCGAATTCTTCTGCGAGGCGACGACCGGCATGACCAAGGAAGCCGTCGGCGGCGGCAATCTCTTGCTGCTGGCGCAGAGCAATCCCAAGGCGCTGGCCGCAGCCGAAGCGGCGGTCACGGCAATCGAAAAAGTGCCGGGCGCGATCATGCCGTTTCCAGGTGGTATCGTCCGTTCCGGCTCCAAGGTCGGCGGCAAGTACAAGGGCATGATGGCTTCGACCAACGATGCCTTTGCGCCGACCCTGCGCGGCGTGGTGAACAGCGAACTCGGCCCCGACCACAACGCCGTGCTGGAAATCGTCATCGACGGCGAAACCAGCGACGCGGTCGCTGCCGCCATGAAGGCTGGCATCAAGGCCGTGACGGAACTCGGGCCGGACAAGGGCGCATCGCGCATCAGCGCCGGCAATTATGGCGGCAAGCTGGGAAAATTCCACTATCATCTGAAGGATTTGCTGCCGTGAAAGCGCTCACCTTCACGCTCAAGGCCGAACCGTCCGAACGCCTCGACCTCTCGACACTGACGCCGCAGAACCTGGCCGGCAAGAGCGCGCGCGAAATCGAGGCGCTGCGTCTCGGTCTGTCGCGCCGCGCTTCCACGGTCGGGGATATCTTTCGCGTATCCGGCAGTGACGCGTCGCATATCGTTTTCGAAGGCGGCAGCAACCGGTTCGACCTGATCGCCCAGGGCATGCAGGAAGGAAAAATTCGCGTTGTCGGAGATGCCGGCGCGCAGGCCGGACGCGCCATGCAGGGCGGCAGTCTCGTCATCGAGGGCAATGCCGGCCCGCACGCCGGCTCCGGCATGCGGGGCGGAAGGCTGGAAATCAAAGGCAATGCCGGCGACAATCTCGGTGGGCCGCTTGCCGGCGAACTGGCGGGCATGAATGGCGGTATGTTGATCGTGCGCGGCAAGGCGGGCGCCTATGCCGCCGACCGCATGCGGCGCGGCCTGATCGCGGTGCTCAAAGGCACCGGCGACCATGCCGGCAGCCGCATGATCGCCGGCACGCTGGTGATTGCCGGCGGCACCGGCGCAATGCCGGGCTATTTGATGCGGCGCGGCTCGATCCTGCTCGATCGCGCGCCGACCGCGCTATCGCCGACCTTCATCGAATGCGGCGCGCCCGACAGCGTTTTCGCCGCCGTCGCCGACCGGCACCTGATTGCCGAAGGTATTTTCAGAAAACCGCTGCTGGGCAAGACGCCGCGCAAATATGGCGGCGACAATGCGGTCTTCGGCAAGGGGGAAATCCTCGTTCCACATTGACCTGCCTTGGTGGCCTGCGTCGATACACAGCCTTGTTTGCCAGAACCCGTTCACCTGCTGGCCCAGCGGTTTAGTCGCCCTTTTCAACCAGACCGGATGGCCAGGAGGACGCCGCATGGTATGGATCGAGCATCGGAGTAACCCGAAAGCCGGTTCCAATTTTCGGTCCGGTGCGCCAGCGGAGGTGAAAACGTGACACTGACCAATCGGGACCTTGTCGAGCTTACGGCGTGGCGGCGCAAACTGCACCAGCACCCGGAAATTTCGAACGAAGAGGAGAGGACGGCGCGGCAGGTCGTGGACTTTCTCGCCGATACAGGGCCGGACAAGGTTCTGACCGGACTGGGCGGGCACGGCGTGGCAGCGGTCTATGACAGCTTTGAGCCGGGACCGACGCTTCTGTTCCGCTCGGAACTCGATGCGCTGCCGATCCACGAACTTTCGGGCGTCCCCCATTCATCGCTCGTACCCGGCAAATCGCATATGTGCGGCCATGACGGACATACGGCCATCCTTGCCGCGCTTGGCCGCCAGTTCGGCCGGCAGCGGCCAGCCCGGGGCCGCGTCGTCCTGATGTTCCAGCCGGCTGAGGAAACCGGCAATGGTGCGGCCGGCGTCGTGGCCGATCCGCGCTTCAGCGAGATCGCTCCGGATTTCGCTTTCTCGCTGCATAATCTTCCGGGCGTGCCGTTCGGCGAAGTGCGGCTCAAACCCGGCGTGGTGAACTGCGCTTCACGCGGCATGCGCATCGTGCTGGAGGGGAAGACCGCGCACTCGTCCATGCCCGAAACCGGCGATTCGCCAATGCTGGCGGTGAGCCAGTTGATGCCGGCACTGACCGGGCTTGGCCGAGGAACCTTTGCCGACGACGATTTCGGCATGGTCACCGTTACCCATGTGACGATGGGTGAAGCCGTGTTCGGCATCGCGCCCGGTCATGCGGAGGTCTGGGCGACGCTGCGTACGCGGCGCGACGAACGCATGGGCGATCTGTGCGCTTCAGCCGAAGCGCTGGTTGCGCGGATCGCGGCAGAGCATCGCCTGTCGGCCAGCTTTGACTATCATGAAGTCTTCGTTGCCAGCGTCAACGCGGACGACGCGGTCGAGCAGTTGCGGCGCGCGCTGGATGAAGAGGGCGTCGGCCACGGAGAAGAAAGCCTGCCGATGCGCGCATCGGAAGATTTCGGCATATTCGGCCACAACGCGGCATCGGCCATGTTCTTCCTCGGCGCCGGCGAGCGATACCCCGCCTTGCACAATCCAGATTATGACTTTCCGGACGATCTGATCCCGATCGGGTCGAAGATATTCATGCGCACGGCCCGCAATCTTCTGGGCGGCTGATTTCGGGCTCGGGTCGAAATCAACGGACAGTGCAGCCAGCCATCGAGACTCTGCCGCTTGCACATTCGATGTCGCAATTCCACCTGAATTGTCTTTCATCCGTAGTGCCGGAAAACCATGGTGGTCTTGATGATCAACGACTTGATGACGCGCCAGGGAAACTGGCTGTTCCGCTGGCGTAGCTACATTCTGCTCGGCTTCGCACCGCTCTTCCTCTTCGCGATGATGCGACCGGAACCCATCGAGGCGCATTTCGGCACCTTCTGGGGCAGCGCCTACGAGACGTCGTGTCTCGTCCTGGCCTTCATCGGCCTTGGCGTCCGCGCTCTCACCGTCGGTTTCGTGCCGGCCGGCACCTCGGGCCGCAATACGCGCGGACAGGTCGCGGACACGCTGAATACCACGGGCATCTATTCGCTGACGCGCAATCCGCTCTACTTCGGCAATTCGATCATCTATGTCGCTGTCGCGCTGTTTACCCAGGACATCTATGTCGCGCTGACCATGGCCCTGTTCCTTATCATTTACATGGAACGCATCATCGCCGCCGAAGAGCGGTTCCTGGGGCAGAAATTCGGGGCTGCCTACCTGCAATGGGCCAATGCCGTGCCGGCCTTCTTTCCGCGCCTGCATGGCTGGCAGAAACCCGCTTTGCCATTCTCGCTCCGCAATGTACTCAAGCGCGAATATTCGGGCCTGTTTGCCATTGTCGTGACATTTTTCGTGATGGACCAGGGGCGCGATTACCTCGAGGACAACACGCGACTGGACACGGCGTGGCTGTTGTTCTTCATCGCCGGCGCGGCGATTTACCTGACGCTGAGAACGCTGAAGAAGCACACCAGATTTCTTAACATTACAGGGCGGTAGCACAACAAAGGCTTGATGCGCGTCGTGAAATTTCTCAGGCGCGGCTCGCCTTGAGGTCGGCAATATAGGGGTTCTGCTCGGCGGAATTCCGGAAGGCTTCCACATCGAGATCGGCGATCAGCAAGGCTTCGCCGGTGGCATCGGCCGCCGCCAGCAGCGTGCCGTCCGGTGCCGCGATGCCGGAAAGCCCGGCATAGGAACCCAGTGCATCCGCGCCGCAATGGTTGACGTATGCGACAAAAACCTGGTTCTCGAACGCCCGCACCGGGATCATCTTTTTCGCGATGAACGCGTCATGATCGCTGGCGGGTAACGCGGTGGGCACCAGGATAGCCTGCGCGCCGGCCAGTGCCAGACGCCGAACGTTTTCCGGGAATTCCACATCGTAGCAGATCAGTAGGCCGAACTTCAGGCCGCCATGGTCAATGAGGCAGGACGTCGGCGTTTCGGCCTTGAACAGGCTGCGTTCGTAAGGCCCGTAGAGATGCGACTTGCGATAGACCTTTGGCGGCTTGTTGCCGTCGACGAACAAGGCGCTGTTGTAGACGGCCTCACTGTCGCGTTCGGCAAAGCCGGCGATCACCGCCACTTTCGTTTCCTGCGACACGGCAGCAAGCCGCCGCCAGCTTGCACCTTCCGGTTCCTCGGCCAGTGCGGTCATGGCAGTGCCCGCGCCATAGCCCTGGATAGCGAGTTCGGGCGTGACCAGCAGCGTCGCTCCCTGCCGGGCGGCATCGTGTATGGCGGCCTCGATGCGGGCGACGTTGGCTTCGACATCGCCGGCCACGGCCTGCATTTGAAGTGCCGCGATCCGCATCATTTGTCTCCCGAACCCATCGCGCCGAGCAGCTTGCGGATGTCGCCGAAGCGGGCAATCGAGCCGAACACCAGCGCCGCGATCACGACGAAGAATACCGACACGGAGGCCATGGTCGGCGTGTAGCCGTAACGCAGCGCGTTGAAGATTTTTATCGGCAGCGTCTCGGTGGTAAAGCCGATGGTCATGTAGGCGACGATATATTCGTTGAGCGACAGCACGAAGGCAAAGGCGTAGCCGGACACCAGATAGGGCAGGATCAGCGGCAGCACCACGGTCTTCATGACGGTGCGGTCGTCCGCCCCCATGGTCGCAGCCGCCTCGACCAGCGCGCGGTCGATTGAGGCGAAGCCGAGCGACAGCGTCACCAGCGGCAGCGTCACGAAGAAGATGGCATGGCTGATGATGGCGGTGAAGAACTGGCCGAACAGCCCGACCGTCGCCCAGAAGGTGAGGAAACCGAGCGCGGTGATCACCGGCGGCAAGATGAAGGGCGCGAGCCCCAGCACCTGAAAGATGTTCGCCCAGGGCGCGATGCGCCGCCACAGGAACCAGGCGAGCGGCAGCGCAATCGTCACCGCGATCGCCGCCGAACACAGCGCCAGCGTGACCGAATGGATCAGCGCCAGCCGCCATTCCGGATCGGCAAAAATCTGGCCGTACCACGCCAGTGAAAAGCCGACTGGCGGGAAGGCTAGCGTCTGCTTCTCGTTGAACGAGACGCCGGCGACGACGACAAGCGGTGCGGCCAGGAAAAGGGCAACGGCGGTGAAGTAGACGCGGCGAAGCAAGGTTGCGATCATAGCGCGTTCTCCCGCCGTCCGATGAGCAGCGTCATGCCGACCAGCGCCAGCGAGATCAGCACCAGGAACACCGCCATCGCCGCCGCGAACGGCATGTTGGACTGGTAGATCGCCTGATCGGTAATCAGCACCGACAGCGTCCAGTGCCGCGGTCGGCCGAGGATTTGCGGCAGAAGGTAGGAGCCGAGCGCGAACACGAACACCATGATGAGCGTCGCCACGATGGTGTTGCGTAGCGCCGGCGCAACGACGTTGAAGAACGCCCTGACGGGAGAAGCGCCCAGGGTTCGCGCCGCCTCCAGCAGCGTCGGATCGAGCCGCACCAGTGCTGGATAGAGTACGAGCACGGCATAGGGCAGGGCCTGATAGACCATGCCGGTCAGCACAGCCCCAAAGCTTGGCAGCAGCGCGACGGGCTGATCCATCAACCCGATGGCGACGAACAAATTGGTGATGCCGGCGGTGCGCGAAAACAGCGTCGACCAGGCAAAGCCGATGATGACTTCCGACAGCGACAACACCGAAAGCAGCCCGACCAGCCACAGCGTCTGTACCTTTCGCGAGCGCTGGGTAAGCAGATAGGTGAACGGAAACGCGATGGCGACGCAGCACAGCGCAACCAGGATTGCCAGCACCAGCGAGAAGCCAAGCACGCCGCCGAAGAACACCGACAGGAAGCGCGCGTAATTGTCGAAGACGAAATCGGGCGTGTAGAAGCCGGCCGGATTGCGCTTGAAGAAGCTCACCGCGATCATCGTCGAGAACGGCACGACGAAGAACACCACCAGCATCAGCCCCGGAAACACCAGGGGCGTGTAGTCGGCCAGCGTTTTGGGCGGCTCGCGTCTCATTGCTTCAACATCACGCAGCGTTCCGGCGGCAGGACGATGCCGACGCTCTGCCCGACCGAGACGTCCGGCCGTTCGCGCGGCGTGGCGACGGCGACAAGGGTCATCCCGCCGGTTTCGACGAAGGTTTCGATGGTGCCGCCGAGATCGCGTACGAAGGTCACCGTGCCGGAGATCGCGCCGGCGCCCGGCACAGTCAAGTGGACGTCTTCCGGCCGCACCGAAAGCGAGGCCTTCGACTGGCCAACCGGCATGGCGAGCCCCTCAATGGCGGTGCCGAGCACCGTTATCCGGCCAGCGCTGTCCGTCTCCGTCGGCAAAAGATTGGTACTGCCGATGAAGTCGGCGACGAAGGCGTCCGCCGGCTTGCGGTAGATTTCGACGGGCGGCGCAACCTGCAGGATCCTGCCCTTGCCCATGACCACGACAAGATCGGCCATGGTCATGGCCTCGCGCTGATCATGGGTGACGACGATGGTGGTGATGCCGAGACGCTGCTGCAACTGCCGCAGTTCGACCTGCATCGCCTCGCGCAGCTTGGCGTCCAGCGCCGACAGCGGTTCGTCCAGCAGGAACAGCTTCGGCGACAGCGCGAGCGCTCGGGCAATGGCCACGCGCTGGCGCTGGCCGCCGGAAAGTTTTGCCACCGGCCGGTCTGCGAAGCCGGGCAGGGCGATCAATGTGAGGAGTTCCTCGACGCGCTTTTTCTGCGCCTCCTTGGTCGCGCCGCGGATGCGCAGCGCATAGGCGATGTTGTCGCCCACCGACAGATGCGGAAACAGCGCCAGCGACTGGAACACCATGCCGAGATTGCGCTTGTGCGTCGGCACCTGCGTGATGTCGTCGCCGTCCAGAACGATGGCGCCGCTGGTCGGCTCCTCCAGCCCGGCGATCATCCGCAACAAAGTGGTCTTGCCGCAACCGGATGGCCCGAGCAGGCACACGAAGCTGCCGTTCGGCACGTTCAGCGCGACATTGTCGACGGCGGTGAAATTGCCGAAGGTCTTGGTGATCGCATTGAGGGCCAGGCCGGACATGGGTTCTCCTGCAAGACGGCTTGCCGTCATGGGCACCCTCCCCGCGAGGGGGAGGGTAAATGCACCTTCAGCCGACGATCAGCTCCGTCCATTTCTGGTTCAGCCAGTCGGACTTCGACGTATAGAGGTCGTAGCGCGGGATGATCGGCTCGATCTCCGACGACACCGCCGCGAATTCCTCCGGCGTCAGGTCGAGCACTTCCTTTTTCAGGGTAGGCGCGGTGCCGACCTTGCGCGACATCAGCCCCTGCTGGGCAGGCTGGCTCATATAGTCGATGAAGACATGCGCTTCTTCGCCCTTGGTCGAGGCGCGCGAAATGACCCAACTGCCCGAATCCTGAATGCCGCCTTCCTTCGGGAAGGTCGAGCGGACCGGGTTGCCGTCGGCCGCCGCAAGGCCGGTGACGTCATGGTAATACTGGCCCATCGGGATTTCGCCCGACTTCAGCGCCTGTTCGAACTGCGCCTCGTCGCGATACCACAGGCGCACGTTCGGCTTCACTTCGGCGAGCTTTTCGAACGCCTTGTTCAGGCCTTCTTCCGTGTCGAGCGCGTTGGTACCGCCCATAAAAGTCTTGGCCGTGACTTCGAGCAGGAACGAGTTGGAAACCAACGCCAAAAGGCCGAGCTTGTCGGCATTGGCCTTGTCCCAGAACGCCGCCCAGGAGTCCGGCGCTTCCTTGTAGACGTCGGTGTTGGTGACCAGCGTAATGTACCACGCCACCGCGCCGACGCCGCAGACGCGCCCGTCCGGATATTTGTTGACGAAGCGCTCGAGAATGTCGCCGCCATGCTTGATCTTTGTCATGTCGATCGGCTGCCACAGTTCGGTCGACTGGCCCTTCAGCGTCGCCACCTGCGACATCATCGAGATGTCGGCCGGGGCCTGTTTGGCCTTGGCGGCCTGCTCAAGCTGCACCAGCCAGGCTTCGCCTGTCGGTTCCGCGACCGATTCCACCGCGATGCCGGTCTCCTTGGTGAAGGCCGGGAAAATATGCTCGTCGAAGGATTTCTTGAAGTAGCCGCCATAGACGCCGACTTTCAGCGACTTGTCTTGCGCGCGCAGGATCGATGGCATGGCGAGCACGCCCGCGGCCGCGATGCCGGCGCCGAGCACGCCGCGCCGGCTGATGGTTGAATCCAAAATGCGTTTCATGACCTGTTCCTCCCAATTTTGCGGCAATGCGCCACGTTCCTGTTCATTAGAGCACCGAGACATCCGGGCATCAATGGCGGGCATCAATGGATGCCCATCGCCTGCCTTCTTCTCACTTCTTGGCCAGCGCCGGGCTGAACACCATCAGGCTGAGGATTTCGAACAGCATCTGCGCGGCGGCATGCGCGGTATTGGTTGTGCTGTCATATTGCGGCGCGACTTCGACCACGTCGCCGCCGACGATGTTGAGGCCTTTCAGCCCGCGCAGCAGGTCCAGCACTTCGCGCGTCGTCAGGCCGCCGATTTCAGGCGTGCCGGTGCCGGGCGCGAAGGACGGATCGAGGCTGTCCACGTCGAAGGACACATAGGTCGGGCCGTCGCCGACGATCTTCCTCGCCCGCTCAATGATGGCCGGAATGCCAAGCCCGGTGACTTCCTCGGCATGGATGACGGTCATGCCGGATTCGAAGCTGAACTCCCACAGATATTCCGACGAGCCGCGAATGCCGATCTGGATGGTACGGGTCGGGTCGAGCACGCCGTCCAGCACCGCGTTGCGGAACGGGCCGCCATGGTGGAACTTGGTCAGGTCGTAAGCGCCGCCGGTGTCGCAATGGGCGTCGATATGGATCATGCCGACCGGTTGTTTCTTGCCGACCGCCTTCATGATCGGGTGGGTGATCGAGTGATCGCCGCCGACCGACAGCGGAATGACGCCGGCGTCGACGATCTGGTTGATGCGCTTTTCGATGTCGTCATGGCAGAGTTCGAGCCGGTAACGGCTCTGGAACGGAACGTCGCCGATGTCGGCCACGCGAAGTTCATGCGTTGGCGCGCAATCGAGCACATGGTTATACGGGCCGATGCGCTCGATGGTGCGCAGGGCCCTCGGGCCGAAGCGCGAGCCGTTGCGGTTGGTGACGCCGAGATCCATCGGGATGCCGATCAGCGCCACTTGCAGGTCACCGAAATCCGGGTTTTCTACCGAGATTTCCCGGTGCGGAGCGTCGAGCAGGGTCGGCATGCCGGCATAGGGCGCGACCCGCGTGCCGCTCTTGGAGAAAATCTTGTCGGCGACGCGCGCGAATTTCGGGTCGAACATTTCGCCGCCATGGCTCTCGCCATATTTGCTGCGCAAGGCGTCGAGTCGGTTGCGATCGAAACTCATTTATTCCTCCACTTTGCGGGCACCCTGCGTCGCCGGAATGCCGGTGCGCAAAAGGCTCCTCCCGCCTCAATACCTGTCCTGTCGTGAATGCCTCGACGGATTGTCGGAGACGCGGAGTAGAAAATCAATTGATATTGTTATAGGCGATTGTGTGAGAAAAACTCACAATTGGCCGAAGCCATGTCCAAGCGATTGCCGCCGTTGAATCCGCTGCGCGCCTTCGAGGCGACGGCGCGCCATGCCTCGCTGACCAAGGCGGCAGCCGAACTGAACGTCACCCATGGCGCGATCAGCCATCAGGTCAAGGCGCTGGAGGGTGCGCTTGGCATAAAACTGTTCGAGCGCGCGGGCCAGCGGCTGAAGCTCACGCCGCACGGGGCCGAATTGCTGCCGGCGGTATCGGACGCCTTCGACGGTATCGCCGCCGCCACCCAGCGCCTGACGCGCCCCGCCAGCACCGGCGCGCTTTCGGTGTCCTGCGTGCCGGCGCTGCTGTCGCTATGGATGATCCCGAGGCTCGGCAGTTTTACCGCGCAATATCCCGACATCCGCCTGACGCTGATCGGCTCCAACGATGCACAGGACATCCGCTCGCCGGATATTGACCTGTGCCTACATTATGGCGACGGCAATTGGGCCGACTGCTTCGTGCGCAAATGGTCGAGCCTCGAACTGTTTCCCGTGGTCAGCCCGACCCTGATCAACAACCGGCCAATCCGCAGCGTGCGCGACCTTGCCGACCACACGCTGCTGCATGGCGACGACGGGCGTGAATGGCGCACCTGGCTGGTGGCCGCCGATGCGGTCGATCTGGAGCGGGGCAGGCGCCACTATATGGTCGATGCGCGCCTGTCGATCGAAGCCGCGACCCACGGCCATGGCGTGGCGCTGGGCGACACCGTCACCGCCAGCGAATTGCTGGCCAAGGGGCAACTCGTTGCGCCCTTCGGCCTGTCGGTGCCGGCGACCGATGACTTCTACGTCGTCTGCCGCAACGAGATGAAGGCGGCTCCCATCGTGCAGGTCTTCATCGACTGGCTGTATTCGGAAAAGGAACAGGCCGACAGCCGAACTGCTGCGCCGGCCGCTGGCCGCAGTGTCAGGCGCGCCAAGCGCGCCTGACAGGCTTCCGGAAAGGCTGGATTACGCCAGCGTGTAGGCGGTCTTGACCGTGGTGTAGAACTCGGCCGCGTAGCGCCCCTGTTCGCGCGAACCGTGGCTGGAACCCTTGCGGCCGCCGAACGGAACGTGGAAATCGACGCCGGCGGTCGGCACGTTGACCATCACCATGCCGGCCTCCGAATTGCGCTTGAAATGGGTGGCGTATTTCAAGCTGGTGGTGCAGATGCCGGACGAAAGACCGAACGGCGTGTCGTTGGCGAGCGCGAGTGCGTCGTCATAGTCGCGAGCGCGGATGACCGAGGCCACCGGCCCAAAGATTTCCTCGCGGCCGATGCGCATCTGGTTGGTCGCCTCGGTGAACAGCGCCGGCTGCAGATAAAAGCCCGGCGTTTCGCGGTTCAGCCTTTCGCCGCCGAAGGCAAGTTTCGCGCCTTCATCGCGGCCTATGGCGATGTATTTTTCGTCCTGGTCGAACTGGCTCTGGTCGACCACGGGGCCGATCTGCGTGCCGGCTTTCAGCGCGTTGTCGATCACCAGGCTCTTCAGCCTTTCGGTGACGGCGGAGACGAATTTGTCATGGATGCCCTCGGTGACGATCAGCCGCGAAGAGGCGGTGCAGCGCTGGCCAGTCGAGAAAAAGGCTCCATTGACGGCGCATTCGACCGCCCTGCCGAGATCGGCATCGTCCAGCACGACAAGCGGGTTCTTGCCGCCCATTTCGAGCTGGAATTTCCGGTTGTGCTCGACGGACGCCAGCGCGACGCGCTTGCCGGTCGCGGTCGAGCCGGTGAAGGTAATAGCGGCGATGTCCGGGCTGTCCAGCATGACTTGCCCGACCACCGATCCCTTGCCCATGACGAGGTTCAGGACGCCTTTCGGCAGCCCGGCGCGATGCAATATGTCGACAATCGCCCAGGCGCAGCCGGGCACCAGTTCGGCCGGCTTGAACACCACCGTATTGCCGTAGCAGAGCGCCGGCGCGATCTTCCAGGCCGGGATGGCGATGGGGAAATTCCACGGCGTGATGATGCCGACGACGCCGACCGGGTCGCGGGTGATCTCGACGCCGACGCCGGGGCGGACGCTGGGCACTGTTTCACCGACCAGCCGCAACGCTTCGCCTGCGAAAAAGTCGAAAACCTGCGCGGCGCGCACGGTCTCGCCGATGCCCTCGGCAAGCGTCTTGCCCTCTTCGCGCGCAAGCAGCCGTCCCAGTTCGTCCTTGCGTGCCAAAATCTCGTCGGCCGTCTTGCGCAGGATGGCCTGGCGTTCCAGCAGGCCCGATCGCGACCATTTCGGGAATGCCGCCTTGGCGGCTGCGATCGCGGCCTGCGCATCCGCCGTGCTCGCCCGAGCGTATTCACCGACCGTATCGTTGGTGTCGGAAGGATTGATGTTGGCGATGGCCTCGCCGCCGACCCATTCGCCGTCGATCAGGTTCCGGTGCAATTCGCTCATGTCGATATCCAGTCTTTGATGGGGAAGGTGCTCAAGCGCATCGCGTCGTATTGAACGCGTGCTCGTTGTCCCCGACCTAGCCTCTGGGCGTGTCGGGTGCAAGGTTGCACGCTCGCGCGGCAAGCGAAAAAGGCCGGTATCGGGCGACCCGGTCGCGGCGGTTCGCCGTCACCGGATCAGGGGCGTGAGCCTATTCCGCAGCCTGCTGCATGGCCGGTGCGGCGGCGCGAACCGTGGCATCGACGTGGCTCTCGAACTTCTCGAAATTGGCGATGAACATGCCGACCAGTTTGCCGGCCTGCCGGTCATAGGCGGCCTTGTCGGTCCATGTGGAACGCGGATCGAGGATCGCGCCGTCGACGCCTTCGACCGCCACCGGCACCTCGAAGCCGAAATTGGCGTCGGTGCGGAATTCCACCTCGTTCAACGAACCGTCCAGCGCTGCGGCCAGCAGCGCGCGCGTCGCCTTGATCGGCATGCGCTTGCCGGTGCCGTAAGCGCCGCCGGTCCAGCCGGTATTGACCAGCCAGCAATCGACCTTGTGCTCCGCGATGAGGTCGCGCAGCAGATTGCCGTATTCGGACGGATGGCGCGGCATGAACGGTGCACCGAAGCAGGTCGAGAACGTCGCTTCCGGCTCGGTCACGCCTTTTTCGGTGCCGGCGACTTTCGCGGTGTAGCCGGAAAGGAAGTGATACATCGCCTGCGCCGGGGTCAGTTTCGCCACCGGCGGCATCACGCCGAAGGCATCGGCGGTCAAAAGGATGATGGTTTTCGGGTGCCCGGCGCGGCCGGTGACGCTGGCGTTGGGGATGAAATCCAGCGGATAGGCGCAGCGCGTGTTTTCCGTCAGCGAGCCGTCGTTGAAGTCCGGCACGCGGTTTTCGTCGAGAATGACGTTTTCCAGCACAGTGCCGAAGCGCTGCGTCGTGGCAAAGATTTCCGGCTCGGCTTCCGCCGAAAGCCGGATCGTCTTGGCGTAGCAGCCGCCTTCGAAGTTGAAGATGCCATGCGGGCCCCAGCCATGCTCGTCGTCGCCGATCAGCGTGCGCGACGGATCGGCCGACAGCGTCGTCTTGCCGGTGCCGGACAGGCCGAAGAACACTGCGGCGTCGCCGCCCGACCCTTCATTGGCCGAGCAGTGCATGGCCATCACGCCCTTTGCGGGCAACAGATAATTGAGTGCGGTAAATACCGACTTCTTCATTTCGCCGGCATAGGAAGTGCCACCGATCAGCACGATCATGCGCGTCAGGTCGACGGCGATGATGGTTTCGGTACGCGCGCCGTGACGGGCGGCATCGGCGCGGAACGACGGCAGGTCGATGATCGTCATCTGCGGCACGAAGCTGGCAAGCTCGGCCACTTCCGGCCGGATCAGCAGATTGCGGATGAACAGGGAATGCCAGGCCAGTTCGGTGACGACGCGTGCCGGCAGCTTGAGGTCGGCATCCGCGCCGCCGACCAGGTCCTGCACATAAAGGTCCTTGTCGGCCGCATGGGCCAGAAAGTCTGCAAGCAGCGTCTCGAACTGGGCAGGCGAGATCGCCTTGTTGTTGTCCCACCAGACATGGTTTTCGGTGGCGGCGTCGCGAACGACAAACTTGTCCTTGGCCGAACGGCCGGTGTGCTGCCCGGTCAGGGCGACCAGCGCGCCATGGGCGGTAAGCTGTGCTTCGCCACGCCGGATCGCATCTTCGCAAAGGGCGGCGGCGCCAAAATTATAGCGGACCGTGCCCGTCGTGGTGAGACCGATCGCCTCGATCCCGCAAGCGGGATTGCGTGTGCCCTGTTCAGACATGGTGTACCCTTTGTTCGATTATACGCATTTACCCCGCCTGCGCGGGAGAAATTTTTCGGAAGGCTGGGTGGTCAGAAACAGAAAAGCCGAACAATATCAAATCATTAATCGATTTAAAGATTTTGAAAGTTGTTTAAATCGTTTAAAGGTGTAAAAAAGTTCCGAGGGTCCCAAAGGATTGGCGGGCGCGCTTCGTCCAATCGTCAAGAAATGTGCCAATCGTCAAAAAACGTGGTTGTGGGCTCCGGGCAGGCTTTCGTGACGGCGAATGGACCGCGTGCCACATTTTGTACCAAGTTTGTCCTGCACAAGCCCTTTCTGCTAAAGGAAGGGATCTGCTCATGAGGGAGCCTCTTGATATGGCCACGATCGCGCTCGTAGACGATGACCGCAACATTCTGACTTCGGTTTCGATTGCGCTTGAATCGGAAGGATACCGTGTCGAGACCTACACGGACGGCGCCTCGGCCCTGGAAGGGCTGGCGGCACGCCCGCCGAATCTCGCCATACTCGACATCAAGATGCCGCGCATGGACGGCATGGAACTGCTTCGCCGCCTGCGTCAGAAGACCGATCTGCCGGTCATCTTCCTGACCTCGAAGGACGACGAGATCGACGAATTGTTCGGCCTGAAGATGGGCGCCGACGATTTTATCCGCAAGCCGTTCTCGCAGCGGCTCCTGGTCGAGCGCGTCAAGGCGGTGCTGCGCCGGGCAAGCGCGCGCGACGCCGCCACCAAGACCCCGAACCAGCAGGCGCGCTCGCTGGAGCGCGGCCAGCTCGTCATGGATCAGGAACGCCACACCTGCACCTGGAAGGGCGAACCGGTTATCCTTACCGTCACCGAGTTCCTGATCCTGCATTCGCTGGCGCAGCGGCCCGGCGTGGTGAAAAGCCGCGATGCGCTGATGGATTCGGCCTATGACGAACAGGTCTATGTCGACGACCGCACCATCGACAGCCACATCAAGCGGCTTCGCAAGAAGTTCAAGCAGGTCGACGACGACTTCGAAATGATCGAGACGCTTTACGGGGTCGGCTACCGGTTCCGCGAAGCCTGACTACGCCGGGAATAGCGACGGGATGGCGTCGAAACCACAGACAGGACAGTCGGGGGCCGCCGTCAGGCGGAGGCGTTGGCCCTTGCCTAAATTCCTGACGCGGCTGACGGTGCCGGCCCGCCGCTTCCTTGGCCATCACATCTTTTCCAGCCTGACGCGCCGCATCCTGTTCCTCAACCTGGCCGGGCTGGCGGTCCTCGTCACCGGTATTCTCTACCTCAACACGTTCCGCGACGGGCTGATCGACGCGCGGGTCGAAAGCCTGATGACGCAGGGTGAAATCATCGCCGGCGCCATCGCCGCTTCCGCCACGGTCGAGACGGATTCGATCAGCATCGATCCGGAGAAACTGCTGGAACTGCAGGCCGGCGAAAGCGCCGGACCCGGTTCCGACCAACTGGACAATCTCGATTTCCCCATCAACCCGGAGCGCGTGGCGCCGGTGTTGCGAAGGCTGATCTCGCCGACCCGCACCCGCGCCCGCATCTACGACCGCGACGCCAATCTGCTGCTCGACTCGCGCCATCTCTATTCGCGCGGGCAAATCCTGCGCTACGACCTGCCGTCGGTCGACGAGGAAAAGCCCAGCCTGCTGGAACGGGTGGAGAGGTTCATCTTCGGCTTTTTGCGCAACGCCAACCTGCCGATCTACCATGAGCAGCCGGGTGGCAACGGTGCGGCCTTCCCGGAAGTCATGCGGGCGCTGACCGGCAGCCCGTCGACCATCGTGCGCATTTCCGAGCAGGGCGAGCAGATCGTCTCCGTCGCGGTGCCGATCCAGCGCTTTCGTGCGGTGCTTGGCGTCCTGATGCTGTCGACGGAAGGCGGCGACATCGACAAGATCGTCACGGCGGAGCGCAAGGCGATCCTGCGCGTGTTCGGCATCGCCGCTTTCGTCACCGCCATCCTGTCGCTGCTGCTCGCCTCGACCATCGCCAATCCGCTGCGCCGGCTTTCCGCTGCCGCCGTTCGCGTGCGGCGCGGCGTCAAGAATCGCGAGGAAATCCCCGATTTCTCCGACCGGCAGGACGAGATCGGCAATCTGTCGGTGGCCGTGCGCGACATGACCAATGCGCTTTATGCCCGCATCGACGCCATCGAGAGCTTTGCCGCGGATGTTTCGCATGAACTGAAGAACCCGCTGACCTCGCTGCGCAGCGCGGTCGAAACCCTGCCGCTGGCCAGGAACGACAGTTCCCGCGACCGGCTGATGGAAGTCATCCAGCACGACGTGCGCCGGCTCGACCGGCTCATCACCGACATATCGGACGCCTCGCGGCTCGATGCCGAACTGGCGCGCGAAGATGCCGGGAAGGTCGACCTGAAGAAATTCATCACCGAACTCGTCGCGGTTTCGCGCGAAGCGACGCGCAACAAGAAGGTGGTGGAGATCGAGTTTCACGCCGCCAAGCTGCCGCAAGGCGCGAAAAACTACGAGGTCTCCGGTCACGATTTGCGCATCGGCCAGGTCATTACCAATCTGATCGAGAATGCGCGCTCCTTCGTTCCGGAAGAGCACGGCCGCATCGACATCTCGCTTGCACGGACCGGCAAATTCAACATCGTCACCATCGACGACAACGGCCCCGGCATAAGGCCGGACGCGATCGACCGCATTTTCGAGCGGTTCTACACCGACCGCCCGTCCAGCGAAGCCTTCGGCCAGAATTCAGGCCTCGGTCTGTCGATCAGCCGGCAGATTGTCGAGGCGCATGGCGGCACGCTGACCGCCGAAAACATCCCAGGCACCAAGCCCGGCGATATCCGAGGCGCGCGCTTCGTCGTCGCCCTGCCGGCCGAGGGGTAGGGGTGCGACTTTAATGCCTGCGCTCGAAATTGCCCCGTACAGCCTCGCGCTCCAATGAACATCCACGGCACCGCCATCCTGATAGGCGACCGGGGTGTTTTGATCACAGGCCCGTCCGGCTCCGGCAAATCGTCATTGGCGCTGGCGCTGATCGACCATTTCTCACTTCGCGGCCAATTTGCCGTCCTGGTCGGCGACGACCAGCTTTTCGTTGCCGGCCACGCGGGGCGGCTGGTCTGCCGGGTGCCACCCGCCATCGCCGGCCTTGTCGAGGTACCGGGCCTTGGTCCGAAGCCGGTTCTTTACGAGGCCGCCGCAGCCGTCGATCTCGTCATTCGCCTGGTTCCCGCCGGCGAGATGCCGCGCATGCCGGACGAAGCCAGCCTGGCGATCGAAGGATGCAGCCTGCCGGCGCTGTCTCTTGCCCAACGCAACGTCGCTGCCGCCTTGCCGGCGATTGTGGCCCGCCTGGAACACGCTTCATTTCGACCGGATTGACGGCGTTTCAGGCCTGATCCCGGCCGAATTGCCGTCGCCTTGCGTCAAAATGGCCGGCCTAAGCTCAATTTGGGGCTTGTAAACGCGCCTCGCCTCGACAAGATAGCGCTCCCGCCGCCGGGATCGACCGGTGAGTGTAAAGCGTGTCGGTGAAGGGTTGATGACGGGAGCCTCCAAAGAATGATCGGCCTCGTGCTTGTGACGCACGGTCAGTTGGCTACCGAGTTCCGCCATGCGGTGGAGCACGTTGTCGGGCCGCAGGAAAATTTCGAGACCGTGGCGATAGGTGCCGACGACGACATGGAGCAGCGCCGGCGCGACATCGTCGATGCGGTGGCGAAGGTCGATACCGGCACCGGCGTCATCGTGCTGACCGATATGTTCGGCGGCACGCCGTCGAACCTCGCCATCTCGGTCATGCAATCCGGCCGCACCGAAATCATTGCCGGCATGAACCTGCCGATGCTGATCAAGCTGTCGAGCATTCGCAAGGGCGACGACATGCAGGCCTCGCTCGAGGAAGCGCAGGCGGCCGGGCGCAAATATATCAACGTTGCCAGTCAGTTGCTTGTCGGCAAATGAGCGCTGGATCGCAAGCAGATCAGATCGTCCGTGATTTCCAGATCGTCAACCAGCGCGGTCTGCACGCGCGTGCCTCGGCCAAGTTCGTCCAGGTGGCGAGCAGCTACCAGGCGACGGTCGATGTGGAAAAGGATGGCGTCAAGGTCGGCGGCACCTCGATCATGGGCCTGATGATGCTGGCGGCAAGCCCCGGATGCGCCATTCGCGTCATCGCCAGCGGGCCGCAAGCCGCCGAGGCGATCGATGCCTTGGGCGAACTGATCGCGGCCCGCTTCGGCGAAGAGGTCTGATCCCGGCGCCACGCACCGCCTGCCGTCATGGCAAGGTATGCACAGATAAAGATTTCCTTATATCCCATTGTCGTTTCGGGCCCGATCTGCTAGGCACGCATCCAATTCGCGCCTGTACTGTCCGTGCCGCGCGCATTCGCAAGCAACGCTCAGTGGAGAACTGCCATGACGGGTAGCAAGGATTATGTGATTGCCGATATCGGCCTTGCCGGCTGGGGCCGCAAGGAAATCGAGATTGCCGAAACCGAAATGCCGGGCTTGATGGCCTGCCGCGAGGAATTCGGCAAGGCGCAGCCGCTGAAAGGCGCGCGCATTACCGGTTCGCTGCACATGACCATCCAGACGGCGGTGCTGATCGAGACGCTCAAGGAGCTCGGCGCCGACATCCGCTGGGCTTCCTGCAACATTTTTTCGACGCAGGATCATGCCGCCGCTGCTATTGCAGACGCCGGCGTTCCGGTCTTCGCCGTCAAGGGCGAGACGCTGGAGGATTACTGGACCTACACCGACCGCATCTTCCAGTGGACCGATGGTGGCCTCACCAACATGATCCTCGACGATGGCGGCGACGCCACCATGTATATCCTCACCGGCGCACGCGCCGAGGCAGGCGAGGACGTGCTGTCCAACCCGCAAAGCGAGGAAGAGGAATATTTCGTCGCCCAGATCAAGAAGCGCATGAAGGCTTCGCCTGGCTTCTTCACCAAGCAGCGCGATGCCATCAAGGGCGTCACCGAAGAAACGACCACGGGCGTCAACCGGCTCTATCAGTTGCAGAAGAAGGGCCTGCTGCCGTTCCCGGCAATCAACGTCAACGATTCGGTCACCAAGTCGAAGTTCGACAACAAATATGGCTGCAAGGAATCGCTGGTCGACGGCATCCGTCGCGGCACCGACGTGATGATGGCCGGCAAGGTCGCCGTCGTTTGCGGCTATGGCGACGTCGGCAAGGGCTCGTCGGCTTCGCTCAGCGGCGCGGGCGCCCGCGTCAAGGTCACGGAGGTCGATCCGATCTGCGCGCTGCAGGCTGCCATGGACGGCTTTGAAGTGGTCACGCTCGAAGATGCCGCCCCGACCGCCGACATCGTCATCACCACCACCGGCAACAAGGACGTCATCACCCTCGACCATATGCGGGTGATGAAGGACATGGTCATCGTCGGCAATATCGGCCACTTCGACAACGAGATTCAGGTGGCTGCGCTGCGCAATCTGAAATGGACCAACGTCAAGCCGCAGGTCGACATGATCACCTTCCCGGACGGCAAGCGCATGATCCTTCTGTCGGAAGGCCGCTTGCTCAATCTGGGCAACGCCACGGGGCATCCAAGCTTCGTCATGTCGGCGTCCTTCACCAACCAGACGCTGGCCCAGATCGAACTGTTCACCAAGCCGGACCAATACGAGAACCAGGTCTATGTGCTGCCCAAGCATCTCGACGAGAAGGTGGCGCGCCTGCACCTCGACAAGCTCGGCGCCAAGCTCACCACGCTCAGCGGCGAGCAGGCCGCTTATATCGGCGTGACCCCGCAGGGTCCGTTCAAGGCGGAACACTACCGCTATTAACCATAGCGTAAACCTACACAAGATATTGTAGCCGGGCGATTGACAATCGCCCGGCTTTTATTTTTGCGCCGGAACCGGCTTCACGTCGATTCGGCGAGCGTTTATGGTGGGGTGATTCGCTTTCGTTTTGGCCGGACGGGGTCGGCATGGGCGCGATCGGGGCGGTCTTGCATTCAGGCGGCGGAGAGGACCAGGACATGCCGGGGAAAACCCCGCTTTACGCGGGAAAGGCCGTTTCCGGCGGCCGTGAGGATTCGGTGATCGAGAGCCATGTGGCCAACAGTGCCCATTGGCGCCGGCCGTGCCGGGTCGCCATGCTTCTCGCCGGTTCGGCGCTCGCCCACTCACTTTCCAGCCTGTCCGCCCATGCCCAGAGCGCCCGCGCCCGTGCGCCGATTTCGTTCAACACGGTCGACGTCATGCAGGCGGCAGTCTTCGCCGGCGTCATGGGGGCGGCCCTTTTGCTGGCCATCGTGCTCATTCGCGAGCGGGCCCGTATTGCGGCGGAAAACGTAACCCTCAAGAGCCGCCTGGCCGACACAGGCGCTAGCCTGCAGCGTTACGAGGCGATGCTCAACCTGCGCGACCAGCGCGTCGTCGTCTGGGGAATGGACAACAGGAAGCCCGAACTGGTGGGTGGGCTGCCCATCGACAGCGGTGCCCCCGAGGAGCGGGCAGCGTTCCTTGCTTTCGGGCGATGGTTGACGCCGCGCTCGGCGGCCACGCTCGAGCACGCCATCGCGGCTCTGCGCGAAAAGGGAGCAACGTTCGACTTTGTCGCCGAAACGCAGGCGGGGATGCCGCTGGACGTGCATGGCCGCAAGAGCGCGGCCCAAATCATGGTCCGCTTCGTGTCGCTGTCGCAGACCCAGCGAAGCCAGGCCCGGTTGAAACTGGAAAACCAGCAGCTTGCCGAAGACAACGACACCATGCTCGGTCTTTTCTCGGCCCTCAAGATGCCGGTGTGGATGCGCACCGCCGCTGGACGCCTGAAATGGGTCAACCGTGCCTATGCGCAGGCCGTAGAGGCGGAGGATTCGGGAACGGCGGTCCGCGAAGAAAAGGAATTTCTGGGCGGCCAGGCACGTGAGGCGATTGCCGAGCAGCAAAAGCTGCGGCCTGTCTTCGAGCAGGCGCTCTCGACCGTCATCGAAGGCGATCGGCGCATCTATGCGGTCACGGATTTCAACGGTCCCTACGGCTCTGCCGGCCTTGCCAGCGACACCAGCGCCGTCGAGGCGATCCACCGCGAATATGAGCGGACGGTAAGAAGCCATGCCGATACGCTCGACCAGCTCAACACGGCTGTTGCAACCTTCGATACCGACGAAAAGCTGCGCTTCTTCAACCAGGCGTTCCAGAAACTCTGGAGCCTGGACAGCGGCTTCCTGCACAGCGCGCCCGACAATGCGCTGCTGCTCGACCGGCTGCGCAGCGAAAGCAAGATCGCCGAGCAGCCGGAATGGCGGCGCTGGAAGGAAACCCTTCTTTCCGCTTACCGCTCCGTGGAGCCGCAAGAGCACTGGTGGCACCTGCCCGACGGCAAGACCATCCGCGTCGTGGCCAATCCGCAGCCCAAGGGCGGCGTGACCTGGGTGTTCGAGAACCTGACCGAGAAGATCGATCTGGAAAGCCGCTACCAGACGGCGGTGCGCGTGCAGGGCGAAACGCTCGACAATCTGGCCGAAGGCGTCGCCGTGTTCGGCCCGGACGGCAGGCTTCGCCTTTCCAATCCGGCTTTTGCCGCGCTGTGGGGGCTGGATCATGAAGCCATCACGCCCAGTGTCCACGTTTCCGCGATCCGCGACCTGTGCGCGCGCAAGGCGGTCGACAGTCCCTGGGGCGGGTTTGCGGCGACGATCACCGGCTTCGACGAGGAACGGCGCGACCGCCACGGCCAGACCGAACTGGCCAGCGGCAAGATTTTGAGCTTCGCCGTCATCCATTTGCCCAACGGCCAGGTCATGACGACCTTCGTCGACGTGACCGACAGCGTCCAGGTTGAGCGCGCGCTGAAGGACAAGAACGAGGCGCTGCTGAAGTCGGACCAGCTCAAGAACGATTTCGTCCAGCATGTTTCCTACGAGCTGCGCTCGCCGCTGACCAATATCATCGGCTTCACCGAGCTTTTGTCACTATCGTCCACCGGGCCGCTGACGCAGCGGCAGAGCGAATATGTCGAGCATGTCGGCTCGTCGTCGGCGGTGCTGCTTACCATCGTCAACGATATTCTCGATCTCGCCACGGTCGATGCCGGCATCATGCAGCTCGAGATTTCCGAAGTTCCGGTGGAGGGCGCGATCGCGGCTGCTGCCGAACTGGTATCCGACAGGCTGGAAGAGCACGCGATCAAGCTGGAGATCGACGCCGGGCAAGCGCCCAAGAGCTTCCATGGCGACGAAATCCGCGTCCGCCAGATACTCTACAACCTGCTGAGCAACGCTGCCAATTACGCGCCGGAAGCAAGCACGATCAGGCTTGCCTGCCGTCAATCTGCGGATGGCGTGGAATTTTCCGTGCATGACGACGGGCCCGGCATGTCGCAGGACGTGCTGGATTCGGTGTTTCGCCGCTTCGAGCCGCGCCCCAATGGCGGCCGCCGCCGGGGTGCAGGGCTCGGCCTGTCGATCGTCAAAAGCTTCGTCGAACTGCATGGCGGCAGCGTGCATATCGAGACGGGCGAGGCCCTCGGCACCACCGTTGTCTGCACGTTCCCGACCGTTCCTGCCGGCCTTCGTGCCGCCGCAGAATAGGGCGGCGCAGGCGGATGCTGGAGCGCTTTCTCGCCGACGATGCGGCAACGGCCCGGCTGGGCGAAGACCTCGCCATGGCACTGCGCCCCGGCGACGTGCTGGCGCTCTCCGGTGACCTCGGAGCCGGCAAGTCGACGCTGGCGCGCGCCCTAATCCGGGCGCTGGCCGATGACGAAAACCTCGACGTGCCAAGCCCGACCTTCACGCTTGTCCAGAGCTATGACGCGCGCTTTCCGGTGCATCATTTCGACCTGTACCGGCTGGCATCTGCCCATGAACTCGATGAACTCGGTTTCGACGAGGCGCTGAACACAGGTGCTGCGCTGGTCGAATGGCCGGACCGTGCCGGCAACCGCCTGCCGTCGGCAACCATTCTGGTCGAACTCGACCATCGCGACGAAGGCCGTCTCGCCCGCCTGTCAGGACAGGGAAAAACCTTCGAGCGCATCGCCCGTTCGCTTTTCATGCGCGATTTTCTCGACCGCGCCGGCTGGGGCGAGACCAAGCGCCGGCATTTCGTCGGCGATGCTTCCGCCCGCGCCTACGAGATCGTGACTCTGGAAGGGTTTGCGCCGCGCGTGCTGATGAATTCGCCGGAACTGGTGCTGGGGCCGCCGGTGCGCGATGGCAAGCCCTATGCGCTGATCGCCCACACCTCGCGAACGGTCGCGGCTTTCGTCGCCATCGACCGCGCCCTGGCGGCGGGCGGCGTCAGCGTTCCGGAAATCCATGCGCAAGACCTCGAACGCGGCTTCCTGCTGACCAGCCATCTCGGCTCCGGCAATTTCCTCGACGCCGACGGCCAGCCGGTCGCGGAGCGCTATACGACGGCGGCCGAATTGCTCGCCATGATGCATGGCAAACCATGGTTCTACCATCTGGAAGCAGCCCCCGGCATCTTTCACGACGTGCCGCCCTTCGATCGCGACGCCATGATGATCGAGGCGGAGCTTCTGGTCGACTGGTATGTGCCGGCGATGTCTGGCAGACCGGCGAGCGAAGAGCTTCGGGCGGGCTACCAGCGCGAGTGGGATGCTCTCTTCGACCGCCTCGACGGCCGGGAAACCACGCTGATGCTGCGCGATTTTCATTCGCCCAACATCATCTGGCGCGCTGAACGGCTCGGCCATGACCGGCTAGGCATCATCGATTTCCAGGACGCGCTGATCGCTCCGGGCGCCTATGACGTCGCGTCGCTGGCCATGGATGCACGGGTTACGGTATCCTCGGACATCGAGCAGCAGACGCTCGACGCCTATATCGCCGCGCGCCACGCCGCCGGCGCATTTGACGAGGAAGCCTTTATCGAAACCTATGCAATCATGGCGGCGCAACGCAATTCCAAGATTTTGGGCATTTTCGTGCGCCTCGACCGGCGCGACGGCAAGCCGGCCTATCTGAAACACCTGCCGCGCATTCGCGATTATCTGCGTCGGGCGCTGGCGCATCCGGCGCTGGCCGGCCTGCGCGATTTCTACACCGAACACGGCCTGCTCGAAGAGCGAACGCTTTGATCGCGCCCGCCCCAAAAACAGCCATGGTGCTCGCCGCCGGCCTCGGCAAGCGCATGCGGCCGATCACCGAGACGATGCCCAAGCCACTGGTGAAGGTTGCCGGCAAGACCCTACTCGACTGGGGACTGGACAGCCTGGCCGACGCCGGCGTCGCCAAGGCAGTCGTCAATGTCCATTATTTTCCTGAGCAGATTGCCGCTCACACGGCCCACCGCACCGCGCCGAAAATAGTCATTTCCGATGAAAGCGACGGCCTGCTCGATTCCGCCGGCGGTATCGTCAAGGCGCTGCCGGAACTGGGCGACGCCCCCTTCTTCGTGCTCAACGCCGATACATTCTGGATCGACCGCGGCGCGCCAAGTCTCGCCCGCCTTGCCCTTGCATGGGACGACGCGAGCATGGATATTCTGCTGATGCTCGCAGACATCGACTCAGCCACCGGCCACAGCGGCGGTACGGATTTTTCGGCCGCGCCAAACGGAGCGCTGCGCCGCTCGATGGGCGACCCGGCCGGCTTGATCTATGCCGGCGCGGCGATCATCCATCCGCGCATTTTCGACGGCGCGCCTGCGGGGCCGCATTCCCTCAACAGCTATTTCGATGCGGCCATCGCCAAAAACCGCCTGTTCGGCATGGCCATTGACGGCAGCTGGATCACGGTCGGTACGCCGGACGCCATTCCGCTTGCCGAAGAAGCTGTTGCCGCCGCACTCGCCGGGACGCCATGAACGGCGCGCGGCGCGTTCTTTCCATTCCACCCGGTGCGCCGTTCCTGCCGACCCTGGCGGAAGCGCTGCTTTCCGGCACGCTCATTCCCGGCTTTCGTCACGATGGCGATCCGTTGGCGCTGGCCAGCGTGACCATCTACGTGCCGACACGCCGCGCCGCGCGCGCGCTTCGCGGCGTCCTTGTCGAGAAGATGGACGGCGGCTCGGCCATCTTGCCGGTCATCCGCCCGCTCGGCGAATTCGACGAGGATGAGGCGCTGTTTGAGAGCGATGCGCCGGAAAGTGCCGCCGCGCTCGACCTCGCGCCGCCCATTGCGGGCATCGAACGGCTGCTGCTGCTGGCCCCGCTGGTGCGCGCCTGGAAACGCCGTCTGCCGGCTCATGTCGCGGCCCTGTTCGAGGAGGAGATGGTGGTGCCGGCCTCCGCCGCCGACGCCATCTGGCTGGCGCGCGACCTGGCCGACCTGATGGATGAGATCGAGACGGAAGGCTCCGACTGGACAAAGCTTGCCGATCTGGTCACGGGAAACCTGGCCGGCTGGTGGCAGGTGACGCTCGATTTCCTGAAGATCGTCACCGAGAACTGGCCGGCGCTGCTGGAGGAACTGGACCGCTCCAACCCTGCCGCGCACCGCAGCGCGCTGATCCGGCTGGAGGCCGCCCGGCTGAAGCGCAACCCGCCTGCCGGGCCGGTCATTGCCGCCGGCTCCACCGGCTCAATTCCCGCCACCGCCGAGCTTCTGTCGGTGATCGCCGGCCTGCCGCTCGGCGCGGTCGTGCTGCCCGGCCTCGACCAGACGCTGGACGACGCGTCCTTCGCGGCGATTTCCGCCGCCGATGCAAGGCCCGCCCTGCTTGGCCATCCGCAATACGGCCTCGCCAAGCTCATCGGCAAGATCGGGGTTTTGCGCCGCGACGTCGGGGAAATAGGCGAAAACCCGCTCGCGCTGCGCACGGCATTGATCGGCGAGGCGCTGCGGCCGGCGGAAACCACCGAATTCTGGGCGGAAACGAGAGGCCGGTTCGCTGCCGACGACATTACCGCCGCCTTTGCCGAGGTCACGCTGCTGGAAGCCGCTAATGAGCGCGACGAGGCGGCGGCCATCGCCATCGCGCTGCGGCGCGCGGTCGAGCAAAAGGGCCAGCGCGCCGCCCTTGTCACGGGCGACCGGGCGCTGGCGCGGCGCGTCTCGGCCGAATTGCTGCGCTTCGGCGTCATTGCCGACGATTCCGGCGGGACGCCGCTCAGCCAGACGCCACCGGCAAGCCTGCTGCGGCTGGCGCTCGAAGCTACCTTCCACCCCGGTGACCCGGCGGCCCTGTTGGCCCTGCTCAAGCACCCGCTGCTGGCGCTCGGCCTTTCTCGTCCTGTCGTTCGCCGCGCGGGCGAAGTGATCGAACTGGTTGCCTTGCGCGGCGGCACCGGCCGGCCGGACATCGCCACGCTGCCCGACCTGTTCGAGGTGCGGCTGACTGCGGTGAGTTCCGCCAGCCGCGAACCTTTCTGGCTCGCCCGTCTGTCTGCCGGGGATTTCGAACAAGCGCAAAACATGCTTGCGCGCCTTGCGGACGCCTTGTCGTCGTTGATCGCCTTGCGCGGCGCCGGCGAAACCGAGCTTGCCGCTCTGGTGCAGGCCAGCATTGTTGCGCTGGAAAATCTCGGCCGAGCCGCCGACGGCAGCCTCGGCCTTCTTTATGCGGATGATGCAGGCGAAAAGCTGGCCGAATTCTTGCGCGGGCTTGTGGCGGCTACCGCGTCGTTTTCCTTTGCGGCGGAGGAATGGCCGGATGTGATGGAGGCGCTGATCGCGCCGGAAACGGTCAAGCCGTCACGCGGCAGCGACAAGGCCATCGCCATATGGGGCGCGCTGGAGGCGCGGCTGCAAAGTGTCGATACGCTGGTGATCGGCGGGCTGAACGAAGGCGTATGGCCGCGCAAGGCACAGAGCGACCGCTTCATGTCGCGGCTGATGAAAACCGGGATCGATCTGGAGCCGCCGGAACGCCGCATCGGTCTTGCCGCGCACGATTTCCAGATGGCGATGGGCGCGCCCAAAGTGGTGCTGGCACGCGCCGCCCGCTCGGGCGATGCCCCGGCGGTGCCGTCGCGCTGGCTGCAACGGCTTCTGACCTTCGTCGGCAAGGAGCATGCGGGCGAAATGCGCCGGCGCGGCAATGAACTGCTTTCATGGGCGCGCGCGCTGGATGCCGGCGAGAAGCGCGATTTTGCGCCGCGCCCGCAGCCGACGCCGCCGGTTGACGTGCGGCCCCGGCATTTCTCCGTCACCGAGATCGAGACGCTGCGCCGCGATCCCTATGCCGTCTATGCCCGGCGCATCCTTGGCCTGATGCCGCTCGATCCGGTAATCCGCGATCCGGGCGCTGCGGAGCGCGGCACGCTGTTCCATGCCATTCTGCACCTGTTTTCCCGCACGGTGTCCGATCCCCGCGATCCGGCGGCCCTCGGGGCGCTGATCGCTGCGGGCCGCGCTTGCTTTGCCGAGGCGGCTTTGCCTGCCGATGTCGAAGCTGTCTGGTGGCCGCGCTTCGAAAAGCTCGCCGTTGACTTCATAAGATGGGAGCGCGAACGGGCTCCGAATGTGGCGCATCGCCACGCCGAAGAACGCGCCGACAAGACGCAAGTCGGCCAGTCCGGCGTGACGCTTTCCGGCTATGCCGACCGCGTCGATCTGCTGGCCGGCGGCATGGCCGATATTCTGGACTACAAGACCGGTTCCTCTCCCTCCAAGGCGCAGGCGCATACGCTGCTTGCGCCGCAACTGGCGCTGGAAGGCGCGCTGCTTCGGCGCGGCGCTTTCCAACAGCTTGGCGCGCGCGAACCGTCGCAACTGGCCTTCGTGCGGCTTAAAGCCAATGGCGAAGTGTTCGAAGAATCCATCCTTGAATACAACCGCCAGCCGCGCACTGCCGCCGATCTTGCCGAAGAAGCCTGGGCGCGGCTCGAAAAGCTGCTGGTCCACTACCACGATCAGGCGGCCGGCTATTTGTCGCGCGCGCTGCCGTTTCGCGAAGGCGAGACGGACGGCAATTACGACCATCTGGCGCGCGTGCTCGAATGGTCGGCCGGCGGCGATGCCCCCGACGAAGGGAGCGGCGAGGCATGAAAAGAACCTATCCGATCCCTGCGGAGACGGCGGCCAACCAGGCGCGCGCTTCCGATCCCGGCAATTCGGCATGGGTGTCGGCCAATGCGGGGTCCGGCAAGACGCATGTGCTGGCGCAGCGTGTCATCCGGCTTTTGCTGCGCGGCACGGACCCGTCGAAAATCCTGTGCCTGACCTATACGCGCGCCGCCGCCGCCAACATGGCGAACCGGGTCTTTTCGACCCTGTCGGAATGGACCGAACTGCCCGACGACGACCTGATCGCGAGAATAGAGGTGCTGGACGGCAAGATGCCCGGCGCGGCCCTGATGCGACGGGCGCGGCGGCTGTTTGCCGAGGCGCTGGAAACGCCGGGCGGCCTCAAGATCCAGACCATCCATGCCTTTTGCGAATCCGTGCTGCACCAGTTTCCGCTGGAAGCCAATATCGCCGCCCATTTCGAGATGCTCGATCCGCAGATGGAGGCCGCCCTTTTCGCCACCGCGCGGCGCGACATGATTTCCGGGGCCAGCGGCGGCAATGTCGAACTGGCGGAAGCCTTCGCCACCATCCTCGAGCGCGGCGGCGAGGCGGGCCTCGATGCGCTGCTGGGCGAAATCGTGCGCAAGCGCGATGGCCTGCGCGCCTTCATCGGCCAGATCGGCGGCGACGGCTCCGGCTTTCAGGCGCTGTTCGACGAGTTCGGCTTTCCGGCTGGCCAAACCGCCGAGGATATTTCTCTCGCGGCCTGGCCGTTGCCTGGTTTTGCGCCTGACTATTTTTCAATGCTGGCGCAGGCGTGCAGCCGGCACGCCGCCAATCGCGCAAACGACTATCTGGTCGTGAATGCGGGGCGAGCCTTTGCCGAGAGCGACCCGATGCGGCGGCTCGCTCAGCTGAAAGAGGCGTTCCTGAGTGGGAAGGGCGAACCTTACAAGCCGTCATGGTTGTTCAGCAAGGCGCTGCTCGATGCGGTGCCCGACCTGACGGAGCGCTATCTGGAGGCAGCCGGGGCGATCATCGAGATAAGCGACAAGCTGGCGCTCTATCGCATGCTTGAAGGCACCCGCGCCGCGCTCACCGCCGCCGACTGGCTAATCGGCCGCTATGAGCAGATGAAACGCGGGCGTGGTTTTCTCGACTTCAACGACCTGATTACCCGCACCGTCAATCTGCTCAAGCGCACCGATGCCGGGCCGTGGGTGCAGTACAAGCTCGACCAGGGCATCGACCACATTCTGCTCGACGAGGCGCAGGACACCAGCCCCGACCAGTGGGAAGTGGTGACGCGGCTGGCCGATGAGTTTTTTGCCGGGCAGGGCGCGCGCGACGGCACCTTGCGCACGGTGTTCGCCGTCGGCGACGAAAAGCAGTCGATCTATTCCTTTCAGGGGGCCGCGCCCGAATCCTTTGACGAGAGCAGGCTGTTCTTCTCCGGCCATGTCAAAAATGCCGAGGCCGATTTCGCCGACCTCAAGCTGACCTGGTCGTTTCGCTCGACGCAGGACGTCCTGTCGGCGGTGGACCGCGTTTTTGCCGACCCGGACGTCCGGCGCGGCATCAGCCATGATACCGATCCGCTCGACCACAAGGCGATCCGCGACGATGCGCCGGGCTATGTGGAGGTGTGGCCGTCGATTGGTGCCGATACGGTGGACGAACCCGACGACTGGACGCTGCCGGTCAACCATCTGCGCGCGCCGGCCGTGCTGGTGGCAGAGCATGTGGCGCAGACGATCCAGAATTGGCTGGCTACCGGCGATATCATCGAGGGCAAGGGCCGGCCGATCCGGGCCGGCGATATTCTGGTGCTGGTGCGCAAGCGCGACCGCTTCGTGCATGCGCTGTCGCGCAGCCTGAAGAACCGGCACATCCCGATGGCGGGTGCCGACCGGCTGAGCCTGCCCGGCCATATCGCGATCAAGGATTTGATCGCGCTTGGGCGCTTCCTCATCCAGCCGCAGGACGACCTGTCGCTGGCCGCCGTGCTGCGCAGCCCAGTCTTCGACATTTCCGAGGAAGCGCTGTTTGCGCTGGCGGGAGCGCGCGAAAAAGGCGTCTCGCTGATTGCCTCGCTCCGCTCGCATGCCGGCACGGATGCCAGTCTGGCCGCCGTGGTGAAGCGGCTGGACGGATGGGCGAGCGAGGCCGCTTTCAAGCCGGTCTTCGAATTCTACGCCGGCCTGCTCGGGCGCGACGGCCTGCGCAACAGGATGATCGAGCGGCTCGGGCAGGAAGCCGGCGATATTCTGGACGAGTTCCTGAATTTCTGCCTGGCCGAGGAACGCACCGGCCTGCCGGGGCTGGAAGCCTTTTTGGCGACGCTGGAAAACGCCGGCCCCGAAATCAAGCGCGAGATGGACCAGGGCCGCGACGAGGTGCGGGTTATGACCGTGCATGCCGCCAAGGGGCTGGAAGCGCCCGTGGTGTTTCTGGTCGATGGCGGCTCAGCCCCGTTCAGCGACCAGCATCTGCCCCGCCTGATGCCGTTCCCGGCCTCGGGCGCACATTGGCAGGGCAAGGGCTATCTCTGGCGCGCCGCCAGCGAAATTGCCAATAATTTTTCGCAAGGCGCAGCTTTGCGCGCCCGCGAATTGGCCGACGACGAATACAGGCGGCTGCTCTATGTCGGCATGACGCGGGCCGAGGATCGGCTGGTGATCTGTGGCTATCACGGCAAACGCGCGCCGAACGCCGGCACATGGCATTCCATCGTCAGCCGGGCGCTGATCGGTGCACCTGAAAGCGAGGAGCGGCCGCACCCGGTCACGACAGAGCCGGTGCATCGCTTCCATGTGACGAACCTGCCGCCCGTCACAGCCGCTATTGCTGAAGACGAACGCCCGCCGGACGATTTCGCGCCGCTGCCGATGCACCTGTTCGACGCCCTGCCCGTGGATGAGGATCTGCCGCGGCCGCTGTCGCCTTCCGGCGCGTCGGCGCTGATCGACGAGGCGAAGGAGCCTGTCATCGACGCGCGCTCGCCGGTGCTGGATGCCGATGTCGCGCCCGGCTTTGCCGTGCTGCGCGGACTGGCGTTGCACAAGCTGCTGCAGATGCTGCCCGGCGTAGCTCGGCATGAAAGGCGAAGCGCTGCCGAGCGGTATCTGGCGCGCGCCGGTGCCGGCTGGCCCGCCAGCGAACGTACCCGCGCGCTGGCATCCATCGATGCGATCCTCGATGCGCCGGATTTTGCGCCGATCTTCGGCCCGGATTCGCGGGCCGAAGTGTCGATCATGGGCAGCCTCGAGATTAGGGGCAAAAAGCGGTCAGTCTCGGGAAAAATCGACCGCTTGGCCGTCACGCCCGACGCGGTGCTGATTGTCGATTACAAGACCAACCGGCCGGCCCCTGCCTCGCTCGCTGGGGTTCCCGCCGCCTATATCCTTCAGCTTGCGCTCTACCGTGCGCTGCTTGCGCCGCTCTATCCGGGTCGGCGGGTCGCCGCCGCGCTGATGTTTACCGAAACGCCGCTGCTGCTGGAATTGCCGGTCCAGGCGATGGAGGATGCTCTTGCCCGACTCACGGCAGCGTGACACAAACTGGCTTGAACCAGGCGGCGTCCGCCACCACATATTGTGCGACATTGAACCGAAAGGAACCCAAGCATGGCCACCGTCAAGGTCGATAACAGCAATTTTCAGGCCCATGTGCTCGACGCGAAGGAGCCGGTCGTGGTCGATTTCTGGGCGGAATGGTGCGGCCCATGCAAGATGATCGGCCCATCGCTGGAAGAAATCGCCACCGAACTCGGCGGCAAGGTCAAGATCGCCAAGCTGAACATCGACGAGAACCCGGAGCTTGCCGCGCAGTTCGGCGTACGCTCGATCCCGACCCTGATCATGTTCAAGGGCGGCGAAGTCGCCGACATGAAAGTGGGCGCGGCGCCCAAGACCGCGCTTTCGCACTGGATCAACGGCGCCGTCGCCTGATCCGCGCAGCCGTTTCACGAAGCAAAGCCCGGCCTTCGCGCCGGGCTTTTTCGTTGAAGGGGCATCGGATGCCGGTCGATCTCACGCGCGCCGATTGTGCGAACGGCATCATTCCCAGACTTGCTGAGAGCCTTGCGAAATATCCACCAGCGTATCGACCATGCGCATCGCCAGCGGTTGCGTCCGCCCTGGGCCGATGGCGACGAATTCGATCTCGGGCAATTGCGGCAGGCCGGCACCGGCTTGTATCCGGGAAAGCCCCGTAGGCATCAGGCGGCCCGAATGAGCCGCGACGCCGAGCCCGGCAAGTAGGGCCGCACGCAACCCGCTGATGCTGCCGCTGCTACAGGTGATGCGCCAGGATCGCCCGGCTTTCTGGAGCGTTTCCGTCGCCAGCGACCGGGTAATGCTCGGTGGAGAAAACGCCACAAGGGGTACTGGCATGCTGGCGGAAACCCGCAAGGCCGGCCGTGCGATCCACGACAGGCGCTCGCGCCAGGCGACTTTGCCGCGCCGGTCGCCGGGTTTGCGCTTGACGAAGATCACGTCGAGTTCGCCCGCATCGAAGCGTTGGTAAAGATAACCGCTGAGGCCCACCGTGAGTTCGATGTCGACATGCGGATCGTGGCGTTTGAACGCGATCAGGACATTCGCGAGGCGCGACATCGCAAAGTCCTCGGATATGCCAAGACGCAGTCTTTCCCGCTGTCCCTTGTCGATGAAGAAATTTGCCAGCCTGTCGTTCGCATCGAGTATGTTGCGGGCCATCTCGACCATGGCGTCGCCCTGTTCGGTCAAGGCGACGCAATGCGTATCGCGCAACAAGAGGCGTTGGCCGACGGCATCCTCAAGCTTTTTCACATGCTGGCTGACGGTCGATTGACGCAAATCGAGCCGCGCTCCGGCCGTCGTGAAACTCAGGCTGTTGGCCACGGCCAGGAAGCTGCGAAGAATGGAGGGATGCAGATCGAGCAGCCTGTGCGGAATCATGGTCATTCACAAATGTAATTACTGATATCGAACCTATCACGCTATGAAATGAGGGCAATGCCATCTAGAAAAAGCGCGGTCAACATACGGGAGCGGATGAACCATGCGCGGCGTCCTGAAGAAACTGCCGATCGACACCTATATGCTGTTGCTGATCGCGACGGTGGCAATCGCCACCGTGCTGCCGGTATCCGGTGCCGCCGCCAAGTTCGTTTCACAGCTCAGTTCCGCGGCAGTCGCGCTGTTGTTTTTTCTCTACGGAGCGAAGCTCAAGACGCAGGCGATCGTTGCCGGTATAGCCAACTGGAAGCTGCAGTTGCTGGTTGTTGCCACCACCTTCGGCCTGTTTCCGATACTCGGCCTCGGCCTGGCGTTTTTCGCCCGCCCCTGGCTACCGGAGGAACTTGTCGTCGGCTTCCTCTTCCTGTGTATCCTGCCGTCCACCGTGCAGTCGTCGATCGCCCTGACCGCGATGGCGAAGGGGAACGTCCCCGCAGCAATCTGCGCGGCTTCCTTGTCCAATATGCTTGGGGTGGTGTTGACGCCTGCCTTTGCCGCGCTGCTGCTTTCGACCAATGGCATAAAGCTGGATGCGAGTTCCGTGATCGGCATCTGCGTGCAGTTGCTTCTGCCATTCGTGGCGGGCCAGCTCATGCGCCCCCTGATCGGTGGCTGGATCGAAAAGAACAAGCTCCTGACGATGGTTGTCGACCGGGGCTCGATCCTGCTGATCATCTATTCGGCGTTCAGCGCCGGCGTCGTCGCCGGAATTTGGGGACGGCTCGACGGCACGACCCTGTCGCTCCTGGTCGCGTTGGATCTGGTCCTGTTGTTCCTGGTGATGGTTGTCCTCAGGCGCACTGGCCGGCTGGTCGGCCTTTCGCGTGAAGACGAGGTCAGCCTGCTATTTTGCGGCTCGCAAAAGAGCCTCGCCAGTGGCGTGCCGATTGCCAACATCCTGTTCGTTGGCCATGCAACCGGCCTCATCATCCTGCCCCTGATGCTCTATCATCAGTTCCAGTTGTTTGTCTGTGCCGCTATCGCCCAGCGTTATGTGGCCGGCGACGAACGCCGGGCCATGCTGCAAAACGAGGCCTGAAGCCGGCCGCAAGGGCGGTCCGGTTACTCGGCGGCTTCGCGGGCCGGTATAAGCCGCCGCTCCACCTGCTGCAGATGCAGCCGCATGGCCGTTGCCGCGCCACTCATGTCGCGGTCGGTAATCGCATCGACGATGCGTTCATGATCGGCGAAACTGTGATGATCGGCCGGCGGATGCGAGCCGTCCGAGCGCAGGCGACCCCACACGACCGTGCGGCGAACGGCGTTGAGCACGTCGAACAGGCCCAGGAGAACATTGTTGCGGCTTGCCTGCGCGATCTGCCGGTGAAGCAGGTTGTCGACATTCTCATACTGCCGCCACGTCGTGGCATCCCGCGTATGGACGATGGACCGGCGCATGGCGGCTATGTCGTCCAGCGTCGCATGCAACGCCGCTTCGCGCGCGATCTCGGGCTCGATGATCAGCCGCGCCCGCATCACGTCGGCCGGATTGGTTCGGCCCGCGATTTCCGAAATACCGATCGTCTCTTCCACCGGGCCGCTACCGACAAAGGTGCCTTTGCCGACATGGCGCCAGATGCGGCGGTCCCTCTCAAGGACCGTCAGTGCCTTGCGCAAATCGCCGCGCGACACGCCAAGGCTTTCACACAACTCCCGCTCAGCCGGCAATCGGGTTTCGCCGGACTGATCCATCTGCGCGAGGAAAGCCTGGAGTTGCACCAAGGCGGCGTGGCCACCGTCTCCCAGTCTGTCCATTGCTTAACCAATCCAGCATTGCTTCATTGGCTAGGTGTTAAATTGATTACCGTGACCAGTCAATCGCGGGCACCCTTTGGGCGGGTTCGGGGAAGGGTGATTTCGCCTTGACCAATCCGTTGCTGTGCTCTAACCATTTCGCATATTGGTTAGAATATGAATGGGAGGAGTAGATAAATGACTGGCCTATCCAGACGCACTATTCTTGTAACCACCTTTGCAATGGCGCTCGGCAGCGCGATGCCCATGGCTACCGCCAATGCCGGCGACATGCGGATCGCCTTCGGGGACCTGCCGGGCATCGAGTCCATCCAGACACTTGCCGCCATTGAGCGGACCAAGGAACGCGGCGTCAATGTCGATCTGATCATCCTCAATGACGAAGATCTGGCTTCCCAGGCGATCGTCGGTGGCCAGGCTGATGTCGGCATCGGCGCGCCCTACACGCTGATCCAGAAAGTCGGCGTACCGATCCGCCTGTTCGACCAGATTTCGACGCAGCGCTTCTTTCCCGTAGTCAACAGCGAGGCTTACAAAAACTGGAAGGATCTTGATGGGCAGGAGGTTGCCGTTCAGGCGCGAGGTTCCGGTACGGAGGCCGTCATGCTGCTGATGGCCAAGAAAAACGGTATCACACTCGGCAAGATCAGCTATGTGCCGGGCTCCGAAGTTCGCCGGAACGCACTTCTGCAGGGCACGCTGAAAGCCTCCATCGTCGATGCCGCCAATCGGCGCGCGCTCGAGGAAGAAGCCCCTGGCAAATTTACCGTCCTGCCGGTCGAAGATGTCAGCGCCACCGATGAGGCTCTGTTCGCGACCGAGGATTATCTCCAGAAAAATGCCGCCGATGTCGATATTCTGGTCGAAGAACTGATGAAGACGGCGCGCGAAATCGTCGCGAACCCGCAGTCTGCGGTCGAAATGCGCAACAAGTACAAGCTCCTTCCGGATCTCGGCGCGGATGCCGACGCAGAGATTTCCGCCTACTACAAGGAAACCGCCGAAGCGGGCAGCCTGGCGCAGAATGGCGGTGGCGAAGACGCGGCCAAGGACGATTTCGCCTTCTTTAGCGCCGCCGGCCAGATCGAAGGCGATCCGGCTACCCTCAAGGTCACGGATTTCTGGGATATGGCTCCCAGCGAGCGTGCTGTTGCCAAGCTCGGCAAGAAATAGGCCGGCCTGATGGTCACTGGGTTCAGGACAGAGAGCGGGGCCGTCGGCCTCGCTCCCGTTGCCCGCGCGAAAGGCCGGCGCCGGTGGCGCGACCGGCCAATCCTGCTGCGGCTTGTCTCGATGGTTCTTTTCGCCTGCATATGGGAGATCGCCGGGCGCATTCCGGTGAGCTTTGCGTTCCCCGCCTTTTCCGACACTTTTGTGGCGTTCGTCAGGCTGATGGCCGATGGCAGCATGCCTACCGCCTATGCCTCCACGCTTCAGCCGCTGCTGCTCGGGGTGGTGTTGTCGACTTTTCTAGGCGTGGGCCTTGGTACGCTATGCGGCCTGTGGCGCACCGGCGAATGGTTGATGATCCCGATCTTCATCGTATTCCAGGCCGCTCCTGTCGCCGCCTTCATTCCCATGGTCACCTTTGTCTACGGTATCGGCATGACGGCCAAGACGCTTGCCGTGATGATCCTGGCGCTTCCGGTCATCGTGCTGAACACCTACAAGGCCGTGCGCAACGCCAATGAATCGCTCGTCGTCATGGGCCGGTCGTTCCTCGGCACACGGTGGCAGGTGGTGACCAAGATCATCCTGCCGGACGCCAGCCCGGTGATTTTCGCGGGCCTTCGCCTCGGCGTGGCTGCGGGCTTCGTCGGTGTCGTGTTGGCCGAGTTGCTGATTACGCCGACCGGTATCGGCGATCTCATCACTTTCCACCGCTCGCGCGCCGATTATGCCGAGATGTATGCAACCATCGCCTCGATCATCGCCCTTTCGACCCTGACACTGGTTTTCCTGCAGTGGATCGAAACAAGCGTTTTCAGGCCCGAAGACAGGGGAGCCTGAATGAACGCCGTCGCTTTACAAAAAGAACCGATACCCGTGTCTGGACCGAGCGATTCGATCGTGGAGGTGCGGGGTATCTCCAAGGTCTATGGAGACGTCGAGGCGTTGCGCAGCGTCGATCTCGACTTTCCACGCGGCAAGCTGACGAGCCTGCTTGGGCCGAGCGGCTGCGGCAAGACCACGCTTCTGAAGATTATCGCCGGCCTGGTCGGAGCCGATGCCGGAACCGTCCATGTCAATGGCAAGGTTGTCAGCGCACCGGGACCCGAACGCGCCTTCGTGTTCCAGGATTTCGCGCTGATGCCGTGGGCAACCGTGATGCGCAACGTGGCTTTCGGGCTTGAATTGCGCGGCGTCTCGAAGGCGCAGCGTGAAGACAAGGCGCGTCACTACATTGCCGAGGTTGGCCTTTCGGGCTTCGAAAACAAATATCCGCACGAACTTTCCGGCGGCATGCGCCAGCGTGTCGGGCTGGCGCGCGCTTTGGCGGTCGACGCCGATGTCCTCTTGCTCGACGAACCATTCTCCGCCGTCGATGAGCAGAACCGGCGCAAGTTTCAGGAAGATCTGGTCCGGCTCCGCAACAATGAAAACAAGACCTTCATCTTCGTTACCCATTCGATCGAGGAGGCCGTTTATATCTCCGATCGCATCGTGTTGTTGTCGCCGAGACCCGGCCGGGTTTCCCGCATCATAGAGCCTCAGATCGATCGGTCCGGCGATCCCGAGCGAATTCATCGGGACGACCATTATCTCGACACGGTGGAAGAGATTTGGCAGGGGCTGAAGCAGTATGTGGAGTGATCGCGTGATGACCGCCGCGAAGGCCAGCCTGCCCGCACCCACTTGGAAGTGCGGGGTCGGGGTATGAAACTGTTCGGCCACCGCGTGCCCATGATGGCCTCGCTTCTCGTCTGGTGCGTGGCGTGGGAGATCGTTGGCCGGCTCGACCTGGTTTTCCTGCTGCCGCCGTTCAGCCACGTGCTTGCCGCCGCCGTCGATCTCGTCCAGACGCAATCCTGGCAAAGCGCGACCGTAACCACTTTGCGCGCCTTCGTCATAGGCATGGCGCTGTCGATCGTGGTCGGCATTCCGCTCGGCATCCTCATGGGGCGGGTCAAGCTCGCCGACGAACTGCTCGGCATGTGGGTCAACATCTTCTCCAGTGCGCCGCTTTCCGCGCTGGTCCCGGTGCTGATGATCCTGTTCGGCTTCGGCGAAAAGACGATCGTGGCGGCGGTGTTCCTGTTCGCTATCTGGATCATCGTCCTCGATACCCGTGCCGGGGTTCGCCACATCTCGCCGTCCCTGGTCGAAATGGCGCGTTCCTACGGTGCTTCGCGCAGCGCACTCTATGGCAAGATCATTCTCTGGGCGGCCCTTCCCGAAATTCTCGCCGGGATCCGGCTCGGCCTCATCCGCGGCGTCAAGGGTGTCGTCATCGGCCAGTTGCTCGTTGCCATCGTCGGCTATGGCGCGCTGTTCGAAACCTTCTCGCGGAATTTCCGCATGGCCGAATTCTGGGCCCTGACCATCATCCTTTTCGCGTTCGCCCTGGTGGTGGCCGAACTGATCGAAAAGGTTGAAGCCAAAGTCGAATTTTATGCAGGAGCAAGACAATGAACATGCACGGCGCAGCCGCAAACTATGTCATCGAGCCGACCGTCATTCCGGCTATTCCCGTGGCCGGCACGGGTGACGTTTTCCCGGTGCACCGGGTCTATTGTGTCGGCCGGAACTATGCCGCGCATGCCGTCGAGATGGGGCACGACCCGGACAAGGATCCGCCTTTCTTCTTCCAGAAGAACCCGGACAATCTCGATACCAGCGGAGACTTCCCCTATCCGCCGGCATCCGATGATGTTCACCACGAAATCGAGATGGTTGTGGCGTTGAAAAACGGCGGAAAGGATATCCCGCTCGAAAAGGCGCTCGACTGCATCTACGGCTATGGCGTTGCCCTCGACATGACCCGGCGCGACCTGCAGGCCAAGGCGAAGGAGATGGGCCGACCGTGGGAGGTAGGCAAGGCGTTCGAGGCTTCCGCGCCGTGCACGCCGCTCACGCCCGCAAGCGTCGTCGGTCACCCGACCCAGGGCGCCATCTGGCTCGATGTCAATGGCGAGCGCAGGCAGACCGGTGACCTCAACCAGATGATCTGGAAAGTACCGGAAATGATTTCCTATCTGTCGGGCCTGTTCACGCTGATGCCCGGCGACATCATCCTGTCTGGAACGCCTTCCGGGGTTGGCGCGGTCAAGCGCGGTGATCGCCTTCAGGGCCATATCGATGGTATCGGCGACCTCGACGTCCGCGTCGTCTAGGTCAGGACCTGTCGATTTGAGGGAAATGGATTGAGGCCATCTGTTCGGGTGCGCGGAGCGAAAGCGACGGAAATGCGGTTCATTTTCAAGCTTTTCGCGACGAACCAACCGGGCAAGTGGTCCATATCCGCCCGAACACCCGTTGGGGGACGTCCGAAGCGGCTGCGGTATGCGATGCGAGGCCCAATAAGGATTGCAGTCTGGCAGCGTTGACCTTTGCCGGCTTCTGCCGATAGTTTGCCAGCTTAGAGCATCGGACCGAAAAGTGGCTACCGGCTTTCGGAAAACCCGATGCTCAAACAAAAAAGACAGAGCGGCAACCCGGATTATCCGAGCGTCCGCCGCTTGAGTGCTTCGACCGCGCACAAAATCATTCAAAGGGAGGCAGATGATGACCTTTTCGCTACGGACTCTTGCGGCTGCCGCGCTGGCGTCGATGCTCGCCATGAGCAGCGCACATGCGCTGACCGTCTATTCCAGCGTCGACGAGGAGAACGCCCACAAGCTGCTCGATGCCTTCACCAAGGCGACCGGCGTCAATGTCCAGATGGTGTTCCTGTCTTCCGGCCCGGCGCTGTCGCGCATCGAGGCCGAAAAGGCCCGGCCACAGGCGGACGTCTGGTTTGGCGCGCCCAGCGAAAACCACATCCTGGCCAAGGAACGCGGCCTGACCGAGCCTTATGTGTCGAAAAACGCGGACGCTCTTTCCGACCAGTTCAAGGACAAGGAGGGCTATTGGCACGCAATCTACACCAATCCTCTGGCCATCGGCGTGCGCACCGATATCCTCAAGAGCCGCAACGCGCCGGTCCCGACCTCGTGGGAGGATCTGAAGAACCCCGCCTATAAGGGCCTCATCCAGATGCCGTCGCCGCAATCCTCCGGCACCGCCTATTCGGTCATCCTGACGCTCATCCAGGAGCGCGGCGAGGATGGCGCCTTCGAATATCTCAAGACGATCAATCCGAACATCCAGACCTACACGCAGAGCGGCACGGCGCCGAGCGGCGCGCTGGGTGTCGGCGAGACGCCGATTGCCATCCAGTTCACGCCGGGCTTCCTGAAGCTTGCCGACGAGGGCTATCCGGTGGAAGTCGTGTTCCCGAGCGAGGGCGTCGGCTATGAGGTTGCCTCCATGTCGATCCTCAAGGGGGCCAAGGACTTGGACGATGCCAAGAAGCTGGTTGACTGGATGACGTCCAAGGACGGGCAGGGCGCGCTGAGCGCGACCAAGACCTATTTCCTGCCTATCCGCACCGATGTCAGCGGCGGCACCGGCGTTCCCGCGCTTGACAAGATCAAGCTCGTCGCCGTCGATCCGGCCTTCGCCGCCGAGAACAAGCAGCGACTGGTCGATCGCTGGACCAAGGACGTGCTCGGCCAGTAGCATCCGGCAGATAGGAATGGCATCGATCCGGAACGCCCGGTCCGAACTTCGACAGTTCGCGCGCGATCCGGTCCTGCTCGTCCTGTTGGCGGTGATCGCCGTGGCGATTGCCGTCTTCGTGGTCTATCCGCTGGTCAAGGTGCTGCTCGCCAGCTTCCAGCCCGGCGGCGTGTGGACGCTCGACGGCTATCGTGAGCTTGCCGAGCGCCGGCTCTACCGCAATGCCCTCGTCAACAGCCTCAGCGTCGCAGCGCTCGTCGGCGTGCTGAGCGTGACGATCGGCTATCTCGCCGCCTTCGTGCTGACCCGCCTGCCGGTTCCCGGCAAGACGCTGCTGCACTATGTGACGATCCTGCCGATCGTGTCGCCGCCCTTCGTCAGCGCGGTGTCGATCCTGTTCCTGTTCGGCTTCAACGGGCTGATCACCCGCCAGTTGCTCGGGCTGGATGATTTCTCGATCTACGGTTTTCGCGGCGTGGTCTTGTCGCAGGTATTCACCTTCGCGCCCATCGCCTATCTGTCCTTGCGCGGCGTGCTGGCCTCGCTCAGTCCGACGCTGGAGGACGCGGCGCTGAACATCGGCGCGACGAAATGGCAGACCTTCTGGAAGGTGAGCTTTCCGCTGTCGCTGCCGGGCATCGCCAGCGCCTTCCTGATCGTGTTCATCGAATCCATGGCCGATTTCGGCAACCCGCTGGTGCTGGCGGGCGCCTCCTTCCCGATGCTCGCGCCGCAGGCCTATCTGGAGATCACCGGCTCCTTCAATCTGTCGCGCGGGGCGACACTCGCCATCGTCCTGCTTATCCCCTCGATCACCGCCTTCGCCATCCAGCGCTATTATCTGGCCAAGCGGCAATACATCACCGTCACCGGCAAGCCGACCGCCTCCACCTCCAAGATCGTCAGCCCACCGGTCAAATGGCTGCTCTACGGGTTGGTGGTGTTTTTCTCGCTGATGGTGGCGGCCTTTTATGCGGTGATCCTGCTGGGCGCGTTCACCAAGGTCTGGGGGTTCAACTATGCCCCGACCATTGCCCACTTCGTCTATGTGTTCGATGTCGGTCTCGATTCGGTCAAGGACACGCTGGTCGTTGCCATCGTCTCGACGCCGGTGAGCGGGCTTTTGGGCATGCTGATCGCCTTCCTCGTGGTGCGCCGTAGCTTTCCCGGCCGCACGGCACTGGAATTCGGCTCGATCCTGTCTTTCGCCGTGCCGGGCACGGTGGTCGGCATCGGCTATATCCTAGCCTTCAACGCGCCGCCGCTGATCCTGACCGGCACGCTCGCCATCCTCGTTTTGTGCTTCGTGTTCCGCTACATGCCGGTCGGCATCCAGTCGGGCATCGCGGTGCTCAGGCAGATCGACCCTTCCATCGAGGAAGCGGCACAGAACCTCGGCGCGGACGGGATCACGACCTTCCGCAAGGTGACGCTGCCACTGATTGCGCCGGCGTTCTTCTCCGGCCTCGTCTATGCCTTCGTGCGCGCCATGACGGCGATCAGCGCGGCGATCTTCCTCGTTTCGGCCAACTGGAACCTGATGACGGTCCAGATCCTCAATCAGGTCGGCTCCGGCAGGCTCGGCGTCGCGGCGGCCTTCAGCGTGGTGGTGATCGTCATCGTGCTTATCGCCATCGTCATCATCAGCCTGGCCATAAGCCGCTGGAGCCGGCACACCTCGATGGTGAGATATCAATGACGGACTCGATCAGAATAGTCGGCCTGAACAAGGTCTTCACCAGCCCCGACGGCGGCACGGTCGCCGCCGTCAAGGACGTGAACCTGGAAATCGGTGCGGGAAAACTCGTCACGCTGCTTGGGCCCTCCGGTTGCGGCAAGACCACGCTTTTACGCATGATCGCCGGCTTCGAGGAGCCGACCTCGGGCGACATCCTGTTCGGCGACAAGCGCATGAATGAGGAACCGCCCAACAAGCGCGACACCGCCATGGTGTTTCAGTCCTATGCGATCTTCCCGCATCTCGACGTGTTCGAGAACGTCGCTTTCGGCTTGAGGCTGCGCAAGTTGCCGAAGGCCGAAATCGAGGAGCGGGTCGCGCGCGTGCTCGACCAGACCGGCCTTGCCGGCTATGCGCGGCGCTCCCCCAACCAGCTTTCGGGCGGCCAGCAGCAGCGCGTGGCGCTGGCCCGCTGCATCGTCATGGAGCCGCGGGTGCTACTGTTCGACGAGCCGCTTTCCAACCTCGACGCCAAGCTGCGCGAGCAGATGCGCGTGGAGATCCGCGAATTGCAGCAACGGGTCGGCATCACCAGCATCTATGTCACGCACGACCAGGTCGAGGCGATGAGCATTTCCGACGAGATCGTCGTGATGAATGCCGGCGTGGTCGAACAGCTTGGCACGCCGCACGCAATCTACGCGCGGCCGGTCAGCCGCTTTGTCGCCAATTTCATCGGCAAGGCGAATTTCGTGCAGGCAAGGAGTGTCGGCACGAACGAGGTCGAGATCGCGGGAAAGCGAATAGGCATTGCAGACAAGCCTGATCTTGCAGCCGGCACGAACGTCACGCTTGTCGTCCGGCCGGAGGCGGTGCGCCTTTCAAAGGGTGAGGGCGATTTCAAGGGCACGGTCCGGCGCATGATGTTCCTCGGCAACATTGCCGAGTATCTTGTCGAGGTCGAAGGCCTTGGCGAATGGCTGGTCGACAGCCCCAATCCCGCCGAAGTGGGCCTATTCGAGGTCGGAGAGACAGTCGGCCTCACGCCGTCGCCCGCATCGATCCACGTGCTGCCGTAGATACCAGCGTAGGCATGACGGAGATCAATCGGCAATTTTAGCGACAAGCGCCGGGGGGAAATCGGACGACCGGCGGGTTACGTCTTCCCGGAGCCATGTGGTGAATCGACCGATGTTCGGATCGGTCTCCCGGTCCTTGCGGTAGTGAAGACAGAACGGAACCCCCACATCCGCAGGTTCGCCGCAAAGCTGCTTCAGGCGGCCGGAGGCAATGTCCTTGTCGATGAACCCCAGCCGGCCAAGCGCGATACCGACACCTTCAATGGCTGCGGCGTGTACCAGATCCGAACTGCTCAGCGTCGTGACGTTTGGAAGGGGCAACTGGCTGGACCCGTTCGCGGCGAGCCACAGTCTCCACTCGTCGTCATGCATGCTGCCCCGGAGGAGGAGGTGGCCTGAATAATCCGCGATCGTGGTGATTGGGCCATGCTGGCGGAGATAGTCGGGGCTGGACACCGGAACCGCGACACGGCGAAGCAGCGGTTCGCGGTGCAGATCCGGGTTCATGTCGAACCCCACCCGGATCGCCACGTCACAATCCGGCGGCACGGAGGCGAGCGGCGAGGCTGTCGTCAGAACCAGCGTCAAGTTCGGATGCCTCTCCTTGAAAAGGTGAAGACGTGGCAAAAGCCAAAGCCGCATGAAGAACCGCGATCCCCAGACATGAATCTGCGATCCCTGGCTTTGATTGTGGTTGCGGCTGTCGAGGAGAGCCTGGTCGATCTGGTGCAGCGGGCTCTGCACGCGCTCAAAGAGGGCCTCGCCCGCGGGGGTCAGCGATACGGGATATCGTGAGCGCTGGAACAGGGATTGACCCAGTTCAAGTTCAAGCTTGCGAATTTGCTGGCTCACCGCGCCAGGGGTCACATGCAATTCCGCTGCAGCACCCTGGAAACTGAGCAGCCGTGCGGTTCTCTCAAAAGTCCGGATCCAGTTTAGTGGCATATGATCGAATGCCATGGGTTTAGTCTTTCTAAAGTGAACCTAGCTTTTCTCCTTTGACCCCCCTGCGGCATGGTGTCAACAAACATCAAGGACGATGCGATTGTAGGGGAAGGCATGGCTCGCGACGAAACCGCCCTGGACAGAATTCTGGCGGGAAGCACCTGCACGATGCCGGCATCGGTCTTCGATCCGTTGACGGCACGGATGGCTGTCGAACTGGGCTATCGTTGCGCGGTTTTGCCGGGGTCTTCGGTGTCGCTGCATCATCTGGGCCTGCCCGATATCACGCTTGTCTCGCAGGATGTGGTGGTCGATCTGTGCCGCAGGATCGCGCGCGGATTGCCGATCCCGCTGATCGTCGATGGGGATCATGGTTTTGGCAATGCGATTAATGCCAGGCGCTTTGCCGAGGATCTGGCCGCTTCGGGTGCCGCCGCGGTCACGATCGAGGACACCTATCTGCCGCGTCGCCTGTCGCCTCAGGCCGAAGCGGGCATCTCACAAGAGGAAGCCTGCGCAAAGATCCGTGCGGCGGTGGACGGGGCGAGCGGCAGCAGCCTTCGGGTCATCGCCCGGACCAGTACGGCGGTCTGTCCCGATAAATCCGCGCTGGTCGACCGGCTGCGCGCGTTCGAGCAAACGGGGGCGGCGGCACTGTTCGTTTCCGGCGTGAAGGACTGGGGGACGCTGGAGGCCGTGGTCGCGGCGACCACCTTGCCGCTCGTGCTGGGCGCCCGCTCACCAGAGCTGGAGGACCAGGCGCGGCTTGGGGAGATGCGGGTGCGCATAGCCTTGGCATGCCATTCAGTCAGCCTTTCCGCCTATCGCGGCGCCTGGGATCAGTTGTCGATGAATGCGGCGCAGCGACCGGCAGAGGATTTTTCCGCGCTGGTCGATCGGCTGAGCGGCGGCCCGGATTTTCGCGCGCAGGCGCAGGCTTACTGTGCCGACCCGTTCGCACAGCAAGCGGCGAAGAAATGATGGGACATATGTTTTTGAACGCGAAGAGCGATCCGCTGAACCCTTCTCAAGACAGCGCGGTCACGGATGTCATCGAACTCGTCCCGGACAGGCTTTATTCTATCGCGAGCACGATCCGGCTGGATGGCCGTGTAAGTTCTTATCCGGCCAATGCGACAGGCTACACCAAGGGGCATTGCTACCTGCTGAAGGAAGGCAAGGATGCCCTGCTCCTGGACACCGGATATACAGCGCATCGCGATGCGATCATCGCCAGGCTGCGCGAGCTTCTGGCGGACGGCGACGAACTGTCGATCTACCCGCTGCGGCTGAATGAATACATGTCGGTTTGCAATGTCGAGGTGATCGCACAAACCTTCCGTGCCAAGCAGTGTTATTCCGGCAATCCGGCCGCCGCCCTCTGGGTCGCGTTCTCGCGGTACGTGGAGCGTCCTGCGGACTACTCCCTCAAGACCACCCTTGTCGCCAGGCGGCAGGACATTGATCTGGGTTCGACAGGCAATCGCAAACTGCATGCGTTCCAGGCTCCCATACGGCTGATCGGAACACGTTGGGTCGTGGATCCGAACACAGGTACGCTGTTCAGTTCCGACAGTTTCACCCACGAATGGAGCCAGGCACAAGAAGGGCCATGGCTGATCGATAATGCCGATGATGTTGCGGACATACAGCATATCCGCAGTTTTCTTTTGAACACGCGCTACTGGTGGCTGGAGGGTGGAAAGACGCAGGAGCTTTGCGACAAGATCGATGCCATCCGGCATCAATATTCCATTGAACGCATCGCCCCGGGCTACGGCAAGATTTCGGAAGGCCGCGACGCCGTGAACCGCCAGTTCGACCGGCTTATCGAAGCACTTCACAGCCTGGACCGCTCGGTCACCCCATGCGCCTATGTCGACAGGGACCTCATCCGATGACCGCTTCCCAGCAAGGCAAAGGCACGCCCCGTGAACTTGCTCCCGGCGTCCATTGGCTGGGCGATTGTTTGGAGCAGCATGCCAACGGCAAAATCTACCATACCTATAATGCCGCCTATCTGGTGATCGGCACGGAGGCATCCCTGCTCGTCGAGACCGGCCATCCCAAGGATTATCCTTTGCTGGCGGGGCAGCTTCAAACCCTGCTCAAGGGGCAGCCGCCGCTGCGCTATCTGTTCGTGACGCATCAGGAAACGCCACATTCGGGAGGGCTGGGTCGCATCCTGGAGGATTACGACGATGTGATGCTGTGCGGCGACATGTCGGATTACCACCTGGCCTTCCCACAATTCGCCCACCGCATGACATCCATGGGGCTTGGTGACACCATCGATCTCGGCGGGCGCCACTTTCACCTGGTCGAGCCGGTGATCCGCGATCTGCGCACGACCTGGTGGGGCTTTGACGACAAGGCAAAAGTCCTGTTTCCGGGAGATGGCTTTGCTTACAGCCATTACCACGAAGACGGACATTGCGGGCTGTTTGCGGAGGAGGCCATATCGCTGGACATACCGGAAGTATCGGCCGTTTTCGCCGACCGGGCTTTGTTCTGGACGAAATTCACCGACATGAACCACTACGCCAATCGCCTGGAATATCTTGTGAGAAAGCTGGACGCGCGCTTCATTGCGCCCGCGCACGGGCTGCCGATCACGGATCCGGCGACGACTTTTCCGAAAATCAAGGCGGGGCTGCTTTATGGAAGTTCAGTTCCAGAAAGCGGAACAGAAACCGGCCCGATGAATACTACGTGAACTAAAGCAACAGGGAGGAACGCATATGAATATTTCGAAAATGTCTCGCCGGTCACTTATGATCGCCGGTGCCGTTGGTGCCACCATGCTGATGGGAGCACCTCTTCACGCGGAAACTTATCCGTCCAAGCCTATCACCTTCATCGTCCCAGGTTCGCCCGGGGGCGGCATGGACGTCGTCACGCGCGTCGTCGCCGAGTACATGAGCAAAGAGCTTGGCCAGCCCATCGTGGTCGAGAACAAGCCAGGTGCTGCCGGAAGCATCGGGGCCGAATATGTCGCCCATTCACAACCGGATGGCTACACGATCTTCATGGGGCAGACGTCGCATTTTGCGATCAATCCCGGTCTGTATTCTTCCCTGCCATATGATCCGATCGAGAGCTTCATTCCGATCTCTCTTCTTGCGGACGCTCCCAATGTCGTGGTGGTGCCGAAAGATTCGCCGCTCAAGAATATGACGGATCTGATCGAGGCCGCACGCAATGCGGACGGCGCCCTGAGCCTTGCCGTGGCAAGCAACGGAACCGTCTCTCATCTGACGGGCGAACTTCTTGAGACGACGGCTGGCGTGACGTTCAATCAAATTCCCTACAAGGGCGCGGCACCCGCCATCGTCGATGTGGTTGGCGGACGCATCGACTTCATGCTGTCATCCATTCCGACGGCACTCGGTCAGATCCGGGCGGGCGGACTGCGGCCGATTGCGGTTTCCGCAGACAAGCGCAGCCCGACGCTGCCTGATATTCCGACAATCGCGGAGCAGGGTTATCCGGGCTTCAATGCCGGAACCTGGTATGGATTGTTCGCACCAGCTGGAACAGACTCGGCAATCATCGACAGGCTGTTCGAGGCTGCTCAGAAGGCCATCACGGACGATGCAGTCCGCGCAAAACTCCAAAACGAAGGAGGCGACACACTGATCGCCACCCGTGACGAGCTCCGCGCAAAGATCAAGGCCGATCTCGAAAAGTGGGGTGAGGTCATCAAGATCTCGGGCGCCACGGTCAACTGATCAAGAGCAGGGCCGGATGGGGCAAGCGATCTCATCCGGCCTTTTCCATTCAAGAAAATATGGGGGCGATGTCTTGAACCAAAGTGCTCTTGGTCTCGGTCTGATCTATCTGACGCTGGGTGCGTTGGGTCTGTTCATCGGCCTGAATTATCCGCTGGGCAGCATCTCGCGCATGGGGCCGGGATTCCTGCCGATCGTGATCTCTTCTCTTCTGCTCGTTTTTGCGGCCATCAGTATTGGTCGGGCCATTGCCGCCGGCCGGCCGAAATTTTCCTCCATTCGTTTAATATCCAAGGGTGCTCTGCCGATCATGATCGTGGTCGTGTCGGTCGTGACATTTGCAATTGTCTGCGATCGGATAGGCCTGTTCCCATCGACGCTGCTGCTCATTCTGATGGCTGCCACCGCGAGTCCCGAATTCAGGTTGAAGCCAATTCCGATTGCCGGCGCCATCGTCCTGACGGGAGGATTTTCTTATATATTCGTGAGATTTCTGGGGTTGCCGATCCCTTATATAAATCTGCCTGGGTAATTAATTATGTCCTATCTTGATAATCTTTCCCTCGGCTTCTCGACAGCGCTCAGCCTTGGTAATGTAACCTATTGCTTTATTGGCGTCTTCCTTGGAACCGCTGTCGGCGTCCTGCCCGGCCTCGGTCCGGTCGCCACCATCGCCATGCTGCTGCCGATTACCTACGGTCTCGATCCCACCACCGCGCTCATCATGCTTGCCGGCATCTATTACGGTGCTCAGTATGGCGGCTCGACGACCGCGATCCTGATCAATCTTCCCGGTGAATCCTCGGCTGTTGTGGCGACACTCGACGGTCATCAGATGGCGCGCAATGGGCGTGCCGGCGTGGCGCTGGCCACCGCTGCGATCGGGTCCTTCGTTGCAGGCACAATTGCCACGGGCGTGATCGTGGTCTTCGCGCCAATCCTTGCCGGCCTCGCGATCCAGTTCGGGGCGGCGGAGTATTTCGCTCTCATGGTGTTGGGGCTGATTGCATCCGTTGTTCTGGCCAGCGGCTCGCTGTTTCATGCACTCGCGATGATCCTGATAGGCATTCTTCTGGGCTTTGTCGGCATTGACGTGAATTCCGGGCTGGCGCGCTACAGTTTCGGCAGCATGCAGTTGTCCGATGGCATCGACTTCGTGGTGATCGCGATGGGCGTGTTCGGGCTTGGCGAGATCATGGCCAACATTCATGAGCAGTCGAAGCGCATCACCACGCAAAAGGTTACGTCCCTTTGGCCGACACGCGCTGATTATTCACGGATGTGGAAGCCGATTCTGCGCGGGACCGCCATTGGTTCGGTGCTGGGCGTGCTGCCCGGCGGGGGCGCGCTCATGTCGGCCTTTGCCGCTTACGCCATCGAGAAAAGATGCTCGCCCAACAGTGCGGAATTTGGCCATGGCGCCATCGAGGGGATCGCGGCGCCGGAATCCGCCAACAATGCCGGTGCGCAGACATCCTTCATCCCCATGCTGACGCTTGGCATTCCCTCCAATGCGGTCATGGCGATGATGGTTGGCGCGCTGATCCTGCAAGGCATACAGCCCGGACCGTCCGTGATCACGGAGAACCCGACCTTGTTCTGGGGGCTCATTGTCTCGATGTGGATCGGCAACCTGATGCTGGTGGTCCTGAACCTGCCGCTGGTAGGCATGTGGGCCAAGCTGGCCAGCATTCCCTATCACTTTCTGTTCCCGGCGATTCTGATGTTCTGCTGCGTTGGCGTCTATAGTCTGGAGAACAACAATTTCGGCATCTTCCTGATGGCTGGCTTTGGTCTTTTTGGCTATGCGCTCAAGCGTCTTGGCGCGGAACCGGCACCATTGCTGCTGGCCTTCATTCTTGGGCCGATGCTGGAAGAGTATTTCCGGCGCGCGCTGCTCATATCACGCGGTGACTTGAGCGTTTTCGTCACCAGCCCGATCAGTGCCGCCATGCTGGCTGTTGCAGCAATCCTGATCCTGATCGTTGCCCTGCCAAGCGTTACCCGGAAACGCGAAATCGTCTTCAAGGAAGACTAATTCGTCACTAGGAGATAATCGATGAAGCTCGCCTATGCCCAAGCGTTGTGTACTACCATGATCGAGCAGGCGCGGTCCGGCGGGTTCAAGCCGGTTGCAGCGGCCGTACTCGATGCGAGAGGCTCGGTTCGTGCCGTTCTGGTCGATGACGGTTGCAGCATTCGGCGGGCCGAAATCGCCATCGCCAAGGCCAATGCCGCACTTGCGATGGGAGAAACCACCCGGGAACTGGCAGCAAAACCGCCACACTTCCTCGCAGGTATCGCGCATATAGTCGGGGGAATGGTTCCAACGGCTGGAGGTGTGTTCGTGCGGGATGCGTCTGGCGCTGTCATCGGCGCTGTCGGCGTGTCGGGCGAGTCTTCAGATAATGACGAGCGTATCGCGCTGGCAGCGATCGAAGCTGCTTCTGCCTGACCAACGTTGGGCGGATTGGTCGATCGCGCAGCTTGAGGCGGCCAGCCTTGATGGGCCGCTGGTTATCAACGATGTCGTCTATGCAGAACTCGCTGTCCGCTACGACAGGGTCGAAGATCTTGACAGGTTTCTCGACGAGGCCGGGTTGGAGATGGTGCCGATGCCCCGGGCAGTCCTGTTTCTAGCCGGAAAGGTGCTCACAAAATATCGCCATGCCGGCGGATCGCGTACTAGCGTGTTACCGGACTTTTTCATTGGCGCCCATGCGGCGGTCAGCCAACTTCCTGTGTTGACCCGGGATGTTGGTCGCTACCGCACGTATTTTCCATCTCTACGATTGATAGCACCGGCTTTCTAGCGAATACCCAGACGCTTCTGAGCGCCGCATGCGCAGCGTGCTGTTCGCCCTCAGTGGCGCGGACGCCGTCGAAGGCGCGATGCACCTGGCCATGCGGGCCAATGGCGGCAGCGAATTCGTTTCGCTCTACAGCGCCTTCCACGGCGCCACCTTCGCCACGCTGGCGTACCTATCCGCACATGCTGGAAGGCGCGAAGGAAGGCCTCGACCGCTACATGACGCGGCAGATCCGCGTTCCGAACTACAATTGCTATCGCTGCCCGCTGCAGATGACGCCGAACAATTGCGACCTGGCCTGCGCCAGGATGATGGATCTCGCGATCACGCATCAGCCTGACGCCAGGGTCGCTGGCGTCATCATCGAGTTGTTCCAGTCGAATGGCGGTATGATCCCGATGCCTGACGGCTACATCGAGGCGGTGCGCGAGATCTGCACGCGCCACGGTGTTGCGCTGATCGTCGACGATGTTCAGACCGCGATGTCGCGTCACGCTGCCGCTGCTCGAGCGGTTCGGCAACCATCCCGCTTTCGGCATCAACCTGGACCCCAGTCATCTCGTCCTGCATCGCAACGATGTCGGCTGGCTGATCCGCGAATGGGGACCCTTGATCCGCCACGTCCACATCAAGGACGTGATCGGGGTCCCCGGCAATGACGGCGACCAGTTCATGTTCCCGCTGATCGGCGAGGGTCGCGTGGATTGGACAGAGTTCTTCGCCGCTTTGGCGGCCATTCAGTATCGAGGTTACATGTCGGTCGAGTTCGAATCCTATAAATACAAGACCATCCTCAAGGGTGACCCGGCTGCTGCGTCGGCCGTCTCGATGGTCCAGTTGCGCGCGCTGGATGATCTCATGCCCGTGGAGTTGTCGCAATGAGCGCGCCGGTCAGGGTGGGTGTGATCGGTCTCGGCGAAGTCGGCCAGCATCATGTCAAAGGGCTGCTCAACGGGACCAACGCCGTGCTCGCGGCGGTTGCCGACATCAGCGAAACCCTTCGCGGCAAGACGGCCGAGGCGACGGGCGCACGCGCCTACGCATCCGATGTCGAGCTGCTCGAAGATGCGTCGATCGATGCCGTCGTGATCTGCGTGCCGCACAAGTTCCATGCCGACATCGCCATACGCGCGCTGGCGAAGGGCAAGCACGTGCTGGTCGAGAAACCGATGGCTGTTTCGGTTGCCGAATGCGACGCGATGATCGCCGCTGCGAAGACCGCCGACAAGCTGCTCGGCGTGAGCCACAACCAGTTGTTCTACCCGGCGCATGAATGGCTTCGGACCCAGATTTCCAGCAAGGCCATCGAGCGTCCCAGCTCGGTGCGGCTGCGGCTCGCCATCGGCGGCAAGCTGGGTGGATGGCGGGCCGATCCGGACCTGACCGGCGGCGGCCTCCTGTTCGATGCGGGTTTCCACCGCTTCTATGTCGCCCGTTCGCTGATGGGCGAGGTCGAGTCGGTAACGGCTACGCTCGACACCACGGACCCGCGCGGTATCGGCGAGGACAGGGCGGCCGTGACGCTGGCGTTCCGCGATGGCGGCCAGGCTATCATCGAAGCCGGATATCATGCGCCCAAGGGCGTCTTCGACGATCAGATCGAAGTCGTGAGTCCGAGCGCGATGATCCGGGTCCCGGGCATCGAGGCGCATTTCGAGAAATTCACTTCCGAGCCGGACGTTCTTGTCTGGAAGGGCGGCAAGTGGAGCGCCGTGGAGGTCGAGAGCATCGATTGGTCGGCCACTGTTGGCCGTTCCGTACAGAACTTTGTCGCCGCAATTCGTGGCGACGAGGCGCTGCGCGTCGATGGTGAAGACGGGCGCCGCGTGGTCGCGTTGCTCGAAGCAACCTACCGGTCCGCGATCGAAGGAAAGCGGATCGTTCTTGCCTGACAGGAATGTTCACAAAACAATGGGGGACTGCAAATCATGAAACTGTTCAAAATCCTTTCGCTCGCCGCGGCCGGCGTGCTCTTGAGCCTGACGGCGCAAGCCCAGGACAAGCCGAAGCTCGGAATGCCGATGCCGACGCTCAACGACGCATTCTGGGTTGATTACGTCAACTTCGCCAAGACCGCCGCCGAGGCTTACGGGTACGAGTTGGTGGTGACCGATGCGCAGCAACGCGAAGACAAGCAACTCGGCGACATCGAGACGCTGATCAACGCCGGCGTGAAGGGTATCATCCTGACGCCGCTCAGCGAGTCGCTCGGCATGCAGGCCCTGGAACTCACGAACAAGGCCAATGTGTCGGTCGTGGTGACCGACACTTTCCCGGGCGTGGAAGTCGGCTCGACACCGAACTACCTCGCCTTCATCAAGCTTGACGACGAGGCTGCGGGCTACAACGTCGCCAAACACCTCATCGAGAAGGATGGCGTCAAGAAGATCGTCGGCATCGGCGGTGTCCCCGGCATCTCCACCTCCGAAGCCCGCAATGACGGCCTGAAGAAAGCGGTTGCCGAGCATCCCGACGTGGAACTGCTCGACGTCCAGTATACCGACTGGACCCTGGCGAAAGGCCAGACTGTCATGGAAGACTTCCTGACCCGCTTCGAGCAGATCGATGGCGTGTGGGGCGCCGGCTCCGACCCGCTGCTGGGCGCCATCGTTTCCATCGAGAACGCGGGGCGTTCCGGCATGAAGCTCGCGGGCATCGACATCACGGTAGCCGCGCTCGACATGCTTGCCGAGGACAAGCTCAGCATGCTGGCAGGGGGCCACTGGGTCATGGGCGGCTACGGCATCACGATCCTTCACGACCATATCAACGGCCACAAGACGGACCAGCCGGTCTACGAGATGAGCCTCTACTACCCGACCAAGGACCAGATCGGCAATTATCGCTCCGAGATCGTGGAGCCGCTGGCTGCCGGCAAGTCCCTGATCGACTGGAATGCCATCAGCAAGACCAGCAATCCGTGTCTATACCAAGTTGAAGGTACCCTCCTTCATCGTCACGCTTGGCCTGCTCGTGGCGGGACACGGCATGATGCTGCATATCATCGAAGGCCGGCCAATCATGATCCGGGATGCCGGCCTAAGGGCCATCGGATCCGGTAGCGTCGCCGGTATTCCAACCATCGTTCTCATTGCCTCAATTGCGTGCGCCATAGCTTACATAATCCAGAAATACACCAGCCTGGGCCGTGGCATCATGGCGGTGGGTGGCGGCGAGACCGTGGCTTTACGCTCCGGCATACGGGTCGACCGCGTCAAGATCCTGGCCTTCATCCTCGCCGGTATCTATGCCGTCGTCGCCGGCGTCGTCCTGGCCGCACGCATGGGAGCGGGCAGCCCGACGGCCGGAACGGGTCTCGAACTCGACGTCATCGCAACCGTCGTGATCGGCGGCACCCCCCTGACGGGCGGCACGGTCATCGGCGCGCTGATCATTGCCATCCTGAGCAACGGCCTGAACCTGGCCGGTGTCTCGTCCTACACGCAGCTCATCATCAAGGGCCTCGTTCTGGTCGTCGCGATCATCATTTCCATCGATCGCAAGAAGATAGGTATCATCAAATGAAGCACGAGCAGGCGATCGGTGCGGTCCAGGCCTACATAGTCGGGGTTGCCCGGCAGGACGCGGAAGCGTTGAGGAAGCTCTTCGCGCCGACAGCCCATATCGTCGGGATGGACGAGGCGACCTACAGCGCGGTCCCGCGCGACCGATGGATCGACTTCGTCACCGCACCCGAGCGCAAGGGCGCCGGTCTCGAAGCCTTCGAAATCCAGGGTATGACCCTGCACGGCAGCGCCGGCGCGGTCGTCGTAAAGACCCGCTTCGGCGCCTTCGACTACACCGACATCCTTTCCTTGCTGCTCGTCGACGGCTCGGTCCGCGTCGTAGCAAAGACATACTACCAAAATCCCCAACCCCTCTGATCCAACAGGCCGGATGACAGGCCATGAGGCGCGGCGGTGCTTGGCTGAGCGCCGCCTGCGTCTATGCGCCGGCTCTGGGGGGGGGGGGGACTCCATGCCAAACGGATATCCGTCGTGGACGAAACCTATTGCGCCTCGCGGGGATACCAGCTGTCGAAACCTTCGTGGAAGCCGGCGCTTCTGCCACGAATGACCGCCGGCCCGAATTCCAGCGCATGATCGAAGCGGGCACGACCAAGCCTGCGCCGTTCGATGTCGTGGTGGTTCACAGCTTCTCGCGCTTCTTCCGCGATCACTTCGAACTGGAGTTCTACGTCCGCAAGCTGGCGAAGAACGGCCCACTGCACGCCGCCACGTGCGGCTGATCTATCGGCTGTTCCTCGAAGGAGACGGCAACTCCGGCCGTTGGACGTCAAGGCCATCACCTGCCATCTCAACGAACGCCGCATCTTTACCCGCGACGGCGGGGCGCTGGGTGGCTCGCGCAAATCCACACGATCCTGACCCGCAAGACCTACATCGGCGAGCACAGGTTCAACACACGCTGGCATAAGAACCGCGAGAAAAGCCCGAGCGCGCGGTCGCAGTCATGGCCGTTCCGCCCCTGATCGACCGTGAGACCTTCGATACGGTCCAGGCGAAGCTGAAATCCCGTAACCCGATGCTGGTGCCAGCCCGCATCACCAGCGGGCCGACGCTCCTGACCGGCCTCTGCTTTTGAGCCAAGTGCGGAGGGGCGATGACGCTTCGCTCCGGCAGGGGCAGCGCGGGCGGTACATATTGCTATTACACCTGCTCGACCAAGGCGCGGCAGGGCAGAACCGGCTGTGAGGGCCGCTCGATCCCGATGGACAAGCTCGACGAACTGGTCGCGGACCACCTGGGAGAACGCCTGCTTCAACCGAGGCGACTGGAAACCATTCTCATCAGTCTGCTCGGCCGTCGCGAGGAGCGCACCGAGCGCCGTCGTGAGCATCTCGCCGAACTCAACAGGCGAGTCACCGAGACCGACCAGCGGCTCAACCGGCTCTACGACGCGATCGAGGCCGGTCTCGCCGATCTGAACGATTCAGTGCTGAAAGAGCGCATGGCCGGCCTCAAGGCGATTCGGGATCAGGCCAAGCCGACGCCGAGCGTACCCAGGCTACGTTCGACAGCGCCGGCAATCAGGCGATCACAGTGGACATGATCGACACCTTCGCCAGGGCGGCTATCGGCGGGATCACCTGCGCGCGTTGGCGCAGCGCGTCGAGGTCGCGGATAGCGAGGTTCGCATCATGGGATCGAAATCAGAACTGCTGCGAACGCTCGTGGCCGCTTCCAGCGGAAATCGGCGGCATTCGGCGTTCATAGTTCTGTACTGAAGTGGCGCACCCGACAGGATTCGAACCTGTGACCTCTGCCTTCGGAGGGCCAGTTGACGGCGCTTTCTGACGATGGCCACTCTTTTCTCACACTATCCAACACTTTGTGCTGCAAGGCTTTCCGCCTTCCTTGGCCATTCTTTAGTTTTCGCGAGGCTTCCAAAGTTTCCACTTTCGTGGTGAGTATGTTGTGAGTAGGGAGACTTGGAATGCCGAAGCTCACGAAGACCTTGGTGGACCGGAGCGAGCCGCGCGATCGGCAATACACTGTCTGGTGTTCCGAGCAGAGAGGCTTCGGAGTCTCCGTCAATCCGGGCGGTTCCAAAACCTACATCGTTGACTATCGCACCGCCGAAGGCCCGCGACGGCGCATGACGATTGGCCGGCATGGCGACATCACGACGGAAGAAGCCCGCAGGCTTGCCGTCGAGACGCTCGGGCCGGTCGTGCTGCAAAAGCAAGACCCCCTTCTGGAACGAAAAACCCGCCGAAGCTCGCTGACGGTTAGTGACCTTTGCGATGACTATTTCAAGGCTGCGGAAGCCGGGCTGGTACTGGGCAAGGGGCGGAAGCCGAAGAAGGCAACCACGCTCTACATTGATCGCGGCCGCGTCGAGCGGCATGTGAAGCCGTTGCTTGGCAATAAGCTAGTGATCGACCTAGCCCGATCAGACGTGACGAAATTTATTCGCGACGTGACAGCCGGCAGGACTGCGAAAGTGGAGAAGACAGGACGGCTACGCGGTAAGTCCGTGGTGGCAGGTGGAGCGGGCACCGCAGCCCGCACGGCAGGCCTCCTAGGCGGTATTCTGTCGTTCGCGGTGTCTGAGGCATCATCTCTGCAAACCCCGTCCACGGCGTCCCTAGGCCCGCTGACGGCATGCGAGAAAGGCGCCTGATGGCCGACGAATACAGATCGCTCGGAAAGGCCCTTGCCGAAGCCGACGAGGAGCCGTGGCAGGTTAAGGCTGCGGTCCGCCTCCTCGCCTATACCGGCTGCCGGCGCGGAGAGATCGCCGCCCTGAAATGGTCGGAAGTGGACATCGCAGGGAACGCTCTTCGCCTCGGCGATAGCAAGACCGGTGCGTCCACCCGGCCGCTGACCCGCGAAGCGATTGACGTGTTGGATAGCCTGCCGAGGGAGAAGGGCGTCGAATATGTCCTGCCCGGCGCGAGGGATACAGCGCGGCCTTTCGGAGCCCTACAGGCGGGCATCGAGCGGATCATGAAGCGCGCAGGCCTGGATGGAGTCACAGCGCACACGTTGCGCCACAGCTTCGCATCGGTGGCGGCCGACCTCGACTATTCGGACAGCACCATCGGCGCGATGCTAGGCCACAAGGGCAGCACGATCACCAGCAAGTATGTCCACCGGCTCGATAGCGTGCTGGTCGCTGCTGCGAACAAGGTATGCGGAGAAGCCTTCCGCCAGATGACAGGCAGGACAGCGGACGTTCTGGAGATGCCGCGTAGGGCTTAATCATCCTCGGGCGGCGTCCGATCATATGGTCCGAATGGATCGTCAGGATGAGTCGGGCCTTGCGGTCCAGGTGTCCCATAGAGACTATCGTCGAAGGGATTTTCGTGAAGGTCGCGCATCTCATCCATCTCGTCATCGAGAAACTGCTGATAGCGTTCGTTGACCGCATCACGGAAGCCTGATGGCGCGGCTAGTTGCTTTTTGGATAGCTGGTCCAACGTAGCGTCGATTCCGCCGATCAGATCGTCGATGGCTGCGCTCGAATCATCTCCCTTTAGCAGTGCAACCTTTTTGACCAGTTCATCGATTTTCTGATCGAAGGTCTGCGGTGCCGGAAAAAACTGCTCCAAGCACCAGACAATCGCCTCGTTCATGGACATGTCGGCACGATCAGCCTTGGCCTTGATGCGCTCGCGCATGCCATCGGGCAGGCGCACAAGAAACTGATCCTGCTTACTTACGAGCGTTTTCTTGGCCACGATAAACCTCCCAGCATGCGACAATCCCCAATACTATCATGCGTGCGATAGAAAGCGCTTGACTTAACCACCGCTGTCCTCAATATGCCACTACTCGCATGAGTGATAGTACCAAATATGAAGGTGGTTAATCATGACTGAAACTGATCGTCCTCGCCTGCGCCGTAAGGAGGTGCCCGCCTACATGAAAGACAAGTACGGCATCCCGATTGCCGTCGCCACGCTCAACAAGCTCGCCTCGATCGGCGGCGGGCCGCTGATGACCTACGCGGGGCGTATCCCGCTCTATCACCTCGATGATCTTGATGCTTGGGCGCTGGAGCGCCTCGGGAAGCCGGTTCGCTCTACCGCGGATCGGAGGGCGGCTTGATGCCTTCGACCTCCCAGAAAGAAAATGGCCCGGCAAGCGCGCCAACGCTTCCGAGCCGTGGTTCTCAATCCCGCAAAGGAAATCCGAACATGGATACGAATACCACCACCGCCCCCGAAAATCCAGACCTGCCCAACCTCAGCGATGCGGTAGACATTCTGAACCGGGCATGGAGCCAGGTCGAGTTGATCAACATGGCGGCCGAAGCCTGCACCGTCACCGGCGAGGCCGGAAACGCCATCGCTTATGGGTGCATTAGCGTCCAGGAGCTTCTCAAGCAGGTGAATGAACACCTTGAGCCCCGCGTGCACGCTCTCGCGATGGGGTTCAAAATGGAAGCGGCTTCCAATATCGGGCACGTGCTGTCGGAAATGCTCGAAGCCTACCAAGCGGTAGTCGACAAGATCAACCGGACGGATGGCGATGCGACGGAGGATGATGTCACGCGGTTGCAGGACACCGCCCTGTCCATCATCAGCTACCGCCCGTTCACCAAGGGCGATGAGCGCCGCAAGGCCCAGTTCCTGCGGGAATACACGAACGGCACCTTACTCGACGAGGAGGAGCAGAAGGCCCTCGTTGCGTCCCTTTTGTCGGAAGGAGCGGCGTCATGATCGAACCCGGCAGCAACCTTCCCGGCGGCGCTCACAGGGTTGATCCTGTCTACGCCGTGTCGAACCTCGCATCGCTTTTTACTGTCTGCGCCATGGCGCTCGACGGAGCCTCAAGTTTCCGCGCCGACATCAGGGACCGCCTAACAAAGGAGATTGAGCAGGTTCTCAACATGGGGGCGCTGATCGCCGAGGACGTTGCTCTCCTTGTGGAGCGGGAAATCGGAAAAGGGGGTGCGTCATGATGACGATGTCCCTTAACGATGGTCCGGTGATCCTTTCCAACGTCGGCGTCCTAATCTCCACCACGTCCGATATCCTTCACGAGATCGACCGCGACAAGGTTACGCCCGACGTTTGGGCTGAAATCAGCCGGGTTCAGTCCCTGCTCAGCATCGCCTGTGACACTTGCGAGCAATCGGTTCAGGCGATCGAGGCCGGACCTGACTTTGCGCACGGGGGGGCAGAATGATCACCTCGACGAACAGGAAGTCGCTAGACGCCTTTATCGACGCGTGTCTCGATCCATTGCCCGATGCGGTCCTTGTCGACACTGCACACAATTCGCTAGTGCGGCAGACACGACTGGAAGCATGGACGGCCGCGCGCTCCGTCATGCTTTTGGAAGCGGCCAAACAAGAATTGCTATTTGCCGAAGCACGATATCGCAGAAACGTTTTGGGTGATGCGGGCGCGTTTCGCCGCGCATATGCCACCCCCGCCAGAAGAGAGGCGGTAGCAGCTTTAATCCTGACCCCAGCACCGACACGTGCAGATGTGGCGTGGAAGAAACGAGCTTTGAAAGACCGGCATCTGCCCGGTGACCGATCTGTACTCAAGGCTGCTATCGCGGCCGACGAAACGTTTCTTGACGCGCATCCGACCACGCGTCGCCGGAGGGCGAAGTCGCTCGGCCCGTCGGAGGATATCCGGCACGCTCGCATGACGGGAGGGCAGCGCAATGGCTGACCTCTCCGAACTCATGGCCGCGCATACAGCCGCGCTCGCTGCCTACGATGCCCTTGGCGATGCCGAGTGGGACGCGCGAGGCGTGGAACTCGACAAGATCGTCGGCACGACCCGCGAGGCGATCTTCAATCATCGCCCCGCCACAATCGAGGAAGTCGGCACCAAGGCGGTTTTCATGGCCACGACGCGGACCTTCTTCGAATGGGATGACTTTGACCCAATCAAGCTCGTCCAAGCCCTGACGCCCATCATGGAGGCGCAGGCATGAGATCGCTCCGTCTCGCAATCGCCTGCGTGATCCTACTTGGCGCCGGCTTCATCGCTCACGTCATCGCCGGTCCTGATCTTGCCGATCGGCCGTCAATGCGTCCCGTCGATCGCATGCTTCTCGGCTCTATCGTCAGCCTTGGCATCTGCACCTTGTGGATATGGATCAGCGCGAGGGCAGGCCGATGAATGCCCGCCCCGAAAACATCGACTTTGAAACTGGAGAAGTGTTCGACGATCCCGTTGATTCTCGTTCGCCCCTCCAGATTGCCAGAAGCGAACTGGCTGCTTTCAAGTTCAAGCTCATCGAGACGGTAGCGGCCGATCCATGGTTGAAAAAGGCACCGTGCACCGAAGCGATCGTCGTCTACTTGTCATTTGTCTCGATCGATAAGCGGACCCTGAAGCCCACCCCGGCTTACGCCTCCACGATCAAGCTTATGGCCCGAGGAAAGATGAAGTCCAAGACCACGGCTCGGCTAGCGCGGTCACTGCTGGCGGCACGCGGATATCTTGCTACCACAGGTTCGAGCACGAAGGATGGATGCGTCTGGTTTCGCGTGGAAAACCCGCATGCGGACACGATCAAGATGCATGTCGCTGAAACCGAGACTTACTGGAAGGAAATCGAGGCCGCTCGCCGGAAAGAGGACAGGAGAAAGAAACAAGCGTCATCAAAGCCGGACGTGGGACCAAATATTGACCCCACGGAAATATCGCGTGGGGACAATAATTGGCCGGACGTGGGACCAGATATTGACCCCAACTACCTTAGAGGAAACCTCTCAAGTCTTGGCACTGAAGGGGAAGAACTCTTTCAAGATAACACTACCCTATCAGGGTATGGCTCTGTCTCTGGTGATAACCCAAATCTCCCATACGCCAAGCCTGAAAGCAGGGAAGAGCTGGAACTCATGCTCGCGGAGTTTCGATCGGCTGGCCTAGCTCCAGCCGTCATCGGATATTTTCGAGAGCAGCGCATTGCCGGGACACTGACGCCGGCCATGGTCGAACAGCAGTTGAGGTTCGCATCATGACCCAACTCGATCTGCTCGAATGGGCCGACAATCGGCCTACGGCAAAAATCCTTGACGCGATCCCGCGCATCGCGCGCCGCATGTGGGACGAGCGCGGGCTTCTCCCTGCCGCGCGTGAAGGCGACCTCGTCGTCCTTCATCCGCAGCCGACCCATGACATCAGGAGGATCGCATGACCGAGCCCGAAGCTGTCACAGCACTGGAAACCGCTCTCGACCGCTGGCTTCGTGCCAAGGTGATCGTTGCAAGCGGTCAACGGTCCGAATCCGACAGACGCGACCTCTCCCGGCGGCTGATGGAACTCGATGAGGCAATCCAGGTAGCGGAGAGGTTTTCGCCATCGACCATCGTCGCCGTGATCGTAACGCGCGCACATCAAGCGATGGCAGGAGTTTCAGTATGACCGCACTCGTACCAATCGAGCCGGGACAGTGGGTCTTGGCCTATGTCGACAGCTTCGGACCCGACCCGTTCGACGGTGATCTACTCCGCGCGCTGCGGCTTCTCGATCATGGCGGTTCAGGCTGGGATTGCCTCCGTCGCGCATCGGAGCAGTTCGAGGTCGTTCGGGTCGAACATGTCATGCCGAAGACGTTCCGGTGCATACGCGGTCAGCGCCGGTGGCGGTTCTGCGTGGTGGCCGCGTCGTCATCAGCCACGGCCGGCGAGATGCTGGCACTTCGCGACAAGCTGTTCGCCATAGGCTTCGCGGCTGATCGAGCGATCGAGGAGGAAACCGCGCGTCTCGTATCCGACTTTGCGACAAAGACCCGCGCCGCTGCCCTCGCCAAGGTTGAGGCCGCATTACCGCATATTTTCGGGAGATCAGCATGACCGAGGAAACCGCATACGCCGATCCTGGAACGGTGCCGACGCTCGACTGGATCGACGTCAGCCTGCTCGATGTGGATCCGCTCTACCAGCGCCCCGAGGATGAAAAGCGCGTGGCAAAGATCGCCGGTTCGTTCCGCTGGGATCGGTTCGGCGCCCTTGTCGTCGCTCCCAAGCTTGATGGGCGATTCAGCATCATCGATGGCCAGCACCGGGCGCGCGCGGCGCAAGCGCATCCGACGGTCACGGTCGTTCCGGCAATCATCATCACCGTCAAGGATATTGCGGCCGAGGCTGACGCCTTCGTCGGGATCAACGCTGAGCGGAAGAACACCAGCGGGCTCGAGCTATTCTTCGCGCAGCTTGCCAGCGGCGACGATGATGCCCTGACGCTTCACCAGGTATGCGAGCGGGCCGGCGTCAGAGTGCCGAAATACTCGACCGGGAGTTTCCGGCCCGGCGACTGTGTGGCCGTCGGAGCGATCAAGGCTGTCATCGGCCGCCGTGGTGCAATGCGGGCAAGGCAGTATCTGGAAATCCTCGCCAAGGCCGACCTTGCCCCGATCAAGGGCGAGCATCTCAAGGCAGTCGAATGCCTGATGTCCGATCTGGAGTTTGCCGGCACGATCGAGGGCGAAGACCTCACGGCAACGATCCTTGCGATGGGCAGCGCAGCCGAAGCCGAGGCCAAGCGGTTTGGCGCAACCCATGGCGTCCCGACATGGCGCGGATTGGCGTCGACATGGTTTCAGCGATGCAGGAAGCGGAGGAAGGTGGCATGAGCGGCCGCAACTGGAACAAGGCAGCGCAGCGCGACCTGATGGCCCGAAATGGCGTCGAGGATAGAGCCGACACCACATCGAAGGACGCGCTTCGCCGGCAGGCTGACAGGCTCCTTGCTGGATACACGGGACCAGTGACGAGGGCCGCGCCGGGCACTTCGGGCTCACATGTGATCGGATCACAGGTATCTGGGGAAATCCCCAGATCGGTCACTGGAAATATTTCCAGTCAGGCAACCTGTCGCTCCAAGCGAACGGTTGAAAGCACCGCCCCAAAAGCCCGGAAATCCAAGGGCGGCAGGCCGCAAACTGACCTTTTCGGCACCGCCTCAAGAAGCGTCCCCAACCGGAACGCTTTCGACCGCTCTGTCCCTCCTGGCCTCGTCATCTACTGCGACGGCGCCTGCGAACCAAACCCTGGCGTCGGCGGGTGGGCCTATGTCGTCTATCGCGACGGCAAGGAAGTCCATTCAGACTGCGGCGGATCGGACCCGACCACGAACAACATCATGGAGATGACCGGCGCACTGATGGCGCTCCGCTGGTTCGCAGAGCGTGGCGTGGTCGAGCCGGTGCGCCTGTTCTGCGATAGCATGTACGTCGTGAACGGCTGCAACGACTGGCGGCACAACTGGAAGGCACGCGGATGGCGTCGGAAGGGTAAGAACCCTGAGATTGCGAACCTCGACCTATGGCAGGAACTCGACCTCGCTCTGATCGCGGTCCCGATAAAATTGGAATGGTGCAAGGGACATGTCGGCATCATCGGAAACGAACGCGCCGACGAACTGTCGCTGGAAGGCCGGGAATCAATCCTGGCACTGAATTCCTCGACGTCGGCCGACCTGATCGAGCAGCAACTTGACTATTCGGCTCGAGGTGGTGCGTGAGCGGAGCCAAGGGCAAACTCGATACTCTGCTCGACGGCCTCGGGATCAAGCTGGTCCCGGTCTACCGTCGGCGTGCGGCTGCGCAGAGCCACGCCCGTGGCACGATGCACGAACTCCGCAACCAGTACGGCGATGGGCATCTCGTGTTTGTCTTGCGCTGCATCCGGCAGACCAGGAACAATCGGGATGAACTCTGGAGCGAGACGATAGGGGCAATCTCCGACATCCTTGTTCAGCGGCAGGATTGGGCCGATGACCGGGCCGGTGAATTGCTGGACGCCTTTGACGGCATCCCACTTGGGCCGCTGCGTGGTGAGGCCGTGGCACGACGCCCCTGGCCGGTGCGTGCTACACTCCGAACCCTCATCTACAAGCAATTGGAAACGATCCTCGACGAACCGGAGCAGCGCCTTGCCGTCTAAGAAATTGACTCATGAAGAACAAGCTGCCCTCGCCGACTTGATCACGATCGTGAAGGCGCGCTTCATCGAGGCCGCCGACACGATGGCCCATATGGAGGTCAGGAACCTTAAGCCGGCGGCAATTCGATCGTTGTGGCCTGCCTTCCAGATCGAGACAGTGGGCATTGGCGGTCACCACCCTGGCTATGGGATCAACGGCAATCGTGTGGCCTATAGCCCTTCCAGCAAGGCCATATCGCGCTCTGAGGAGGTGCTTTACGGCTGGATACTGGACTATGTCGAGACGGAAGAAGACCGGATTTTGCTCAGCAGATGGTCTATCTGCATGGCGGTGCCACGAATTGCCGGCTCATTTCGGCAGTTCTGCAAGAAAACTGGCCGCTCGCGTAGTACGGCAGAACGCAGCGTAACCCAAAGCCTGGAACGGGTTGCGCTCGCAATCTTTAAAAATGCCCAATCGTTACAAGGCCCCAACTGGTCGAGGGTGGTGCCAATGATGCCAAATCAGGCTATCAATCTCGATATGGTCGCCACACCCACGCACTGGATGCAGGCAGGCGCTAAACCTCATCACTACAAGGAAATGTTGGAGCCGCTTCCTGACAAGGCGGCGTAGAGTTCGCCGGTGACCCGCCCTCGAGGCGGGTTTTGCCGTTCAGGCTTATTGACTTTGAGTGCCCCCGCCACAAGTCGCCTAAGCGGAGGTGCACCATGAACGACGATCGGAAACGCCCGGCTGGCTTTCTGCATCGCCATTTCGGCTTGATAATGATAGCGGGCATGTCCGTGGCATTTGTAGCTTTGACGGCGTTCACTCATATGCCATGAAGGTCGCCAGTCTCGCGGTAGAGGCTGGCAGCGTGCCGAGCGCGGGTAGCTCCCATTATCGGAAGTCGTTGGGTCGACACGGCGCGGCTGTATTGACCGCACGATCTCGTGCTGAGATTCTCCAGCCATGAATCGGATTGGTTGGCTTTTCGGAGTGGCCCTGCTGCTCTCGGGTTGTGGGAACTGCAACATACTTGGCGGCGGGAAACTTCCTGCGCATTGTGATGTTGGATTGGCAGCGGGTGCAGTGGTGCTGGCGCCAGTAGCTATCCCGATGGCCATTGCCGATGACGCGAAGGCGCGTAATGCCCCAGCGCCAGCCAAGAAAAAGCCGGCACGCGTGAAGCGCCCGAAGGACCCGTACGAAAGGGCGCTCTACAAATCTGGCGGCGTCGAGTTCGAAGATTGAGCGGATGAGCCCCGGGGCGGCTTACCCAACGCTACGCTGGAGTCCGGAAGCCTCGATCCTATTGAGTGTGGAACAGGCCGCCTCTGCTCTAGCGTGGGGCAGATGAGCTAGCACCTGTTCAGCGAGAATAGCTGGAATGTCGAGGGCGGTGTCCCATACAGTCCACGTCCCGTCATCCTCGCGGATGCACTGGTATTTTACTAAATTAGCCATCCCGAACAGATAGGGCGGTCGTGGACCGCGCCAAATCAATGACTGTTGCAGGACGTTACAGCGCCTCAGCCGCGCGCTCTGCCTCGCAGCTAACCACCAATGCCCCTAACCGACAAGCGGCAGGGTCAGGCGCTTAGCCTTCCCCATTCCCGAGCAACGTTGCTAGCAGCTCGATCGAGAGCCTCTTCTGACAGGATGCCCCTGTTATGGGCAAAGCGTTCAAGCGCCTCACACGCATCTTCAGCGGTTCTCTCACCATTGAGAGCCTTGCGACAAACCTCAAGCGCACCGTGGTAGTCCATATCCGAAATGCCATTCCATTCCAGCAACAGGTCGTAGGCGCCCAGGACGGTTCCCACATCACGGGGAAAGCCGAGGCCTATGAAAACTGATACGGGCTTAGCGAAGGTGAGATTGGTCATTGGTGTGCCGCTCCATTGTGATGAGTTCATCCAGCAGCAGAAATAGTCAGAACCGAGATTCGCTCCGTCACAAATGGAGAAAGAGGCAGGCGTTTTCGTGAGGATGCAGCAAGCCCGCTATGCCGAACAACCCACCAGCCCACCGCCCACCAGGCACAGGCGACAGGAAGCAGCAGCGCATTACGAAAAAGGCCGAGCACGATGCCCGGCCAAGTTCATAGGGGGAACGCGCCGACCACAATGGGAGGAGAACGATCGGCGCACGACTGACATAAGGTCGCGCCCTGCCGTTTCAATGATCTGGCTTGGTCCATGCGCTGCGTTCGATGGAGCCAACCTCCCATGCCGAGCAAGCCACCACCGAGCGCGGCTACGGCTGGCAATGGCAGAAGCTCCGGCTTGAACCTACCCGGTTACTGGAAATCAGTTCTGGGGAACCTTACACTCCAGCATAGGCTTTTCACTTTCGTCATCGGTCAGGTCTCGGAGAAATGCATCGTCGCCTTTCGTCCACCATTCATACCTACCTGATGTGTATCTCGCACCCGATCCTGAAATGGCTGAGGCGAAAATGATCGACTTGCCCTCGACCGGAACGATAGCGAGAAAGTTCGGGTCAGCGTTCACATAGCTGACGGATAACGATACTCCATCGCCGCATCCGTATGTCACGGAATTTACGACCGCTTCGGCTGGCATGTCGATTGAGATTGTGACGTTGGGCAGGGTCTGCTGTGCATAGCTGGCGCTAGACGCCAAGCCAGCAGCAATTGCAATTGCGATAGCGATAGCGATAGCGATAGCGATTTTGTGAATACGGTTCATGAAGATCCATCGGTTTGTTGGGTCCTGTCGCTGGGAGCAACCAGCTTGAAAGCACATAAGGATAACCGCAGATGGCGCTGACCGACAAGCAGCAGCGCCGGCATCACCGCTCTGCCGAAGCCGAGGCCTACCGCAAGCTTTACCGCGACAAGCGCTGGTGCGGCCCACACGGCGTCAGGCAGCAAGCCCTACTCCGCGACCTCTACACCTGCCAGCGCTGCACCTGCCTGCTGGTCACGGGCAACCGGCACCATCCCCGTGCTGCAGTGGTCAACCACAAGAAGCCCCACAAGGGCGACGAGGAACTGTTCTTCGACCTCGAGAACACGGAAGCTGCCTGCAAGTCCTGCCACGACGCGCTTATCCAGAAGGAGGAAGCGCGAGGCTACGCGATCGGATCGGACATTGATGGACGGCCGATAGACGTCAATCACCCATGGAACAGAGCATGATGCACGTTTCATACTCGACTCGTCGTAGGCCACTGCCGCACTATCCCTACCGTATTGCTTTGCGGGAGGGAGAAGTGAAGCTTGAGCCAGACCTGTTGCGCGACCTGTTGCTGCACATCGAGGAGCATGCGACCGAGGTCCACTGTGAAATGGGAGAGATCAGCTTAGCAGGACGGGCGGACAAAGAGGTCACGTACCATGTCGTCCGTGCCGAGGAAGCGGGGCTAATCCAGGCGACCATCGAAGGGCTACCGGATGACGATGACCCGATGGTCACCCACATCGACTACAGTGTCCATAGCTTGACGTTCCGTGGCCACGAACTGCTGGGAGCGATCCGCACCCCGAAGCACTGGAAGGTCATCAAGGAAGGCTCGAAGAAGGCTGGGATTGCGACAGTGGGCGCGATCTTCAGCTTCGCAGAGGCTTATGTGAAGGCGAAGGCCGGCGAATACCTCGGTTTGCCATCGTCATCGTGACGGGAGGGGGTAGGTCAATCTCTGGAACCGATCCGGCTGGAGACCCGCGTCCCCCCTCCGTTTTCACCGAGATCGAATTCAAATATAAAAGTTGGGGCCATCCCGAAGGGATGAGGTGCTCTGGAGGTGGGCGCTCCCGAAGGAGCGTTGCCTGAGATACCCACCCGCTTGCTCGCCCGAAGGTCCGCCGCACGTTGGTTGTACGGAACCAATCGGCTTGGTCGACCAACGATTTGTGACAGGTTCGAAACATGAATGTAATTGAAGGCACCGGCGCCATCGTTGTCGAGCCGGATTGGGAAAGCCTGTTCTCCGATGTGCTGGAGATAGCGGCCGCCAAGGAACACTGGCGCATCGTCACCACGGAATTGAAGGATCGGCAGTTGCTGGCAGCGGCCAACGGTCATTCGATCCAGCGCCTGGTGTGCGCCTACCTGATGTTCGACCGCATGTACCGGGAAGTTGCGGAGAGCGGCGTCGTGATGAAGCCCCGGCGCGGAAACTCGAAGGCCATTGCACGGGTCAGCCCATATTTCACGGCGATGCGCGAAGCAGGATCGGACGCGGCAACGCTTGAGGCTGAGCTTGGTATCTCACCGCGTCGTCGCGGTTCGGCGGTCAAGGCCGAGCGCAAGCAGCGCAAGGAACGTGCATCTGATGACTATCTCGGCAAGGCCGGCGGCTGACGACCTCGCTACACTTTACGCCTGCGATGTGCTGGACGGAAAGGTAATAGCCGGCGAACTGGTCAAGGCGTCTTGCGCCCGTCACCTGAAAGACCTTGATGGTGGATCAGCGCGTGGCCTGTCGTTTGATGTGGCTAAGGCCAAGCGACATTGCGGGTTCTTCCCGGCGGTATTGACGGTCACGGAAGGCACCGCAGCCGGCAAGCCGTTCCATCTCCTGCCATGGCACGGCTTTGTTGTGGCATCCCTGTTCGGCTGGCAGCGGTCGGACGGATTGAGACGGTTCCGCATGGCGTGGCTAGAAACCGGCAAAGGCCAGGCCAAGTCGCCGCTCATGGCCGGGATCGGCGTCGATATGATGGGGTATGCAGGCAAGGAGCGCTCGGAAGTCTACGCCATTGCCGGTGACAAGGATCAGGCAAACGTCCTGTTCAAGGACGCAGTGGCCATGTGCCGGGCGAACCTGCCTGACCGAGACGAGGACGAATACGAATCGCTGGAAAGCCGAGGCGATATCGTCATTCGCGGTACTGGCGACAATGCCTGGAGAATTGAGCACCCGGAGACCAGCTCGAAGTTCCAATCGATGGCATCGGTGGATTCGATCTCGGGCCCTCGACCATACGCAGTTCTCGCCGACGAGATCCATGAGTTCAAGACCGCCTATTCCCTGCAAATCTGGAAGGCGGCAATCGACAAGATGAGCGGTGACCCTCTCATGATGCTCGGCACCAACACGCCGGCCATGAACCAGATCGTCGGCACCGAATATTCGGAACTGTTTCAGAAGGTGGTGACAGGCCAGGCCGAAGATGACAGCCTGTTCGGGTTCATCGCGCGAGTGGACGAGAAGGATCGCGAAACGGTCTTCGACAACGAGGATTGCTGGCAAAAGGCACTACCAGCACTCGGCATTACCTATCCGATCGACAACGTGCGCAAGCGGGTGACGACGGCCAAGCTGATGCTGTCGGAGGCGCTTTCGACCAAGCGGCTCTACTTCGGCATCCCGGTCGGCACGGAAGGGTTCTGGACGACGCAGGAGGCGTGGGACAGTTGCCAAGGCGTGATCGACGAGGCTGCTATGATCGGCCTGCCTTGCTGGCTCGGACTCGATCTGTCGAAGAAGAACGATTTGACCGCGTTGTCGGCATGTTGGAAGGGCGAGAAGGACGGCAAGCCGCACCTGTTCGTCAAGACCTGGTACTTCACCACGAAGGCCGGCATTCACGACAGGAGCCGTGACGACAATGCGCCTTACGCCGATTGGGCTGAGAAAGGTCTGATGGAGGCCGTTCCCGGCGCCACGATCGATTACGAGTTTGTCGGCGCAAAGGTGAAGGCGCTCAAGGACAAGCACGACATTCAGTTCCTCGCCTTTGACGCAGCCAAGATCGGCGATTTTATCGACGCCTGTGCCCGGATCGACTTCGATGTCTGGAAATTCGAGGGACCGGATGAACCGGCTGGCGAAGGCCTTATGTTGGTCAGCCATGGCCAGGGAACGCGCATCGTGTTCGTCGAACGCGCCCTGTGCATGCCGAAATCGATCGAGCGGTTGGAAGACGCGATCCTTGACGAGGCGATCACGATTGAAGCCAGCCCGGTGACGACGATGTGCGCCTCGAACGCGATCATCGTCAGTGATGCCATGAACAATCGGGCATTCGACAAGAAGCGGTCACGCGGTCGCATCGACGGCATGGTGTCCATAGCCGAGGCGACGGGCGCTGCACACAACGAGTTTGAGGCGGTCGTCGCAACCTCACCCTGGGACGACCCCAATTTCAGTCTGGTAGGCGCATGAAAATCGGTTTTGAAATCAGCCGCTCTGCCAGCGAGCAGCGATCGGGCAGCATCGAGGACCCAACGGTTCCGGTGTCGCAGACGACCGAGTTTATGGCATATTTCGGCATCGGCGGAGCGAACCTGCCGAATGTCACGATCGACAGCGCCTTGACCGTGCCGGCGGTACTGGCAGCGGTGGCTTTCCTGTCGCGCACCATGGCGACGGTCCCACTGCACGCTTACCGCGACACGAAGGACGGCGCGGTCAAGCTGACCGGCAAGACGGCGACCACAATTCACGATGCACCGAACGACCTCATGGGGTCGTTCAAGTTTCGGCAGTATTTCTGGCAGTGCGTGTTCACCGGCGGGCGTGGCTTGGCCTGGATCGAGCGGAATGGGCCTCAGATTGAAGCCCTTTGGCCGATGGACTCGCGCAAGACGACGATCAAGCGTTCCGGTTTCGACGTGATTTACCGCCACGGCAACAAGGATTATCCGGCGGCCGACGTGATCGATATACCCTTCATGCTGAAGGACGATCAGGTTTCGCACTATGGTCCGATCAAGCTGGCGTCAAAGGCGATCCAGCTAGCGCTCGCCATGAACGACTATGGCTCGAACTTCTTTGCCGGCGGTGGTGTTCCACCCCTTGCTCTGTCTGGACCTCTCCCTCAGGGCGCCGATGGCTTGCAGCGCGCAATGAACGACATGCGCCGCGCGATCGACGAGGCGAAGAAGAACGGGAAGCAGATGTTCCCGATTCCTCCGGGGCATGATCTGAAGCCAGTCGGGTTCGATCCTCAGAAGGGGCAGATGACGGATGCCCGCCTGTTCCAGATTCAGGAGATAGCTCGCGCTTGGCAGATGCCGCCGGTGTTCCTTCAGGATTTGAGCCGGGGCACGTTTGCCAATGTCGAGCAGCAGGACCTTCACCTGGTCAAGCACCTGATCAGTCAGTGGGCTAAGGCATTCGAGGATGAGGCGAACCTGAAGCTGTTCGGTCGGTTCAAGAGCGGCCGTTATGTCGAGCACAATCTCGACGGCTTGCAACGCGGCGACTTCAAGAGCCGGATCGACGGCATCGCCCGTGCGATCCAGACCGCGCAGATGACACCGAATGAGGCCCGCGCGTTGGAAAACAGGCCGAGGCATACGAACCCGGACGCCGATGAATTGCTGGTGCAGGGCGCGACCGTGGTGCTCGGCAAACAGCCATTGAAACCGGACCCAGCGAAGCCGGCCGACGATATCGACGGAGAGAAGAACGATGACGATGAAGCCTGAAGGCGCTGAAAAGCGCTCGCTTGTCCAGCCTGTCGAGTTTCGGGCCGACGCCAGCGGCAAGATGACGGTGACCGGATATGCTGCGGTGTTTGGCGAGATCGCCGATATTGGCGGCTGGTTCCAGGAGGTCGTGGCCCGTGGTGCCTTCACCAACACGCTGCGCACGTCTGATGTCCGAGCCTATTTCGACCACGATACAGGCCGGGTGCTTGGGCGACTGTCGGCCGGCACCCTGCGGTGCGAGGAAGACGACAAGGGCTTGCGCGTCGAGATCGACCTGCCAGATACCACGGACGGTCGTGACGTGAAGACGCTTGTCGAGCGCGGTGATGTTTCCGGTATGTCGTTCAGGTTCGAAACCGTGCGGCAGGAATGGGACGAGATCGTCGATCCTCCGAAGCGTACCCTGCTTGAGGTTCGCCTTGGCGAGGTGAGCATCGTTTCCGAGCCGGCATATGACGGTACGTCGGTTGCGTTGCGCTCACTCGACGCCGCGCGAAACGAGGCTCGTCGCCAGCATAACGCCTCGGCCTTCGCTCGTCGCAAGGCTGAAGCCGAGGCGCGTTTCCGCAAGATTTCCTGAGTTCACCCGGCATTCCGCCGGAGGACGCGGCAAGCATCCCGCTTCCCGTCTCCACCGCCCGCTCGTGCGGGTTTTCGATGTTGCTCACAAGGAGAATGACCATGAGCAAGGAACTGATTGAGAAGCGGGAAAAGCTCGTTGCCGATGCCCGCTCTGCCCTGGACGAGATCAAGAAGAACACCGACGACGCCCGCGCGGCCGAGTTGGAACAGCGCCATGACACCATCATGGCCGAGTTCGATAAGGTCGACGGGCAAATCGCCCGTGATAAGCGCATGGCCGATGCGCAGAAGCGCATTGACGATGCGGCTGCCGAGGAACGCGCGGGGAACCGCCCGAACCCAGGCGACGGTGAAGGTCGTGGCCAGGATGACGGCGAAACGGTCGACTATCGTTCCGCATTCCATCGTTACGTGCAGGTCGCCGGCGACATGTCGGCCCTTAGCGACGAGGAACGCGCTGCCTTGCGTGGCGGAGTCGCCCCGAAAGAAGCGCGTGCGCAGACTGTTGGGACGGCTACTGCAGGCGGCTACACGGTGCCGACCGAACTGAGCAACCAGATCATCAAGTCCATGAAGGCTTGGGGGCCGATGTACGACGAGGATGTCTGCACCGCGATGATCACCAGCGCCGGTAATCCGATCGACATTCCGACTATCGACGACACGTCCAAGGTCGTGGCGAAACATACCGAGGCCGGTGCGGTCACGGATGACGGAGGTTCGGATGCAGTTTTCGGCAAGAAGACGCTGAATGCATATGCCTACGACACCGAATGGGTGAAGTTCTCGTGGGAACTGGCGCAGGATTCGATCTTCAATTTCGAAAGCCTGCTCGGCGATCTGCTTGGCCAGCGTCTCGGCCGCCGTGCGAACACGGAACTGACCACAGGCGACGGCACCGACGATCCGAACGGTATCGTCACCGCGTCCACGCTCGGCAAGACATCGACTTCAGGAACCGCGCTCACCTATGACGAGATCATCGATCTCGTGCATTCGGTCGATCCGGCCTATCGCGGGTCGCCCAAGGTGCGGTTCATGTTCAACGACAATACGTTGGGCGCGATCCGTAAGCTGAAGGATGCCGAAAACCGCTACATCTGGAGCGCGGGCGACGTGCAGCAGGGCGTGCCAGGCTCGATCCTCGGCTATCGCTACTCAATCAACCAGGCGATGGCTTCCATCCCTGCGGCGGCCGCCGCATCGAAGGTCATGCTCTTCGGTGATTTCGGCAAATATTTCGTCCGCAAGGTTGGCGGCATCGTGATGTTCGTTGCCCGCGAGCGGTTCGCGCCGGATATCGGCCTGCTCGGTCTGATCCGCCTCGATGGCGAGCTGGGTGACACGGCGGCCGTCAAGCATCTCATCACCGCCGCTGCGTAAGTTCGGCTTTGTAAGGCGGGCCGCCCCGGTGGCCCGCTCTCAAAACCGAAGGAGACGATCATGAAACTCAAAATACTGGAAGGATTGGCGGGGAGGGACTTTGCGCTCTCTGTTGGCGAGGTCACCGACCGCTTTTCAGACAAGGAGGCGGCGCGCCTCATCAAGGCTGGCCTTGCCGAGAAGGCGCCGATCGTGCCGGCCAAGAAGCCGGAGACGAAAAAGGAATGGGATGACGAGCGGATGAAGTTGCTTGACGAAAATGCACGTCTGATCAGCGAAAACGACGCCGCTAAGGCCCGCGAAGCTGAACTGGTTCAGCAGGTCGAAAACCTTTCGGCATTCAAAGGCTCAGTGGTCGCTGCTCTTGGGGTAGACCCAACTGTTCAGGAAACGGCCGTCAGGGCGCCAGCACCCGAAAAGCGCGGCTAACCATGTGGTATTCGTCGACAGTCACAGTCGTGCCTGCCGTCGAGCCGGTGACGCTCGACCATGTGAAGCAGCAATGCCGTATCGACGCCACGGACGATGACGCGCTCCTGGGCAGACTAATGAAAACCGCTCGCGCGCATGTCGAGGAATACTGCAACTGCCGTTTTGCCGAGCAGACTATCGCATCAGAGTGCGACAGCTTTGCCGACTTTGCCCGCTTATCCGAAGGCCCGCTGAAGTCTGTCACGTCGATTTCCTATGTCGATCCGGCCGGCGTGGAGCAGACCCTCGACACTGCGGTCTACGAAGAGCACAAGACCGGGCTCGAACCATCAATCGGATTGAAACCCGATCAGGCATGGCCGCGTATCAAGCCCGGTTCACGGATCACACTTACAGCGATTTACGGCGGCTCGATGCCCGATAGTGTCCAGCACGCCATGCTGACGTTTATCGATGATGCTTACCATCACCGCGAGAACGCGAAGCGGGAGGACTGGACCGCAACCGACGTGCTGCTCTGCAATCACCGTCGAGGTGCATGATGGCCAAGCAAATCGGCTCCGGCGATCTGGACCGCCGCATTACCATTGAGCGGTTCACGTCCACGCGGAACGAGTTCAATGAACTGATCGAGACATGGGTCACGCTGGCGACCGTTTGGGCGCGGCGGAAGGATACATCCGATCTGACGAAGGTCGAATATCTCGGGGCGGAACAGGTCAGTGCGTTCCATCTGAGCCACTTCGTCATCCGTTCGTCGTCGGTGACAAAAACCATCTCGCCTGTCGATCGCATCAACTACGACGGGCATCTCTGGAACATCAAAGGCACCAAGGAAACGGCGGAAGGCCGCAACCGCTTTATCGAGATTACCGCCGTGAGATCGAACAATGGCTAAGGGTTTTTCGGTCCACGTCGACGGGCTGAAAGAACTGGAACAGGCGCTCAAGCAGCTTCCCAAGGCCAACGCCAAGCGCGTGCTGAACAAGACCATGAAGGAAGCCGGACAGCCTGTTGCCAAGACGGCCCGCGCGCTCGCGCCCGAGCACATGGGCTATCTGCGCGAAAGCATCGATGTCAGCACGAAGCTGTCGGGGCGCCAGCGAAAGCTGCACAAGAAGCTATCGCCGGTCGAGATGTTCATAGGACCCGGACCAGACCCGGCAGCGCATTTGCAAGAGTTCGGCAGCGGCCCCGGCCACCAGGCGCAGGCCTTCATGAGGCCCGCATGGGGCCAGCACAAGAATGAGGTTCTCGACACCATCGCCAACCGGACATGGCTGGAAATCGAGAAGGCCGCCGCGCGTTTGGCGAAGAAGGCCGCAAGGGGCAAATAGCCAATGGAAGAACAGCTTGTGGCTCTACTGCTCAATGCGGCGGGCGTGACGGCGCTTGTCTCGGATCGCATCGATTGGGGCAAGGCCCCGCAGTCGGTGTCCGGGCATCCCTATGTCGTGCTCCAGCGCATCGACGGCTTGCACGATTACCACATGCAGGGAGCGTCCGGATACGTCGCCAGCCGTGTCCAGATCGACACCTACAGCGAGAAATACACCGCCACCAAGAAAGCCACCCGCGCCTTGATCGCCGCCCTATCTGGTTACAAGGGCGGGATTTTCCAAGGCATTTTTCTGGACGGCGAACGAGACCTTCCCGCTGCGGATGCGGGCGAGGTGACGAACCTGTTCCGCACCTCACTTGATTTCATGGTTCATCACAAGGAGACCTAAGATGGCCGAAACTGCTGCCAGCATTGGCTATGGTTCATTTTTCCACATCAGCCGCGATAGCGAGGCGACGTGGATCGAGCTTGCCGAAGTGCTCGAGATCACCCCGCCCAACGATACCGTCGATGAGGTGGACGCCACCCATATGCAGTCGCCGAACCGCACGCGCGAGTTCATCCCCGGTCTGATCGATCCCGGCGAAGCTTCGTTCGAAATGAACTTCGTGCCGGGTTCGGCGTCCGATCTGCTCATCGCCGAGATCAAGACGGATGGTGAGCGCGTGAAGTGCCGCGTCACATTCCCTAACGGCGTGACATGGAAGTTCTCGGGCTGGGTGTCCGGCTATGAGCCTGCCGTGCCGTACGACGACAAGATGACAGCCACTACCACATGGCGCGTCACCGGCCCGACTGTCTCGACGCCCGCCGCAGCTCCGACCAATACGGCTCTCCCTGCCGTTTCGGGCATCGCCCAGGACGGCGTAGTTCTGACGGCTTGGGAAGGCATCTGGGCTGGCTCGCCGACTTTCACCTATCAGTGGGAAGCTGATGGCGTCGTCGTCTCGGGCGCGGTGTCCAAGACCTTCACCCCGCTCACGGCGAATGTCGGCGACGTGATCACGGTCGTTGTCACCGGTACGAACGCCGCCGGCAATGCGTCCGCAGAGAGCGTCGGCACCGCCGCTGTCATCGCGGCATAGGTGACGAATGGCAAATCCTAACCGTGGACAGGTCGCCCTTACCGTTGGCGACCTGGAATACAAGCTGTCGTTTTCGGTGAACGCGATCTGTGAACTGGAAACGGAACTCGACAAGTCCGTCTCCGAAATCATTGCCAGCATTCAGGACCCCAAGCAGCTTCGCCTTTCATCGGTGCGAGCGCTGGTGTGGGCCGCACTTCGTGACCATCATGAAGAGATCACGATCAAGGAAGCCGGCCTGATCGCTACCGCCGCCGGCATTCAGGTGGTCGTCGAGAAGATCGGTCATGCGTTCAAGCTTGCCTTCCCGGACGCACCGGAGGCGAAGGGCAAGGCAAACCCTCCGAAGGCGGCAGTGGCCAGCTAGACCCGCTGTCGCTGCTCAAATCATGGGTGGAAGCCGGTCAAGACCCTCGCGCATTCTGGTCCCTGACTTTGCGCGAAATCGGCGTCATCCTAGACGGCGTGTCAAACCGGCTGAAGCGCGAGCACAACGATCGGGCATGGGCGGTGTGGCACATCGAGGCGCTTGCCCGACAGAAAAAGCTGCCGAAACTGAAAACCTTGATGTACGGCGCGGAGCGAAAGCAGACGCGCCGTCAGACCGTTGAAGAACAAGTCGCCATTGCACATGCGTGGACGGCGGCATTGACGAGGCGTTGATATGGCTTCTGCAGTAATCGGCTCACTCCGGGTTGTTCTCGGCATCGACACGGCCATCTTCGACAAGGGCCTTGGCGGTGCGATGAAGAGCCTGAAAGGCATCGGCAAATCGATGCAGAAGGTCGGCGCCGGCATGTCGGCCGCGATCACCGCGCCGATCGTCGGCTTCGGCGTCTCGGTCGTAAGGACGGCCGGCGACTTCGAGGCGGCGATGAACCGGGTGGGCGCCGCCACCGGCGCAAGCGGTGACGAGCTTTCCGCGATGTCCGTTCTCGCCCGGCATCTCGGCAAGGATACGACCAAGAGCGCATCCGAATCCGCCGACATGCTGGAGATGCTGGCCAAGAACGGGCTTTCCGCCAAGCAGATACTCGAAGGCGCGGCAGCTTCGGCAATCTCGCTGTCGGAAGCGACCGGCGGCGACCTTTCGCGGTCTGCCGATGTCGCGACCAACGTCATGGCGCAGTTCAATCTGGAGGTAAAAGACCTTCCGAGAATTGTTGACCAGATCACCGCCTCGACGCTGGATTCGCAGTTTGGGTTTGACGATTACGCGCTGGCTCTTGGCCAGGCTGGCGGCGTCGCCGGTGGGCTTGGCGTTTCTCTGGAGGATTTCAACACCGTCATCACCGCGACATCCGACACCTTCAACTCCGGTTCTGACGCCGGCACTTCCTTCAAGACCTTCCTGCTTTCGCTGACGCCGACGACATCGAAGGCGCGGGCGGCGATGGAGAACCTAGGCCTCGAATTCTTCGACGCCCAGGGCAAGATGAAGTCGATGGCGGAGATCGCTGAGGAGCTTCGCACGTCGATGGCCGGACTTTCCGACACGGAGATGTCGGCGAACATGAAGACGATCTTCGGCACAGACTCCATGCGCACCGCGATTGCCCTGATGAACCAGGGCGCGGAAGGACTAAACAAAGTCCAGGAGGGCATCAACCGGCAGGGAGTAGCCGCTGAGCAGCAGGCGGCTCGCATGAAGGGCTTCAACGGCGAGATGGAGAAGATGTCTGGCGCGTTTGAAGAGTTGCAACTTTCCATCGCCAGTAGCGGCCTGCTCTCTTCCATCACATCCATGGTCACAAAAATCGCGGAATTTGTTGAAGGCTTGGCCAAGACCAGCCCGGAAATCCTGAAATGGGGCACGGTCGTTGCCGGCCTCGCCGCCGTGCTTGGCCCAGTCGTGCTCGTGCTGGGGACGCTCGCTGTCGGCATTGCCGCCATCGGGCTCCCCATTGCGGCGGTCATTGCTGCAGTTGCCGGGCTGACGGCAGTGTGGGTTCTATTCAGGGAGGACATCGCCGCAGTCGATCAGGCTTTGATGAGGTGGGCCCGGAACTTCGACGCCGGTGTGGTGTCGCTGTTCAATACAGGGGTCGAGAAGATCAAGGCGTTCGCCTCATCGCTGATCGATGTGTTCGCCGCGCTGCCCGGACAGATGGTCGATATCGGCGCGCAAATCCTCCAAGGCCTGTGGAACGGCCTTAAAAGCAAGATGGGTGCAGTAAAGGACAGCCTGACCGGATATGCGACCGGCCTTGTCGATAGCGTCAAAAGCACGCTTGGCATTCAATCGCCGTCGAGGGTGATGCACGAAGTCGGCACCAACATCATGCAGGGTCTCGGCCTCGGGATGGAGGCACAGAAAGGCTACGTCATTGGCGTTGCGAAGAGCACCGCCGATCAGGCTGTTTCCACGACCAAGGATGCCTGGGCAGGCCTGCGTGAGGTGAGCAAGGATACGTCCGATTCGTTCGGAAGCATGTTCCAAAGCGTCGGCTCATCGATTGGCGAGGCCATCAAAGGCACCAAGAAATGGTCGGACGTTCTGGAGGATGTCCTCGGCCAGCTGGCGCAGGTCGCCCTTTCGAAGATGAACATCGGCGGCGGTGTTGGGGGCGGTGGTGGTTTCGGCGGGCTGATCTCGGGTCTGTTCGGCTCGCTGCTTGGATTTGCAAATGGTGGATCGTTTCAGGTCGGAGGATCTGGCGGCATCGATAGCCAGGTGGTCGCCTTTCGCGCATCTCCCACTGAGCGGGTGAGTATCACCAAGCCGGGGCAGGAAGGCGGTGGCCGCTCAATCTATGCGCCTGTCTATCACATTGACGCGCGCGGCGCTGATCAGGCTGCAATCGCGCGCATCGAGCGCGGTCTCGATCAACGTGACAGGACCTTCGACAGGAGGGTCGATCATCGAAACGACACTCGCCAGACGCGAAAGACGAGGGGTTAAATGGCCGGCCGTCTTATCTCGCCGCCTGTGGGCCTTGGCACTACGTCCATCGAGCCGTTGGCCGGTCCGCGCGCGGTCAGCGGCGGGGCAACGCAATCGATCGGCAATGTCGTGCAGACGTTCGGATCGCCGTTTGGCATGTGGCGGTTTCGGTTTTCTTTTCCAGCCATGCACAAGAGCCTGTTCCGTCGATATCGCGGATGGGTGACTGCACTTCACGGTGGCGCCAATGCCACGCGCTGGACGTTTTTCGACCCGGACATGATGTCGTTTCAGGAGGCGGGCGTCGATGCTTCGAACTTCGAAATTGCGACCGGCAAGCCATGGTCCAACAGCCAGCCGTGGTTGAATGGTGAGAACTGGAAAATCAGCCGGCCGAATGTTGCCGTCGTCGCCGCCGCCGCGATCGATGCGACCGTGGTGAAGCTGGCCTCTCAGTGGTGGGGTCAATCGCTTGGTGTCGGTGACTATCTCGGGTTCTTCCCGTTCCATTTCGGAATGTACGAAATCACGGAAGTGGTCGAGCCTGGCACCTATCGCATCTGGCCGGGTTTGAGGAAGGCTGTCGGCCTCGATGAATTCGCCACGTTGTCGCCGACGCTCGCCATGCGGCTTGAAAGCGAGGACGCGGGCAGCGCCGGCCGTGGCCTGGTCGTAGCCGACAGCGCATCGGTCACGATGGTCGAGGTTTTCGATTATGACGTGCGCGATTATTTCAACGATCCAAGCCCGGCTCCTTCGCCAACTCCGGCGATATTCGCTGACGGCGCGTGGAACGATTGGGGTCTCTGGTCCGATAGCGAGACTTATCCATGATCCGTAATCGTGACACCAAAGCAGAGGTTGCCGCCCAACTTGACCCGATGCTTGACGAATGGGGCGGCGTGGCTGGCACCGGAACACCGCCAAATTACGGGACGGTTCGCGCTCGGATCAACGCCATTTCAGCCTATAACGGCCTTCCATCCATGGACGATGGCGAGCTTGGCGGCGATGCCAGATCGAAGATCAATGCAATCCTGGCGCTTGAGAATTACCGCAAGTTTGAACTGGATTTCGCGATCAACGAAGGGCTTGTAATCGGGCCGAACGGACGGTCGGGGACTGCAACTTCTCTGGTGACGACTAGTCGACCTAGCGTCGCCTCCTACTTCGACGCCTCTGGCACCCTGCGCACCGCCGCCAACAACGTCCTCCGTCTCGACCATGACCCGGTAACGCATGCGGCAAGGGGCGCGCTGATCGAGGGGGCGGCGACGAATTTGGCGTGGCCGTCTGACTGGTCCGGTGTTTCAACACTCTATGCGGATTTCACTCTCGCTCAAGCGGCGGGACCGGACGGAACCGACACGCTCGCTCTCATCACCAGCACGAACCTTAATGGCGGTCTAGCCAAAGTCGTATCGGTTCCAGCGGGAGACGGAGTGACGCGCTGCGCATCGTTGTTTTTTCGAATAGGCACCGCCGACACACATAGGTTGGATATTGGCTACTACGGTGGTCCAACCGCACCTTATAGAGTGGCGGCCACTACGTTTACTGTATCAACCGGTATTGTTGCCGGCGCGGGCGGTGTTATCGATTGCGGCGGTGGTCTTTATCGCCTGTGGGCTCCATTGATAAATGCGGCCGCAGACGGCCATACCGTCTGTCAAATTGTCTCCAACGTGATGGGTGCAAGCGGGAATACTGCTTACACCGGCGATCTTCAGATCGAAGCCGGCTCCGTTCCAACCTCCTACATCAAGACCACCAGTGCTGCCGCCACACGTGCCGCCGATGTGGTGAGCATCCCGAATAACGGTCTATGGGCAGACGCCGTCACGGTGGCGATGGAGTTCAGCTACCCGGTGCTGCCGACGAGCGGTTTTCCGGGGCTGTTCAATTTTTACGATAGTTCTGCGACATCCCAGCGAATGGTCGTGTTCTTCAACCCTGCAAATGGCGCATTCGGCCTCGGTTCTGTTCCCGAAGGCACAACGACGGAGGGGAGTGTCGTCGTCGTTCCTGCGCCGGCCATCGTCGCGGGCCAGTCGGCCAGCCTCGCGGCGAGATTTGCGAAAGACAATTTCGCCATGTCTGTGAACGGCTCGCCGCTGGCGTTCGATACCTCCGGTAACGTCCCGATGACCGATACCTTGCGACTTAACCCAAGCACCCCCGCCATCCATATCAAGCGGTTCAAGCTGATTCCTGCCGCGCTGTCGAACACAGACATGATGGGGCTGCTGCCATGATCGACACTGACCTCTACCTCCGCGCCGACACAGAAGCCGATCTTGCCGCCGCGCTGCCGTTCGCGCACCAAAACGACGAGTGGATCACCTCCACGCATGACTACGCCCTCGACCTGATCGGCCCTGTCGTCGCCACCGACGGCACCTATGACGAGAACGGCAAGGAACTGACAGCGCCCATCATCGACGCGCGGTTCCACGCGAACCTGCGCTGCACGGCAGAATTTGCGGCGTTAGTGCCGGAAGGCATCCAGATCAGCCCGGACAGTCCGTCGAGGGTTTGGGCCTAGACCATGGCAATCTTCACCGAAGCCGATCTTGACCGGCTCGCGCGGCCCCATGTTGCGCGAGCGTGGTTTCTGGAACTGGATCTTCCCGCCGGCATTTCGCGCCTGCACAGCGGCACCGGCCGCATTACGCTTGGCGGCCACGAATGGCGCGGCGTTACCGATCCCGTCGGTGGCCAGATCGTGTCGATGGGCAATGTCGAGGAACCGCGCTTCGGCCAGGCTGTGGCGGTCGACATTACCTTGTCGGGTGCGAACAAGGATTTCTTCCGGTCGGTGCACACCAGCGCGAAGGCGATTGAGGGCAGGCGAGGCGATCTTTATTGGGCGGCGTTCGATGCCGAAACGGGCGAAGTCCTGATCGGCCTCAAGCGCCTGTTCCCCGGCAAGATCACCAGCCCGGCACTTCAATGGCAGGGCATCGGCGTTCGCACCGTCTCGATCACGCTGGAAAGCATCTGGTCGAGCCAGAATTATGCCGTTGGCGGCAAATGGAATGGTGCGGATCAGCGCCGCCGCTATCCCGGTGACAAGGGGCTCGATTTCGTTGGCGTCAAGGTTTCGGAGAACTGGTCATGACGCGCGCTGAACTGTTGCAAGCTCATATCGAAGCCGTCGAAGGCAATCCCGTCGTGTGGGGCGAGAGCGACTGCACGTCATGGGCGGCGTCGTGGGTCAAGACCGCCTCCGGCAAGGATGTTCCATTCCTTGGGACTTATGCTGACCTGGACGAGGCGCATCGTCTCATTGACGAGGCGGGCGGCCTCGATGTGCTGTGGACGCAGGCGCTGGCGCAGATCGGTATCTTCTCGACGCCATACGACCCTGTGCTTGGCGACGTGGGCATCGTCAATACGGCAAGCTTTGGCCCGGTCGGTGTGATCTTCGCACAGGACGGCGTTGCACTCTGGCGCGCGGACAAAGGCACCGGACTGCTGCGTCCTCGTCGGCGCGACATCATCAAGGTTTGGGCGTTGCCCGCTTCCGAATAAGCCGAAAGGCCATCCATGAAACTGTTTCGCAAGCTGCTGCTGGCGGGCATCTGCCTGCCTGCAATGGTCACGTATGCGGCGGCTGATCCTATATCGATCGGCAGCTTCGTCATCTCGTCCCTGCTGTCGGTTGGGGCCGGCGGCATCCTTCCGGCCGTGTCGGCCGCCGTCATCGGCAACGCCGTCATCGGTGCTGCATTGATCGGTGCATCACTGCTATCATCCGTGCTGGGTCGCACCCCGAAAATCAATCCGGGCGACTTCAAATCAACGTTCGAAACCGGCGACAGTTCGGAGATCCGTGCGGTCGGTCGGGTTCGAGTCGGCGGCCTGAAGGCATTCGGGAATACCAAGAGCGGCACGGATCGCTTCCGCCTCATCTGCCATACGCGTGGCAAGGTCAGCGCTGTCGAGGCGCACTATCTCGGCGGGCGCGAAGTCACGGTAGAAGCTGACGGTCAGGTTTCATCCCCGCCTTGGGCGAAATCCGGTGGATCATACGTCTACATCAAGTCGAAAATTGGGGACGGAACGGAAACCGCATGGGCGAACCTCATGTCAGCCTTTCCCGATCTGTGGACTTCGGCGCATCGTGTTCGAGGTATCGCGCAATCGCTGATCCAGTACATTTCGCCGGGCATCACGACGGAAAAGTTCATGAAGCTTTTCCAGTCCGGCCCGCCCGATTATGAGCGCGTGCAGCGTTCGGAGCCGGTTTATGATCCGCGATCCGGCCAGTCTGCCACGAACGATGCGACGTGGGCCTATCGCGACACCGGGCCGCTTTGCGCCGCTCATATCTTGCGGTCGTATCCGAGCCTGGTGGTATCGGATTTCGATTATGCAGGCATCGGGACCGAAGCATCCAAGGCCGACGCTCTGGTAGCAACCAAGTCCGGCACTGAAGAACGTTCACGCTGCTGGGGCATGTGGGCATCGGAAACGCCACGCGGCGAGGTGATGGACCAGGTGCTGAAGTCCATCGGCGCGGAGATCGTGGCGACCGACGACAACAGCTTCAATATCAGGTTGATCGATGATGTTCGTACACCGGAGATCACATTCACCGAAAAGCATCTGATCGACCTGCAATGGCGGTCGGGGCCGGAGAGTGTCGAGCGCCCGAACATCTGCAGGGTCAAATACTACTCACCAGAACGCAATTACGACATGACGGAGATCGACCTTACCGACATCGTTTGGGCACGCGCGCAAGACGAGATCGACCGTGTCGGTGAACAGATCATGGATATCGATCTGCCGTTCTGCCCGTCTGCCAGCCAGGCACAGAGGATCGCCCGTAGGCTGTTCGCCCTGGCGCGCGCCGACGCCGGTGTGGCCACGTTCAATTTCGCCGGGCTGGCGGCATGGGGCCGCACCGTCGCGGCCATCCCGTTGCCTGATCTGGATATTGTCGAAACCTGTGCCATCGGGACGCCGCGCGTCAATGACGATTCCGGCACCGTGGAAATCCCCTTCATTGTCTGGCCCGATCTCTCGCCATGGGATCCCGCAATAATGGAGGCGGATGCTCCGGCGGTAGTACCTGAGATGCAGTATGAATCGGAGTTGGACACGCCGACCCCGCCGTCATTTGCAACCGTCGTGCAATATTCAGGGGGCGGGTATGAAACTCGCACTGTGTTCTCGGCGGTATCGGGAGGGACTATCGCAGAAGCGGTGTTCCGAACCTATAGCGCAGGCCAGCCGAACGCCTTTGCATCGATGACGGAATATAGCGGGTCAGGCTCCACCCGATACGCGTTTGTAGCCGGCAACACGGTGGGCTCCAAGGTGGATTTCAAGTGCCGGTTCTTCAACGACGACGATGACGGTTCTTACTATTCTCCGCTTCTCACCGTCGACCCGATGACGATCACTAATTCCATACCGGACGCGCCATCGATCGATGCCGTCGTTACCGTCGATGGCACTTATCAGTTTGACATCACCCTCAAGAGTTCGACGTTCCACGTCACGCGGTTGAGGGTTGAGAAGTATGTCGGCCCGCTTCCGACCGACTGGGTTGATCTGACTTCGTCTAATGCTAGGCCCCAGGTTGGATTCGTATTCCACCATGAAGAAATCCAAGGCGGGCAAACGCGATTGATGCAGTTGCGCGCCTTCGCGATGACCAGCAACGGGACTTCTGGTCCGCCCGCGAACTATTCCTACAGCATCCCTGGCACGGCTTGACGCCCGCCAAACCACCTTAATATTTGGAGAATTGATATGGCGCTTCCACTCACGAAGCTCGGCCGCGATGTTTTTGCGCCTGCAACAGCCGGTGGCGCGCCGCGCGGGGCGGACATGGGCGATGCTTCCGTCCTGACGACCGAATACGAGGCGCTTCTCAAGGCGATCATAGCGGGTGCGGGCGGCATCACGCTGCTGCCGGATTTGATCTATGCGCAGAACACCGGCACCGGCACGGCCGACGCGATCATTGCAACGGCGGCTGGAACCATCTCAACCACTCCAAATTCGCAACTGGTCACCGTCAATTTCACCGCGCCAAACACTGGCCCGATGACGATCTCGATTAACGGCGAGACGCCGCGTGCGCTGGTGCTCAATGTGGGCGGCCCGATCTCCGCAGGCTATGTGAAGGCAGGCATGGCCGCGCTCGTCCAGTTGGACAGCGCAGGCAATTACCGTCTGTTCAGCTATGGCGATGCAACTGCGATTCAGGCTGCGGTGGAAGCGGCTCTTGCTTCGTTCAGAACGCAATATCTCGGGGCATATTCGAGCGCCCCCTCGACGGACCCGGCTGGTGGTACGATTCAGGAAGGTGCATTTTACTGGAATACTACCTCCAAAGCTCATTTCTATTGGGATGGCGACAGTTGGGAGGCGTTCCCTTACGCGACGGTAGCCGATGGCGCGATCATCTCCGTGAAGCTTGCCAATGACGCCGTCACCTCCGAAAAACTTGTCGATGACGCGGTCACCATCGATAAAATCGCAGCGGATGCGAAAGATGACTTCCGCTTGGTCGATCCAAACGGCCCCCGGACGCGGATTGGCTACTACAACGCCACCGGCATCCAGATCGTTGGAGAGCGCTACTTCGCCATGGGCGGCTTCCGTGCGGGCGGGCGCTTCAAACGCAATCGCGTTCCTGTCTTTCCGGCACCCGCCTTTACCGACCGGGAGCGCCATATCATCTCGCTCGGGAACGGAACCTCGACGCCGGGCGACCTCTTTGCCGAAACTCGCCATACAAAATCGACGTGGTACGCCCTATTCGCCGCCGCGAATGACGGCGACGCAACTGCCACGCTGGGCTTTATGCCGGTCCTTCGTTCTCGGACCGTCGCCGGAGACGTGGTGACGTTCAACAAGGGCGCAGAGAATGTCGCTACGGCGATTGCCGAAACCCTCCAGTTCGCGACGAACGCTCTTGCGGGAACCGATGCTCTCGTCGTGAGCGAGACGATCGACAGTCGAAGCGGGGCATTCTCCTACCGAGTAACGACTATCACGGCCAACAGCGGAGGGCAGATAACCCTTGCCGATGCAGGTAGTATCGGCTTTCTGGACGCGATTATTCCAGCGCCTCCAGGCTTTGACCATTATCGATATCTCGGCATGTGCTACATGGATACTGCCGAGGTTAGAAACATCGCCGATACTGGCACGCTCGTGTCGACGCGCGGTGCAGCAAACGCGACCTCCAACCTGAGTGGAGCAATTTCTACGCCGAAGCAGATCGGCTTTTGGGGGCACATAAGTCCATTGGCGACGGCGGTTAAGTTCGCTCATGCGGATGCGTTCAGCGGATCGGGTGGTGACTGTGTTATCCGCTATGGTACTGATGGTTCAAACCATGACACCGACGAGTTCTATTACCAGTCGGCCGGTGTTCCCAGCCCGAGCTTCAGCTTCAACTTTGAAAATGTCGCCTTCTCATTTAGTCAACACCTCTGGTTCTACAGCGGTGGTGCGCTCAACACCTCCGCTATGACAAGGACGATGAACATGCGCGGGTGGCTTGAACCTTAGCAGGAAATTGGCAAACAAAGGTACTGAGGCCCACCCGCCGCGTGCGGCCATAACCAAATTGCTCTTGATCTAGCCCACAAGATTATCCAATGGTGCGGCGGAATTAGTGGGGGCTAGATAACTTGAGGGGCAAACATCGAGATGAGATCGATGGGCTGCGATGCATCGCAGTGCTTTCAGTTTTAATCTACCACGCCGGTTTCAAAGCGTATGGCGCCCGGCTGTTGCCCGGGGGGTTCCTCGGCGTCGATGTGTTCTTCGTAATTTCCGGCTACCTGATCTCGGCAGACGTGCTCTCGAGAATCGCCAACGAGAGTTGGTCGTTAATCGGCTTTTACGAACGAAGGGCGCGGCGCATACTACCTGCGCTTTTTGTTGTGGTCGCAGTGACGATACCGTTTGCCTGGTGGCTGATGACCCCAGCGCAAATGGAGAATTTCGGGGCGAGTGCCAGAGCTACTGCCCTTTTCGGGTCAAACATCTTCTTTTGGTTGGACACGGGATACTTCTCGGAGGCTATCGAGCTAAAGCCGTTAGCCCATACATGGAGCTTGGCGGTTGAGGAGCAGTTCTATCTCGTGCTGCCGCTAGTGATCTGGGGTTTGGTGAAGGTGTCGCAAGGGCGGTACTTGGCAGCGGTTTCGATCGTGGCGGCGGCCGCTTCGTTTATAATCGCCCAATGGTGGAGCGTAACCCGGCCTGCTGCCAGCTTCTATCTACTGCCTTCGCGGGGGTGGGAGTTACTAGGAGGTTCGCTGCTGGCGCTTCTGGAAACCAAACGGCAGCGGCCCGCCGACGGGACTTTGCCGACGGTCGCTTCAGGGGTTGGTCTGGCGCTGATTATCGGATCAGTCATTCTTGTGGACGGCTCAATGCAGCACCCAGGGCTGGTCACGATACCGGTCATCGTCGGAACCATGCTGCTGATATGGTTCGCGGGAGCAGCCGGGATGGTGACACAGTTGCTCACACTTCGCCATGTCGTGGGCATCGGCCTGATTTCTTATTCTCTCTATCTGTGGCATCAGCCAATATTCAGTTTTGCGCGCCTCTATTCGATCAACGACCTGCTGCTGTGGCAAAGGGTAGTGCTGATAGCCTTATCGATCCCGGTGGCGTATCTGTCTTGGCGCTACATCGAGCGGCCCTTCCGCCAACCCGGCACCATCAGCAAGGCAACAATCTGGCTATCGTCAGCCGGTGCAACTGCTGCCGTTCTGGTTTGGTCAGGGATGACCCTGGAGGCTCAGGGTTGGCCCGAGCGCATGCCGCCAGAGTTTCGGCATCTCGCCTTTGTCGAGCGCGGATATTGGAATGACAAAGGTGAGGAGTGCCTAAAGAAAAATTGCAGGGTCGGTGATCCAGCTGAGCCGTCCATTGCAATCGTGGGCGACAGCCACGCCGCCATGCTTGCAAAGAGCTTCGATAGGTTTTTGAAGGGCACAGGAAAGGCTGCGGAAATTATCGCAGACGGCGACGTTTATGTGTCTCAGTATCCCGATTTCTATGGGAATTTGGACAGCGTGCTCGCACGACAAAAGGAAGCTATTTTTTCGGCCAATGTCAAGACGGTTGTCTTATCCTCGCGCGCTGTTTTGCGGGTTACGAACATAATGTTCGATAATGGCGAGGGTGGAGTTGAACCATCCACTCCAGTGTTTAATGGTCGAACACCGGATCAGCGGGCAGAGTTCGCGAGAAGGATTCGAGAAGGCGTCCTTGAACTTCTAGAAGCGGGGAAACGGGTTGTCCTTGTTTATCCCGTGCCTGAGGTCGGTTGGGACGTGCCGGTTACGTTGGCGAAAATCTACGCGAGGGGCGGGGCCATGATCACGACTTCCCAGCAACGGTATCGCGAGCGTGCCGGGGGTATCATTGCCTTGTATGACAGCATCCCAGACAGCAGCAGCCTGGTGCGGATTTATCCCGAGAAACTCTTCTGTTCCGTAGATTTACCAGGCCGATGCTCCGTTGCTGATGCAAAAAGCATTTTCTACCTAGACGATGATCACCTGTCGGTTGCCGGGTCCAATTTGATCGTCGCGGCCATCCAAGAAAAAGCGCTGGACGCTTGGGGCGGACTTTAGGCGCCGCCCTATTCCGGATGGCTTTCGAACACAGCGGCCTGACCGGGCCGATCCCATGATTCGCACTGGTTTTTCCGAGATCGGCTACAACGGAAAAGCAGGGCGATGCGTTTTTCACCGCTGCGGCGCTGCTATAACACCTGACCTTCTCTCGCAGCGATGATGCTCCGCCCCTTATTCCACGCGAGAATGGCCTTTTTTGCAGGTAGTTCAAAGCCGATGTGAATGCAGTAGGCGATGCCGATTGCCATCCCAACGAAAAGTGGGAATTGGAGAAAAGTCGGTAGCCCTGCGGAACTCGCGATATAGGCCGAAAATCGATGCGTGAACCAGTGTGTCAGGTACAAGGCGTAGCTTATGTCGCCGAGGAAGATGGCAGTCGCTCGCAATGCTTCGGGCACACGTGCAGCATAGGCGGTCATGACCACCGCGCCAGAAAATCCCGTGAGCACAACGTAAAGCATCGGGCTTCTGTACACATTCACTGGAGAAATGATCGAAACCGACGCGATGCAGACAAGGATTGCGAGCGTTAGCCAGAAGTTGAGGGCGTTCATCCTTATCGGCGCTCTAAACACCGCCAAACCGATAGCAAAATAAGGCGCGAACATCAGCGGGTTCGCATAGTTGAACCAGAACTCAGCGCCATCCTGCCCGCGCAATAGCCTAAGCGCAGCATGTTGACCGACCAACAATATAGCGATGGCTACGGCTAAGGTGCGGAGCCTAGCCCCTGCGATCAGCAGGGCCACAATTGGGAAGATTAGATAGAAAACGGCTTCGATGCCGAGGGACCAAGCTGCCACGGCACCCGAATTCATACCCGGCATCTGTAGCCCGAATAGTCCAGTCGCAGTCAGATATGCCTTGGCAAAGGTGTCTATCTGCCATGATCCGGCTCGAATGCTGCCCTCGATTCCCACACCGAATGCCACGAGTGCCAGCAACGGCAAAACCCGGGCGATGCGTTTGATGTAGAAGATTTTGAGTAAGGGAAGATTGATCGCTCGGTCGAAGTCGCTGCCATGCGCGATCATCATGGCTACGGCCGATACTATGAAGAAAATGTAGACGTAGAAGGCGCCAACGCTTTCAATCGCATAACCATGGGTCCAACTCAGATAATGGTAGACGGCCACACCGAGCGCGCAAGCGCCGCGAACGAGGTGCAGACCAACATTGATGTTCGGGTTCTTCGTCATGGCCTTCGATAAACCACTAGGGCTGTCCGCGCCTAGTCCCACAACCACCAAGCAACCAGTAAAATGACGGCGGTCCAGATAGCACCGCGCACGAAACCGCGCCGGCCGGGCTTCCAAGGGTCGTTCTGATCGTCATCGGGCATGAAGTAATCCGGGGATTGAAAAGCCCGGTCGCGGAAGTCTGACAAAGGATGGCGACCGGGCCTGCTGCATCAGGAAACAGCGCAGCAAGCTTATCCGGCTCGTAGCGCATTGAAACCGACTTCTCGCGCTGACGGTCTAACCTAGTTGGCGCTTCCCGGACGGATTTCCCGGCAAATAGGGGATCGGAGGCAACCGGTACGGCTTCTCAAATTCCAGATGTTTTGACCACGGATCGTATAGATCGACGTTCGGGCGCTCATGCTTGATGCCCGCACCATGATCTTCAGAGTGTTGCTTATCTGACATTGATTCCCAAGGCTCTAGGCTGTTGGCGTATATACAGAAAAGCTTAAGTGGGTAAACAAAAAATAAAGCCCGGTCGCTGTTGGGTGGGGTTGCGGGGATAGCGACCGGGCCTTCTGGTTGAGCAGCACATCACCTTAGCCGGACAGGTATAGGCCGGCAATCACCACAATCTGAAACCCGCGCCCTAATCTGCGAGTAGTTCTATTTGATCGCCGGACTTAGGGAATGCCTTGGCAAACAGCCGCTTGAAACTTGGCCAATCGTCGGCGGCGCGCATCAAGACTGTTGTGGCGGATATCTGCCGCTCCAAATGCGGATTTCCTACATCTTCGGTCAGAAACTGGTGGTGTCGATTACGCCGCCTGCCATGCTCGTCTTTTGGATTGACGGTATGCAGCTCTTTGAGAACCCCAGGGGGCAGTTGCTCGTAGATATACGTGTTGGTGAATTTCCCCACGACACCTGGGCGGCTGACAGATTCCGGGTCGTACTCCCAACCGTGAAGACGGAACATTTCCTTATAAAATGAGTCGGGGAACCGCTTCGCCCATCTCATCAATTCGGGAGAGATATAGGCTTCGAGTATCTTGTAGAGGGCGTCCCGCTTCCGAACCTCTTGGAACCCAGTAGCTTCGTCGACCAACGCGACGATACCTACGCGAGCCAGTCCGCGAATTATCAGTTCGCATTGCTGGGCGATCGTCATCTGCTGCTTTTGCAGGGTGCCAGCCGCACGCGCCGAAAGAACCGACTCGCAAAGCTCAACCAGCACATCAGCTTCGTAGCCATGGGCTCGCTGTCCGGTAGGTGTGAGGAACAAAATCGGGTTGCGGAATCGATCTATCAAGTCCGTAGAAATAAAGGGTTTTATCCTGTCGCCAGAGGCAAAAAGCTCAAAACGACTCATGCCTGCAACCATTGACCCACCGCGAGCCATTCTCAGCGCATCCTGCATGCCTCCCGTGATCAGCACTCGACGCTCGTCATCCAAAACAAAGCACGGGATTTCCATCTCACCGATGCGCAGCGGACGATCATCAGCACCGTAGATGGCCTTGGGGAGGCTGGCGCGGCTCGGATCGGCCTTTGCCCATCTCGCAATCGCCCCGGCACGGGCAACCTCGCTGCGCTGCTCAGCAGTCATTCGCGTCATCCTTGCCTTGCCGGCCTTGGAATGTTTGTCCGTCATCTGAATACCCAATGCTATCCACCGATAGCATCCATATCTGCTATCACTTGATAGCATTGTCAAGTGGCTCCTAAGAGCCTGCTGAATACTCCACAGAAAGGACTGACCATGGACCGAACCGTTCCTGCGGGCGCGGCGCGTTTGCTCGACTTCATTGGCCTGACCGAAGCCCCGAATGGTTACGGGACGATCTATGCCAACAAGCAGGGCATGCTTGCCAAGCCGCTCACCGAAATGACGCTGGACGACGTTCTGGCCGCACAGCCTCGATGGTCCAAGAACCATGGATCGAGCGCGGCGGGCCGGTATCAGTTCATGCGGGCAACCCTTCTCGGATTGCGATCTGAGCTTCACCTTCGCGGGTCGCAGAAGCTGGACGGCGATTTGCAGGACCGGCTTGGCTACCATCTGCTTATCCGGCGCGGCTACAGCGACTTCATGGCCGGCAAGATAGGGCGCATCGAGTTCGGCAAGCGCCTGGCGCAGGAATGGGCGAGCTTCCCGGTGCTGAAGTCGGTCAAGGGCGCGCATCGAACCGTAGCGCGCGGCGAAACCTACTACGCCGGGGACAAGCTCAACAAGGTGCTGGTGAAGCCCGAAAAGGTAGAGGCCGTGCTGGACGAGGTGTTGAAGCTTCGTCCGTTCTCCACTGGTCCTGTATCCGGCCCGCCAGAACTTGGAACGCCTATCCCTGGCACCGTGAAGCCTGCGGAGCCTGTCGCGCCTCCTGCGCCGGCCTACGTCGAGCGCAATCCGTTCTGGGCGGCGCTGTTCGCATTCCTCAAGGTAATATTCGGAAGGAAAAGGTAATGGAACAGGAACCGATCAATCAACCGCGCCCGAATCCAACTCGCAAGCTCAGCGCTGCCGTCATCGGTGCGGCGCTCATGGCCGTGGCTGGGCTGATCGTCAAGAATGCCGCTCCCGAATGGTATGACCCGGAAGTCTTCGCTGCCCTCACGCCAGTCGTGATATTCGGCCTCGGCTATTATGTCCGCGATCGCCCAAACATCGTGGTGTCGGAATGACCGCGATCCTGACCGGCTTCCTCTCCAACCCCACCATCATTGCCATCTTCGCCGCGATCATCGGCGCGCTTGGCTATGGCTTCCAGCAGCGCCTTGCCGGGGCAAAGGCCGAACGGAACAAACTCGCGGAAAAGGAGCGCGACAGCTATGCGAAACACCTGCAGGACATTGCTGATGCTGCCAATGCTCGCCCTTCTGTCGGGGTGTCCGACGACCCAAACAATCGGGACCGATAAGGCCGTGTGTTCGATTTGGGCGCCAGCGACCTATTCGGCGTCACAGGACAGTCAAACCACCATCGACGGCAACCGGGCGCTCAATGCGCGCCGGGACGCTTACTGCAGATAGCATGGAATAGGGGCCGGGGATTTGATCGAGGAAGACGATATGACGAACGCTCCGCAGAAGATTGCAGAGAACGTGCTGCTATTGGCAATAGCCCGCGTCTCCATGGCGCTGGCGCTACCAACCATCGGGCTTATTGCGTTCCTCGGCTCGCAATGGCTGGAAGGGAAGTTTGACGCGCAAGCCACCATCGTCAATCAACAGATCACATCTGTGACGGCGACGGCGACAAGAGCGAACGATGTCGCGACGAAGGTCAATGATCGGCTGATCGCTGTCGAGACAAAGCAGGTCCAGGACGGCGCGTCGAACGACAAGTTCCAGACCGCCACGTTGACCAGGCTCGACCGGGTGCAGGATAGCATCGTCGGGCTATCCAATGCGGTGGCGGCTTTGACGGCCACGCTTCAAGCCTTGGTGAGCGACCAGAACAGGAAGCAGCCGCCGTAAGAGGCGGCGCTACCAGATACTAAGAACAAAACAGGTAGGCATTCACCCTGCCGAGTAAGCCTCAATATTGCCCCACGGGTGATCGGGGATGCGCTCATGGTGACGATCCGCGCTTGGTTCACCGATAACTAAGACAGCATCGCGCATAACGTCGAGTAAGCTGCCCGTGTCTCCCGTCCGATCCATGCGAATCGTTTGGACTGCGGTTGACTCGCGATAAATCAGTGTCGCGTCGGTATCGTTTCGAAGAGACATCATCTTGCCTTCCACCCCTCAAAAACTCTCTGGTCGTCTATTTGTTCCACCTGCTGTCCTTGCGGACCTTGCGCCATCGAGCGTCTCAGAAGGCCTTCTGACACAAATCCATAAGAGCCGCCATTCACGCTTTCGATCAATCCACGCACCAATTCGTAGTTAACTGTTTGGTTTGGCCCCACCATGACCATCGGATTGAAAGGCTCGAGCAGCTTCATTTCGCCTGAATAATCTTTATGAAGGCTTTTCAGGCGTCCATAAAATTCTTCGCTTGGCTTCTCGACCGGTAGGCCGAGCGTTTTAGCTTCGCGGCGGTTGATGGTGTAGTCGTGACTCCCCGAATCCGCGCATAGGAAATCAATTATCGGTTGGACCTTGTCCGAATCTTGCACGTGTTCATTGAGTAGCTTCGATGCCAGGAAACGAATTTGCGCCCGAGAACGGAAAATCTCACCCAGGACAAGGGGATGCACCTTGTTCGACAAATCCATTAGGATTCTGCCAAGGACGTTCACATCATCGATTTTAAGATCGACATTGGCCGCGTCGAGGTATCCGCGAACTGCTTCTACGCTCACTGGAATACGCGCCAGCTGATTTCCGTTCGGTACCTGCGGACCAAGGGGATGAATGAGGCTGGGATCGATAGGCCCTAACGTGGCCTGTTTTGTCATCACGATCTTCTGAGCGCCGAGTGAAATCAGGGTGCCGGCGCTCATAGCTTTGTATGGTATGAGGACTTCTAACTCGTCGCAGAATGTCTTGATTAAATTGACTAAACGCCAAGCTGCAGCGGTGTTCCCACCATTTGTGTGGAGCAAAAGTGAAATTCTTTTGGTTGGCCCAATCGAATCGAGCATATCCACAAAAATGTCTATGCAATCGGCCCCGATTTGCGTCTCGGCATTAGGGCGATCTCCTGTGATGTAGGAGATAACCTTAGTGTCGCGCTCTTTCTCGATCTGCTCATAGATCGGTTTGCGCTCTTGAAATGCCATAGATACCCCCAAACCCATCTTTGGGGCTCTCATATTTGCCGCAGCATGTCAATTCTTGCCATTAATTCGAATCAAACTAACGCCGCCGCCCACCATCTTCCCGACGCCAGCAATATGGCCCGCTGTCTCACATCAACTTGTGTTAGCGATCAAGTTGATGGGACCCCATACATCCCGTACAGCTTCTGCATATTGCCTCGCCCGCGTGTCCTGATGGATGCGCGGGCTTTTTTGCGTTTGTGGGAATTGGAACTTCGCGCTGATATCTACAAATACGGTGTATTCAAGCCCGGCCCAAATCCTACCATGTCATCTTTTGTCGCCCGCCTGGGAAGCACGGACTTGTCGCCCAAATCTGAGACATAGACATCCCTCCATTGGTTGCTGCCGTCATCTGGTCGCTGAAGAATACTTGTCGGAACCAGCGCCCCCCAGAAACGGAGAGCTTCATACCCTTGTGCCTTCATAGTGCCCGCAAGGTGTTCGCAAAAACCATCCTTCCAACCTGCCCAACAACTCCAAACGACAACGTTGCCCGTCGCTGTCATGGGCAACCAGGATAGCTTCTTGGCGATTTTTTCTGGGGAGAAAATTTCCTTGGCACCGCCTCCAATGAAATCGCGCTGCTTGTCGCCGTGCGCCCATATCCATACAGCGCGATCATCTTCTATCTCAGGCTTCATTTTGGGATAATTTTTCATCGTTGACTTGTCTGGCAGTAGCATCTCTGACTCGCCGATGCCGGCGAGATAAAACGTCGATCGAAGCTCTTCATCGATCCCGCCCCCCCAACTCGGTACAAATATCTTATCCCACCATTTATCTAGCTGAAGGTGTCCATTTTCGGTAAACCGCATGCTCGTGCCCTTCCTCGCCTGAGCTTTCCGCCATTCCTTGGCTGCTATGCCAACGTAACAGCAGCCCCAGCACTTGCCATGGGCCAGAAAGAGCATGGCTAAGGACCCATTGCCCCTAACTGCGGTATTTTAGCCAAGTCGCATCCGGGCGAACTGGGGCCGGGAATTGATACTAGCCGACCTCATTCCATATCCGGCACATCACCGCTGACGAACAGCGTCGTCGGCGGCCCGTACTCCCCGATGTCCGGATTAGCCTCTCGGCTCCAGGCGATTACCCCGACGTGCTTGTCGACGAGAGCCTTTGCCGTCCTGATCGCTCGATCCTCGCTCTGCTGATCGGCCGGGCCGAATGCGGGGAATAGCTCTCCATCCTCGCCACGGTCGAACGCGACGACGACGATCAGCTTCGGGTGCTTGGTCTGGGGTAGGATGTGGTCGGACATGCGTCGCTTTCAGGATGATGAGTTAGACGGTGTTGAAATCCCTCTCAACTCCCCAAGCAGCGCCTGCACGCACCCCCACGACATAGCTTCGCTAGACCATGCCCGTGACACCTCATCCTCCTGTCGTCGCGCCTCTTTATGGTTTCGGCCGGAAAAGGCCACCAGAAATTGGTGCCCCACAGTCTCCCACTCGCCTGAGGCATTTCGCTCCTCGAAGTACATTTCGATGCAGTAGTCGGGAGCAGCCGGATTGCTGTCCAGAGCGACCCTCATCCCTTGATCGTCGCGGCCGCCTCGCATGTTGGCAAACACTGCCCGCACGAACTCCTCCGGATGTTTCAAGCCACTAGCAATGGATCTAAGTGTTGCATCGGAGGGAAGTTTGGCTTTCATGTTTTCCTCCCTGGCAGCAGTATGATCGAACCGCGGACCAGAAGCGTCAAGCCACTATAGAGCCCTGGTTATCCGCATGTATTTGGAGACAAGTGCATCTAGATCCTTAGGAAAGGCCTGTGATTCCTTGAGCGCGCGTTTGCGAGCTTCAGCGTTCTGTCGACGTAGTTCGTCATCCTCCTCTTCCATCGGCGTGCTAGGCGTCCCCTCAATGAGCGCATCACGAACGACTTTGATCCTTGCGGCCACCTCATCGCCAAATAGGAACTGCGCGCGTCGGCCTACATCGTGAAGGGTCTCAATTCGCTGCATGCGCGCTCCATAGGTGGACGGGTCAAGTCTTTTCGCTATGGAACTCGGATCGAACCTTATAGGCGCCCAATAGCCGCGCACGGCTTCTCGCGCGTCACTATAAACCGCAAAACGCTTATCGAAGAGATCGAGGATCAGCTTTTCGTGAGCGACTCGCCACTGCCTATAGGCGATGAGCGCCACCACAATGCCGACCAACAACGTTACTGCAGCCGCAGCTAGCGGCGCCAGCAGTGAGATGGCACTTATACAATTCGGGATATTTTGGCTCATTTTTCCCCCCAAGCCGAGCGCACCATCGCGCCGGCAGGGGCATGCGTCAATCCATGTCGCGTGTGAGTATCTGGTGAGTGGCTCAGAAAATCAATCCGCCGAATTGCTCTTAAAATATTGATTTTATTGGCGCACCCGACAGGATTCGAACCTGTGACCTCTGCCTTCGGAGGGCAGCGCTCTATCCAGCTGAGCTACGGGTGCCTTCGGGATCGGCGGATAGATCCGGAAAACGAACCGGTCGGCGAACCGAACGGTCGCAGCTTCTTAGCGGAAGCTTCGCAAGGCTTCAACGGGGGAAATGGGAAATGACCCCTGGCCCCAAGGACAAAGCCGAAGCGGGTTTGTCGAACACGGCGGCCGGTCATTGTCGACAGGAACGACGCGCCAATGCAGCAGGGGACGATCGGCTATCGCTCAAGGTGCCTTCGGGCATACAGTCTGAAACCGGCGCCCCTTTACGGAGACTTGCCGTAGGATCGACCGACATTCGCGTCGGTTTTGTGTTCAAGGCGGCGAAAAGGCAGCAGTGGTGTCGGCCACCACAAGGGCTTTTCAACAAACTTGAACGCGAAAATCCGCCGCGTCCTATAGGGATATGGTGCATCGCCCGGTTCGTCGTCGCAAGACCTCGATGGAGGCCACCTCCACCTTCGATCGTGTTCCTGGAACCGAACGATTTGCGCGCATATCGCGCTCCGATCGCTGCATGTTTGTTCTTAGAACCCGCGACCTTGGCGCTTCGGCCCACGTCGCACAGCTTCAGGCCGTGGTCGTATCCCGCAGCGCTCTGCGCAGGATCTTGCCGACCGGCGACTTCGGCAATTCGGTCCGGAACTCAATGGAGCGAGGCCGCTTGTAGCCGGTCAGGTTTTCTCGGCAATAGGCGATCAGCATGGCTTCCGTCAGGTTCGGGTCTTTCTTGACCACGAACAATTTCGGCACCTCGCCCGAATGCTCGTCGGGCACGCCGATGGCGGCCACTTCGAGCACGCCGGGATGCTGGGCGACGACTTCCTCCAGTTCGTTCGGATAGACGTTGAAGCCGGAGACGAGGATCATGTCCTTCTTGCGGTCGACGATCTTGGTAAAACCTTGAGCGTCCATGAAGCCCATGTCGCCCGACTTGAAGAAGCCGTCGCCGGTCATCGCCCTGGCGGTCTCGTCCGGTCGGTTCCAGTAGCCGCCCATGACCTGCGGACCCTTGATGCAGATCTCGCCGACCTCGCCCAGCGGCAGGTCGTTGCCCTCGTCGTCGCGGATGGCGATCTCGGTCGAGGGCAGCGGCAGGCCGATGGTGCCGGTGAAATCGGGCGACGAGCATTTATTGGCGGTGGCCACCGGCGACGTTTCGGAAAGTCCGTAGCCTTCGGTGATGTGGCTCTTGGTGAGTTCCTTCCAGCGGTCGGCGACGGCCTTCTGCACGGCCATGCCGCCGCCCAGGCTGAGGCGCAGCGCGCTAAAATCCAGTTTGCGAAAGTCGTCATTGTTCAATAGCGCGTTGAACAGCGTGTTGAGGCCGGGGAATATATGGACCGGATATTTTTGCAGCTCCTTGACGAAGCCAGGAATATCGCGCGGGTTGGGAATGAGAATGTTCTGCGCGCCCTGCTGCATCCCCATCAGTGCGTTCACCGTCAGGGCGAAGATATGATAGAGCGGCAGCGCGCAGACATAGGTGAGATGCGCCGGCCTCGGCTTGACCGTGTAGGCATCCTCCACCCACAGAGCCAGTTGCGCGACATTGGCGAGTACGTTGCGGTGCAGCAGCGTCGCGCCCTTGGAGACGCCCGTCGTACCGCCGGTATATTGCAGGAAGGCGATGTCGTCGGCTGCAGTCTTCACCGGCTTGAAGCTCATCGCGCTACCTGACTTCAGCGCGGCATTGAACTTGACATGGCCGGGCAGCGACCATGACGGCACCAGCTTCTTGACGCGCCGCACCACCAGGTTGACGAGCGCGCCCTTGAGCGTACCCAGCATGTCGCCCATCGAGGCGACAACCACATGCTTGACCGCCGTATGCGCGACGACCGCCTGCAAGGTGGTCGCAAAATTTTCGAGAATGACGATCGCCTCTGCGCCGGAATCCTTGAGTTGGTGCTCCAGTTCGCGCCGCGTGTAGAGCGGATTGACGTTTACCACCACGTAGCCGGCATGTAGGCAGGCCATCATGGCGACGAGATACTGCAACACGTTCGGCATCATCAGCGCGACGCGCGCGCCCTTCTGGATGCCGCGCGATTGCAGCCATGCGGCGAAGGCGCGGGATTGCTGCTCAAGCTCGGCATAGGTCAGGCTCTTGCCCATGCAGGTGAAGGCGGGCTGGCCGGCAAACTGCTTGCAAGCCCGCACCAGCAACTCGCCGATGGAAGCGCTCGGCAACGCGCCGATCTCGGCCGGCATGTTTTTCGGGTAGCTGGCAAGCCACGGTTTCTCGCGCCCGGCGGCGGTCTGCGTTTTGGATCGGGCTGCCTGTGGGATTGATTTTACAGCGGGCTTTGCAGCCACCTTAGCCGTTGTCGCCTTCGTTCCGGCGACGGCCGCCTTTACGGGTGCCTTTTTTGACGAAGCGCCCTTTTCTGCGTGCTTTGCGGGAGCAGGCGCGGTTCGTGCCTCGTCTTTCGCCGAGCCGATCCTTGCTGTCGTCTTGGCCACGCGCTCCTCCCTTGCCGGACGCCTATCTATCGCGGACTATCCCGATCCTTGCAAGGGTTGCCGAGGCGACGCACGGTCAAGGCGAAAATGGCGAAAAAAAGACCATTGATATATGACAAAACGACAGGAATTAGAAAAATATCCTGCGTCATGCGGTGCCAGTAAATCATTTTTCGCTTTGTGGGCGGAATGCAAGCAGGGTGTTCCACTCCAAAAAGAATGGTGCTTATATGCGGCCTTCGAAAGCCTTGCCAAAAAGGGCTTGAAACAAATCAGGGAGTCTTCAATGAAAAAGAAACTGGCTTTTGCGGCCGCCTTGCTGGCTGCAACCGTCATGGGCGGCATGGCCGAGGCCAAGCAATTGGTCTATTGCTCGGAGGCTTCGCCCGCCGGCTTCGATCCGTCGCCGTGGAGCGGCGGCAACGATTTCGACGCATCCTCGCGCACCATCTATTCGCGCCTTGTCGAGTTCGAGCATGGCAAGACCACCATTGCACCCGGCCTCGCCGAAAGCTGGACCGTGTCCGATGACGGGTTGGAATACACCTTCAAGCTGCGTCCCGGCGTAAAGTTCCAGACCACCGACTATTTCACGCCGACGCGCGATCTCACCGCCGACGACGTCATCTTTTCGTTCGAGCGTCAGTGGAAGAAGGACAATCCGTGGTTCGAATACCTGCCCGGCACCGGCTGGGAGTATTTCGCCGGCATGGGCTTCCCGGACCTTCTCAAGGAGATCGTCAAGGTTGACGATCTGACCGTGAAGTTCGTCCTCAACAAGCCGGAAGTCGCCTTCCTGCCCGACCTTGGCATGGACTTCGCTTCCATCGTCTCCAAGGAATATGCCGACCAGCTCGAAAAGGCCGGCACCAAGGATCAGTTCACGCAAAAGCCGATCGGCACCGGTCCGTTCCAGTTCGTCGATTACCAGGTCGATGCGGTCATTCGCTATCAGGCATGGGACGGCTATTACGGCGGCCGCCAGAAGATCGACGATCTGATCTTCGCCATCACCCCAGATCCGGCGGTGCGCGCGCAAAAGCTGATGGCCGGCGAATGCGATATCATGTCCTATCCGGCACCTGCCGATATCAAGGGCCTGCAAGCAGACACCAATCTCAATGTGGATGAGCAGGAAGGCCTGAACATCGGCTACATGGCCTACAACACGACCATGCCGCCCTTCGACAAGGTCGAGGTCCGCAAGGCCCTCAACATGGCCGTCAACAAGCAGGCGATCATCGATGCGGTCTATCAGGGCGCCGGCCAGGTGGCCATCAACCCGATCCCGCCGACGATGTGGTCCTACAACAAGGACGTCAAGGACGATCCCTACGATCCGGAAGCGGCCAAGAAGATGCTGGCCGATGCCGGGGTCAAGGATCTGAACATGAAGATCTGGGCGATGCCGGTCAGCCGTCCATACAACCCGAACGCCAAGCGCGTGGCTGAGCTGATACAGGCCGACTATGCCAAGATTGGCGTCAAGGCCGAGATTGTCAGCTATGAGTGGACGGAATACCGCGAACGCGGCAAGGCCAAGGATCGCGACGGCGCCTTCCAGCTTGGCTGGACGGGTGACAATGGCGATCCGGACAACTTCCTGTTCCTGCTCGGCTGCGACGCCATCGGCCAGTCCAACTACGCGATCTGGTGCAACAAGGAGTTCCAGGACCTGCTCCTGAAGGGCAAGGCCACCACGGATGTCGCCGAACGCACCAAAATCTACGAAGAGGCTCAGGTCGTTTTCAAGCGTGAGGCTCCGTGGCTGACGATCGCCCACTCAAAGGTGTTCATGCCCATGAACAAGAAGGTGGTAGGCTTCGTCATGGATCCGCTCGGCATTCACCGCTTCGACGGCGTTGATGTCACCGAATAGGATGGTGAAATCAAAATAAGGAACGGCGGCGCTGGACATCTGGCGCCGCCGTTTTATTAAAGAACATGCTCCGTTATCTCCTCCAGAAGCTGGCCCTCATCATTCCGACCGTCTTCGGCATTTCGCTGGCGGCGTTCGCTTTCGTGCGGCTTCTGCCGGGCGACCCGATCCTCGCAATGGCCGGCGAGCGCGGGGTCTCGCCGGAGCGCTATGCCGAGCTGATCGTCCGCTTTGGCTACGACAAGCCGTATGTGGTGCAATATCTCAACTATATCGGCAACGTGCTGACCGGCGATTTCGGCATCTCCATCGCCACCAAGCGCCCGGTGCTGGGCGAGTTCCTGGTACTGTTTCCGGCAACGCTCGAACTGGCGACCATCGCGCTCATCCTGGCCGTGGCCATCGGCATCCCGGCTGGCATTTTCGCCGCCGTCAAGCGTGGTTCGTGGTTCGATCAGGCAACCATGGGCGTGGCGCTGACCGGCTATTCGATGCCGATTTTCTGGTGGGGTCTGCTGCTCATCATTTTCTTTTCCGGCTATCTCGGCTGGACGCCTGTTTCCGGCCGCATCGGCCTGCAGTATTTCTTCAAGCCGGTCACCGGCTTCATGCTGATCGACAGCCTGATCTCGGGCAGGCCCGGTGCGTTCGGCTCGGCCGTCAGCCACCTCATCTTGCCGTCCATCGTGCTGGCGACCATTCCGCTTGCCGTCATCGCGCGTCAGACGCGGTCCGCCATGCTCGAGGTGCTGGGCGAGGATTATGTGCGCACCGCCCGCGCCAAGGGCCTGGCACCCCGCCGCGTCATCGGCCTGCATGCTTTCCGCAACGCGCTGATCCCGGTGGTCACCACCATCGGCCTGCAGGTCGGAACGCTGATGGCGGGCGCAATTTTGACCGAAACGATCTTCTCCTGGCCGGGCATCGGCAAGTGGATGATCGATGCCATTGGCAAACGCGACTATGTCGTCGTCCAGAGCGGTCTTCTCATCATCGCGCTGATCGTCATGTCGGTGAACCTGCTCGTCGACGTGCTCTACGCCGTCATCAACCCGCGCATCAGGGTGCAGTAGATGACCGACCAGTCCGCAGGCGAAGCTACAGCCGCCGTCCCGACCGGCCCGCGCCAGCGCGCTTTTGCCGAATTCTGGCACTATTTTTCGATGAACACCGGCGCCGTCATCGGCCTCGTGGTGTTCACGCTGCTGGTGCTTGCGGCGATCTTCGCGCCGCTGATCGCGCCGCATCTGCCCGACGAACAGTTCCGCGATTCGCTGCTGACGCCGCCCATGTGGAGCGAAGGCGGCAAGTCGACCTTCATCCTGGGCACCGACGCCGTTGGCCGCGACATGCTTTCACGCCTCATCTTCGGCGCGCGCTATTCGCTGTTCATCGGCCTTATGGTGGTGGTGTTCTCTCTCTCCAGCGGCATCATCCTCGGCGTGCTCGCCGGCTATTTCCGCGGCTGGGTCGACGCGCTGATCATGCGCGTCATGGACATCATCCTGTCCTTCCCCTCACTGCTGCTGGCGCTGGTGCTGGTGGCGATCCTCGGGCCTGGCCTGTTCAACGCCATGCTGGCCATCGCGCTGGTCCTGCAACCGCACTTCGCGCGCCTGACCCGTGCCGCCGTGATGGCGGAAAAGAACCGCGAATATGTGGTATCGGCCAAGGTGGCCGGCGCGAGCCATCTGCGCATGATGCTGGTGACCATCCTGCCCAATTGCGTCGCCCCGCTCATCGTGCAGGCGACCTTGTCGTTCTCCAACGCCATTCTGGAAGCGGCAGCCCTCGGCTTCCTCGGCATGGGCGCACAGCCGCCGACGCCCGAATGGGGCACCATGCTGGCCAACGCGCGCGAGTTCATCCTGCGCGCACCCTGGGTTGTCACTTATCCCGGACTCGCCATCCTGATTACGGTGCTGGCCATCAACCTGATCGGCGACGGCCTGCGCGACGCGCTCGACCCTAAGCTGAAGAGGTCGTGACCATGCCCCTTCTCGACATCAAAAACCTCACCGTCTCGTTCGACACCTCGACCGGTCCGTTCATGGCGGTTCAGGGCATCGACCTGTCGGTCGAGCCGCGCGAAGTGCTGGCCATCGTCGGCGAAAGCGGCTCCGGCAAGTCGGTATCGATGCTTGGCGTCATGGGGCTGCTGCCAAGTTCGGCGACGGTCAAGGCCGACCGCATGGCCTTCGATGGCATCGATCTTCTGGCGCTGACGCCCGAGCAGCGGCGCAAGATCGTCGGCAAGGACATTTCGATGATCTTCCAGGAGCCGATGGCGAGCCTCAACCCGTGCTTCACGGCCGGCTTCCAGATCGAGGAAGTGCTGCGCTTCCACATGGGCATGGACCGTGCCCAGCGCCGCGCCCGCGCCATCGAACTGATGACGCTGGTGGGTATTGCAGAACCGGCCGAACGGCTGAATTCTTTCCCGCATCAGATGTCGGGCGGCCAGTGCCAGCGGGTCATGATCGCCATCGCCATCGCCTGCAACCCGAAACTTCTGATTGCCGACGAGCCGACCACCGCGCTCGACGTCACCATCCAGAAGCAGATTCTCGACCTGCTGGTTTCGCTGCAGGCCGAATACGGCATGGGCCTGATCATGATCACCCACAATATGGGCGTGGTGGCCGAGACGGCCGACCGCGTGATCGTCCAGTACAAGGGCCGCAAGATGGAAGAGGCCGACGTTCTGTCGCTGTTCGAAAACCCGCAGAGCAATTACACGCGCGCACTTTTGTCGGCGCTGCCGGACAATGCTACGGGCGATCGCCTGCCGACCATCTCCGACATGCTGTTCGAACCGGCCGCCAATGCCACGGGAGCTGCATCATGACGGCGGTCCTCGAAGGCAGGAACATCGTGCGCGACTACCATGTCGCCGGCAGCGTGTTTCGTGCTGCGCGCACGGTGCACGCGGTCAAGGGCGTTTCCTTCAGCGTGGAGAAGGGCAAGACGCTGGCCATCGTCGGCGAATCGGGTTGCGGCAAGTCCACCCTGGCGCGCATCATCACGTTGATCGACCCCGCAACCGCAGGCGACCTGCTGATCGACGGGCACAAGATCGACATCGCCAAGGAAAGCCTGTCCAGGGAAATGCGCCGCAAGGTGCAGATCGTTTTCCAGAATCCTTACGGATCGCTCAACCCCCGCCAGAAGATCGGCGATATTCTGGGCGAGCCGCTCAAGATCAATACTGGCAAGCCGGCCGCTGAACGGCGCGACCTTGCCATGGCCATGCTGAAAAAGGTTGGGCTGGGAACCGAACACTACAACCGCTATCCGCACATGTTTTCCGGCGGCCAGCGCCAGCGTATCGCCATCGCCCGCGCACTCATGCTGAACCCGTCGCTGTTGGTGCTGGACGAGCCGGTGTCGGCGCTCGACCTTTCCGTGCAGGCGCAGGTGTTGAACCTGCTGGCCGATTTGCAGGACGAGTTCCAACTGACCTATGTGTTCATCAGTCACGATTTGTCCGTCGTGCGCTACATCGCCGACGACGTCATGGTGATGTATTTCGGCGAAGCGGTGGAATACGGTTCTCGCGACGAGGTTTTTGCCGACCCCAAGCACGACTATACGAGAACGCTGTTTGCCGCCACACCCCGCGCCGACATCGCCAGCATCAAGGCGCGGCTGGCCGGCAAGAGAGCCGCTTAGGCGTAAGGCGTTATCGCGCTTGCGCGATGCGGTGCATGTGGTTGTCCCAGACATAGTCCGGCTCGGAAATACCGGCACCGCCTGCCGGAACGATCATGCCAGCCCCGCTGGTGGCGATGAAGCCTTCGCGGTCCGGCGCGATGCCGCACACTTCCGTCAGGTCGGTGGCTGAAACCACCTTGCCGATTTTCGTGTCGAAGACCACATAGCTGTTGCCGGCGGGCGACGACACCGCCATCGTCCCTGCCTCATGGTTGGCGGCCATGGCGCCGATATAATTGTGCAGGCCGTTCAGCACCTTTTCCGGCATTTCCAGCAATTCGAGGTCCTTGCCGCGCGCGGCGCGCCCGACCAGCGAAGGCCGGTCTATGGTCGCTCCCTCATACTGGCAACTGAACCAGATCGTGCCGGCGTGGTCGGCGTCCATGTGGCGGATGGAAAGCCGGTTCAGGTCCGGCGGCAACTGGTGCTTTTCGATGAGATCGCCGGACAGGCGGTCGATCAGCACATAGGAAGGCTGCATCGTCGCCAGATTGAGTTTGGCCTTGCCGAAGTCGGGATGCGTTTCGATGCCGCCATTGGCGATGGCCAGCGTACGGTCGTCGCCCATCAGCAGCAATTCGTGCGGCCCGACGCCGTGGGTCGAAAATTCGCCGATGCGCGAAAACCCGTCGCGCGCATCGTAGATACCGATCATACCGGCGGCATTGTCGAAATCGTTCTCGGTCGCGTAGAGCACCGTGCCGTCGCGCGAGAACACTCCATGCCCGTAGAAATGCCGGCCGGCAACGCTGGCGATGGTCAGCGGCTGGGCATGCCCGGTGTGGTCGAAGACGACGGCGATGGTGCCCGGCTTGCGCGGAAAAACCACCGAGCGCCGCGTGACCGGGTCGAAGGTTACGTCATGGCCCCGGTCCGGTATTTCAACCGCATAGATGAGCTTGCCGGCCTCGGAGAGAATGCCCGCGCCGTAGCTGCCGTCGCGCTTGACGAAGGCTGTGGCGAACACGGCATCGGTGTCGAGCGTCGCTGCCCATGCCGACGGCGCAAGTGCCGCCGCAAAGCCTGCGCCCGCGGCCTTCAGGAAATCGCGCCGATCGATCAACGGCGTGCGCACCTCAATCCCCGTCGAGCGAGGAAAAGCCGGCGGTAAGGCCGAACTCGGCGGTCATGCGGGTGCCGATCAGGCCGGAAAGCGTACTCGTCACCAGCGCGAAATGATCGAGTTTTGCCCGACGCGCCGGGTCGGCCAGCGCCTCGCCGATTGGTCCGGTTACGGCGCGCGCGTCGGCCGCGCCGTTGGTGAGCAGGATATGGGTCGAATCCGCCATCCAGCGGGCTTCCGGCGAAAGCGCCTCGCCGACACGTGAAACCGTGAACAGACGGTCCATGCCGTCCAGATTGGCGGCGAGCGAAGCGGCGGTGTTGCCGGAGCGCCAGTAGATCGCCTGCTTCGGCTTGTCGGCCTCGGGGTTGGCGCCGAAAAAGCCATTCAGGCGCACGTCGCGCACCATCTCGAGTTCGTTGATGAAAACGCCCATCAATTCCGTGACGGCCTCGTTGCCGTCGCGATAGAGCGGATTGTCCGGGCCCGGATTGGCCCACAGCTCGGCAAACCCGTCCTTCTTGTCCCAGTCCGCCGCGACATCGCCGGCCATCGTCTCGATATTGCCGGCAACCGCCGCGCCATAGGCGCAGCGATACGGATCGTCGCTGGTCGCCAGCGCTTCCGCGCCGGTGCCGTAGAGCACGAATTCCAGTGCCCCGAACCCCTGCATAGCAACGCTTTTGCCGGAAAGCCGGGCAGGATCGGTCGCCGTCGCATCCTTGTCGGCCAAGGCTGCCTGCACCTGTTTGAGACCTATCGATTTGCGGTCGGGCCAAAACAACATCCGCTCGAGCCTGTTATTCTCGCGGATCGGCCCGAAGGTTATGATCTCGACCGTCGACCATGCCTCGACAGCGCCGGAAAATTCGGCGCGAGCTTTCACGAGGTTGCCCGGCGAGGGGGCTTCGCAAAGCGCCCGCATGGTCGTCGTCAAGGTCGCTGCATGATCGTGCAGGCTGGCATAAGCGGGTCGAATGAAGCCGTCGATGGCCGCACCGATGACGTCGGCTGCTTTCACCGCGGCTGCGGCAGGCTGAACCATCGGCAACAGCAACGGCGCGGCCAGCGCAAAAGCCAGCCCAAGGGGCCGCGGAGCGAGAAACCGCTTCGACATCACAACGACTCCAGGAATTTGATCAGCGCATCGCGCTCAATGGCGGGGGCGGCGGCGAAGCGGTCGCGGGCGTTTTTCGCCTCGCCGCCATGCCACAGGATTGCCTCGGTGAGGTCGCGGGCGCGTCCGTCATGCAGGAAGAAAGTATGGCCGTTGACCTTTTTCGTCAGGCCGATGCCCCACAGTGGCGGCGTGCGCCATTCGCTGCCCGTGGCATCGCCCACTTGTTGCCCGTCGGCCAGCCCGTCGCCCAAATCGTGCAGCAGGAAGTCCGAATATGGCCATATCAGTTGGAAAGCCTGCGCCTTGTTCGGCGTATCGCGCCGCGTGACGAATTTCGGCGTATGGCAGGAGACGCAGCCCATGGCGTAAAACGCCTGCTTGCCGGCCAGCACATCGGGCTTGTCGATGGCGCGGCGGGCCGGCACCGCCAGGTTCTGCGAATAGAAGGTGATGAGGTCCATCACCGGCACCGGCGCTTCGGTCTCGCCAAGACGTTGCTGGACACCGTTCGGCATGGCGAGGCAGTTGACCTGCGCTGCCGTGCAGTCGCCCCAGTGCCGCGGCGCTTCCGGCGAGGAAATACCGATGTCGCCCGCCAGCGCGTCCGCCGACTGCGCGCGCACGCTCGACTGCTGCGCCTTCCAGCCGAAGCGGCCGAGCGTCAGGTCGCCGCTGACAGGATCGCGCACGATGGCCGCCTTGCCGGAAATGCCGTCACCGTCCCTGTCGTCTGGGTCGGCGTGCGCCAAGATGTCGGCGGGATGGATCTGCTCAACCAGCCCCAGACCGATCATGGGGTTGGCGATGCGCGGCGATAAGGTGGTGCGTGGGTCCAGCGGGCCGTAGGCGAAGTCGTCGATCGAATAGCTCGGCTTGCGCAGCGACAGTGTCGTGCCGTCGCCCAGTGTCACCGGCATTTCGTGATAGTCTATGCGCATGCGGCCTTCGCCGGACAGGCCCGGTACCGCCAGGTCCTGCAACTGCGTGCCATAGATAGGGTCGGGGAAATTGAGCGCTTCGTGATTGGCGACCGCCGCCTTTTCCTGCGCCGTGTCCGCCTCCCGCGCCAGGCGCAAGAACATGGAGGTGGCGTCGAGACTGGCTTCCGGCGGGTGGCCGCGCCCGTCCTTCAGATGGCAGGACTGGCAAGCGCGCGCGTTGAACAGCGGCCCGAGCCCATCGGATGCCTGCGTTGAGGAAGGCGACGACACCCAGTTCTTGCGGAAAAGCGCATTGCCGAGCTTGAACGTGCCTTCTTCCTCGAAGCTGATGTTGGCCGAGGAATGCGAGAAGGCGTCGGCGTTGACGCGCTTCTTCGAGGTGCCGGCGCCGCCCTGCATCAGCTCGAACTGCTCGGCCTTGGAAAAATCGCGGGTCGGCTTGGTGACCGCCTCGACCCGCGCCAGATCCTTCGGCGTCAGGTCGGATCGGGTAGTGGCAAGGCCGTCGGCGAAGGCCGGCCATGCCGCAAATAGGAAAACAGTGCCAAACAAGGCAGCAAGACTGAAGATAGCGGGCTTCTCCCCGTAAACGGAGAGAAGATGCCGGCAGGCAGATGAGGGGCGACGCGAGCGTGGCACGCGCTGCCCCTCATCTGTCACTTCGTGACACCCTCTCCCCGTAAACGGAGAGAAGGAAGAACCTCGCGCGCGGCGCAGAAAATCTAGTATGCGCCGCATTCCCGCATGTCCTTATTCCGCCTCGTTGGCGGCGTCGGCGTTGAGCAGGCCGTACTTTTCGTCGCCGATGGAAGCGAGCAGGTCGAGCTGCGTCTCGAGGAAGTCGATGTGCCCTTCCTCGTCCGCCAGCAATTCCTCGAACAGCTTCATGGTCACGTAGTCGCCCAGTTCATTGCAAATCTCGCGCGAGCGCTTGTAGGCGGTACGGGCCTCGTATTCGCCCGCGAGATCGGATTCCAGCACTTCCTTCACGTTCTGCCCGATGCGCAACGGCGCGACGGACTGCAGGTTCGGATGGCCTTCGAGAAAGATGATGCGGGCGACAAGGCGGTCTGCATGGTGCATCTCTTCGATCGATTCTGCCCGCTCCTTCTTGGCGAGCTTGGTGTAGCCCCAGTCCTCCAGCAGACGGAAATGCACCCAGTACTGATTGACGGCTCCGAGTTCCAGAAAAAGGGCTTCGTTAAGCCGCTCGATGATTTGCGGTTCGCCTTTCATGGGTCGTACTCCCGTATTGGACGCGCAGTTCCCTGACACGGTCCAGGTGTGTAACGATATCCACGCCGTCCGTCGCGGATTTGGCGTGATACGCCTCGGTTACCCGAATGATCGTTTCCACCACATTTGGAAAGCAGCCGCAACAGCGCCCGCGCTTGTGCATCGAATGATAGACCTTGGCCGGGACGATAAGCTGCCACCGGTCCTGGTCGAGCAGGGCGATGATTGCCTGCTCGACTTCCTTTTGCGTGATGATATTGCACTGACAGATCAGCATTTTCGTCTCTTTGGCTGATGGAGCGCACCTCCATCTGGCTAATCGTTCCTGTGAAGCGGGTTTCGCTCCCGCTTCCGGAGAAACCCCGCTTACTGGAAAACCCCGACTTACTGAAACACCTTGTCCGGTGCGTCGAGGCTGTCCGAGCTTTCGAAAGCGATGGCGTCGAGCTTCAACGCCGACACGACGCGCTCGATCGACTTGGTCTGGTCGACCAGTCCGTCGATTGCCGCCTGCACGGTGGCGTTACCCTCGGTATTGCCTTCGCCGATCTGCTGGTCGTAGGCCTCGCCGGCCTCGGCGCGCGCCTTGATCGCCTCCATTTTGGCGACGGTCAGGCCGAGCTTGTCGGACAATTCCTTGTCCAGTGCCGGATCGGCAGCCTTGACCATGTCGGACACCGAAGGACCGGATACGACTGAGCCGTCGATGCGCTTGTAGCTGGCATGATAGGCGTCGCGGATGCCGACCGCATCCTCAAGGTGCGAGATATGGGTATTGTCGGAGAAGCAGTCATGCTCTTCCTCCGGGTCGTGCAGCAACAGGCCGAGTTTCATGCGCTCGCCCGCCAGTTCGCCATAGGACAGCGAACCCATGCCGGTCAGGATGGCCGAAATGCCGGCATTCGGCTCGCCCTCCTCGAGGTTCTTGCGCGCCGCGCCGCCGTCTTTCCAGTTGCCGACCATCTCCTCCAGGTCCGAGACCAAAAGGTCGCTTGCCGACTTCAGGTACTGGCCGCGGCGGTCGCAATTGCCGTTGGTGCAGTTGGCGGTGTCGTAGTCGCTATAGGCGCGCTCGCCGGCGCCTGGGCCGGTGCCGTGCAAATCCTGCCCCCATAGAAGGAATTCGACGGCGTGATAACCGATAGCCACATTGGCCTCGATATCGCCCGCCTCCTGCAGCGTGCCGGAGAGGAATTCCGGTGTCAGGTTCGAGGCGTCGATTTCCTTGCCGTCGATCTTGATCGTCTTGTTGGCGATGACATTGGCCGTGTAGAGCGAGTTCCCGTCCGATTCGGTGCCGTAGCCCTTGTCGACATAGTCGATCAGGCCTTCATCCAGCGGCCAGGCATTCACCCGGCCTTCCCATTCGTCGACGATGGGGTTGCCGAAACGATAGACTTCCGTCTGCTGGTAGGGAATGCGCGCCGCCTTCCAGGCTTCGCGCGCCGCATTCAGCGCCTCAGTCGAGGGCTTGGCGATCAGCGCAGCGACCGCCTTGTCGAGCGCCTGCGCGGTGGTCAGCGAATCCTCGTATTTGGCCAGAGCGATATCGGAATAGGTCTTGATGACCGTCTTGGCGTCGGTTTCCGCCTTTGCCGGCAACACGAAGACGGCGGCCGTCAGCGCGACCGTGGCGGCAAGGGCAGCAAGCCTGCCGGCATATCGGGTCTTGACGATTTTCAGCATTGTCGTCTCCTGGGAACTGTCAGCATGGAAGGGCAGCGGCAGTGCCAAGGGCATGGCCGGGAGCCAGTTGCGGAATGTGCGAATGATGATCAAGGCGCAGGCTTTGCTGCGCGGCCGGCAAGTCGAAAAATGGCCGCGTCGCGCGGTCCGGATAACAAGACACCGAAATGCCTCCAATCGAACGGGTTCAAGGCCCAGACATCAAAGGGGTGCGCTATAGCGCTGCCTCACATAAAACGATGCTCGTCCGTAAAGTCAACCGTCTTTGTCAAGAAAAGACAATCGAAACAATAGTTTAGAATAATTCTAAACTAAATGGCTCATGTTTTACGCAGGCCAGCTATTTCAGGCGCTCCATGGGTGGGAGATTGACAAAAGGGCATTCCGGGTGCGACCGCGGAGTGCGGCATTCGCGGCGGAACTGGACAATCGCCGGTTTGGCGGTCTGGCTAGGATGTCGAACGGATAGGTGCAGCATGAAGAACGGCGTTGTCATTGTCGGTGCGGGTCACGCGGGGGTGCAGGCGGCGGCCAGCCTGCGCGAGGAGGGCTATGATGGTCCGGTCATCCTGCTCGGCGACGAGAACGAACTTCCCTACCACAAGCCGCCGCTGTCCAAGACCTTCATCAAGGACGCGGAGGCCAAGCCGCAGCCGTTGCGCGGCGAGACCTTCTATACCGGAAATGCCATCGATTTTCGCCCCGGCGTCACGGTCGAGCGCATCGACCTTGGCGGCCAGCGGCTGGAGATCGCCGGCGGCGATACGCTGGCCTTTGACCATCTGATCCTGGCCACCGGTTCGCGCCCGCGCCTGCTGCCGCTGTCCGGCTCGGACCTTGCCGGCGTGCTGTCGCTGCGCTCGATTAGTGATGCGCGCCTGATCCGCGACCAGAGCGGCCAAAGCGAGGAAGTCGTCATCCTCGGCGGCGGCTTCATCGGCCTTGAAATCGCTGCGACCCTCACGGCGGGCGGCCGCAAGGTCACGGTGGTCGAGGCGGCGCCGCGTCTGCTCGGCCGCGCCGTTGCGCCGGTTGTTGCCAGCCATGTGCACAAGCGGCTGGAGGCGCTGGGCGTGCGCATCCTGACCGGCACGACGGTCGAGCGGCTGGAGGGCGAAAACGGCCATGTCGTGGCGGCGGTCACCTCCGCCGGCGAACGCCTGCCGGCGAAAATGGTCATCATCGGCATCGGTGTGGTGCCCAATGTGGAATTGGCTGGAGCCGCCGGCCTCGCCACCAGCAATGGCATCAGTGTCGACCAGCAGATGCGCAGCTCGATCCCGCAGGTGCTGGCGATCGGCGATGCCGCCAGCTACCGCCACTGGCTCACCGGCGGCGACGTGCGGCTGGAATCGGTGCAGAACGCCACCGACCAGGCGCGTCTCGCGGCGCGCACCATCACCGGCCATGCGGATGCCTTTGCCGCGGTGCCGTGGTTCTGGTCGGACATCGGCGACATGAAGCTGCAGATGGTGGGCCTCACCGCCGGCAGCGACAGCAATGTGGTGCTGGGCGATTTCGACGAGAACCGGTTTTCCATCTACCACTATGCCGGCGACCGACTGCTCGGCATCGAATCCGTCAACCGTCCCGGCGACCATATGCTTGGCCGCAAGATGCTGGGCGCTGGCTTTTCACCGTTGTCGGAAACGGTGGCAGCCGGTCCTGACGGGCTGAAGGCTGCCCTTGCCGCCTTCCAGCAGGGCGTCGCGGCAGAGTAGGCCGGGAGCGTCACCGGCTCCGATCACTTTTTGTTCCAGAATTTCCTTGGCGATTGCCCGCCGCCGCGCTACCTCTGCCGGGTGACCATCGAGCAGCCCCTTGCCGACGAAAATACCGCTGTCCGTTTTCCCGAACCGTTCGTAAAATGGTTCGCGGCAAAGGGGTGGACTCCGCGCGCGCATCAGATCGAACTGCTTTCCCGCGCTCAAGCCGGGCAATCGGTGCTGCTTATCGCGCCGACCGGGGCCGGCAAGACGCTGGCCGGGTTCTTGCCGACGCTGACCGAACTGGCGCATCGGCCCAAGCGAAAACCCGGCGCTGCCCGGCGCGGCATCCACACGCTCTACATCTCGCCGCTCAAGGCGCTGGCCGTCGATATCGAGCGCAATCTCGGCAAGCCGGTGGCGGAAATCGGACTGGCTGTCACGATAGAAACGCGCAGCGGGGACACGCCGCAGCACAAAAGGGCGCGGCAGAAGCTGGTTCCGCCGGATATTCTGCTCACCACGCCGGAGCAACTGGCGCTGCTGATCGCGTCTGCCGATGCCGTGCGCTTCTTCGAGGATTTGCGCTATGTCGTGCTCGATGAACTGCATTCGCTGGTAACATCGAAGCGCGGCCATCTGCTGGCGCTGGGACTGGCGCGGCTGCGCAAATTCGTGCCCGCCATGCAGACCATCGGCCTGTCGGCGACGGTAGCCGAGCCGGACGAATTGCGGCGCTGGCTGGTCAGCCAGAATCCGCCCGGCGAAATGGCCAGCCTCATCACCGTCGAAGGCGGCGCAAAGCCGGATATTACCATCCTCGATTCAGAAGAACACGTGCCGTGGGCGGGGCATTCGGCGCGCTATGCGACGCCAGAGATTTACGACGCCATCAAACGGCACAGGACAACGCTTTTGTTCGTCAACACGCGCAGCCAGGCGGAACTGCTGTTTCGGGAACTGTGGCGGGTCAATGAGGATACGTTGCCGATCGCGCTGCATCACGGCTCGCTCGATGTCGGCCAGCGCCGGCGCGTGGAAAAGGCGATGGGCGACAATGCGCTCAGGGCCATCGTCGCCACCTCGACGCTCGATCTCGGCATCGACTGGGGCGATGTCGATCTGGTGGTGCATGTCGGCGCGCCGAAGGGAGCGAGCCGGCTGGCGCAGCGCATCGGCCGTTCCAATCACCGCATGGACGAGCCGTCGAAGGCAATCCTGATCCCGGCCAACCGCTTCGAGGTGCTGGAGTGCCGGGCAGCCCTCGACGCCAACTATCTTGGCGCGCAGGATACGCCGCCGCTGACTGCCGGCGGACTGGACGTGCTGGCGCAGCATGTGCTGGGCTGCGCCTGCGGTGCACCGTTTCTCGCTGACGACATCTTCGTGGAAATCCGCACGGCGGCGCCCTATGCAAATCTCGACCGCGAAACATTCGACCGCGTGATCGATTTCGTCGCCACCGGTGGCTATGCGCTGAAAGCCTATGAGCGCTATGCCCGCATCCGCCAGAACAAGGACGGCTTCTGGCGCGTCTCGCATCCGCGCTTCGCCCAGCAATACCGGCTCAATGTCGGCACCATCATCGAGGTGCCGGCGCTCAACGTGCGCTATGTAAAGGCGGGCTCGAAAGCGTCGACGTCACGCGGCGGCATGACATTGGGCAAGATCGAGGAAGCGTTTCTCGAAACGCTGACGCATGGCGACACGTTTCTGTTTGCCGGAAAAGTTCTGCGCTTCGAGGGCATCCGCGAGAGCGAATGTTTCGTCTCGAACGCGCCGGGCAGCGACGCCAAGGTGCCTTATTATGGCGGCGGCAAATTTCCGCTTTCGACCTATCTGGCCGAACAGGTACGCGTCATGCTGGACGACCCGGCGCGCTGGAAAAACCTGCCGGAGCAGGTCGCCGACTGGCTGCGCATCCAGGCGGAAAAGTCGGTGCTGCCGAAGCGCGCAGATCTTTTGATCGAAACTTTTCCACGCAGCAACCGGCACTATCTGGTCGCCTATCCGTTCGAGGGCAGGCTGGCGCACCAGACGCTCGGCATGTTGCTGACACGCAGGCTGGAGCGGGCTGGCGCGCGGCCGCTCGGTTTCGTCGCCACCGACTACGCGCTTGCCGTCTGGTCGCTGGGCGACATGGGACAGATGTTCCGGGCGAAAAAGCCGTCGCTCAGTGAACTGTTCGATGAGGACATGCTGGGTGACGATCTCGAGGCTTGGCTGGCCGATTCATGGCTTTTGAAGCGTACCTTCCGCGCCTGTGCGCTGATTTCGGGGTTGATCGAAAAGCGCCATCCCGGTCAGGAAAAGAGTGGGCGGCAGGTGACGGTGTCGACCGATCTCATCTACGACGTGCTGCGCAGCCACGAGCCGGACCATATCCTGCTGCAGGCGACGCGGGCGGATGCTGCCGCCGGGCTGCTCGATGTCAGGAGACTGGCCGACATGCTCTCGCGCATCCACGGGCGAATCGTGCATAAGCACCTTGAACACATCTCGCCGCTGGCCGTGCCGATCATGCTGGAAGTCGGCAAGATGCCGGTCAATGGCGAGGCCGACGAAACGCTTCTGATGGATGCCGCCGATCTGGTCGAGGAGGCCATGGGCAAAGGATGAATTTCGCTGCCGCCAGCGCCCCGCCGATCCACGGTGACCCTGTTCGGGGCGACCTTGTCGGCATCGCCGGCGAGTTTGCTGTCTGCGACAGGCGCGGCGTGCTTTATTTCCCAGAATACCAGCTTCTGGTGGTGTCCGATCTGCATCTGGAAAAAGGTTCGTCGTTGGCCAGGCGCGGTGCGCTGATCCCGCCCTATGATACGGCAGCGACCCTCCTGCGGCTTCAAGCAGTGATCGCGGATTACCAGCCGGTCATCGTCATCAGCCTTGGCGACAGCTTTCATGACGGCGGCGGGGCTGCGCGCATGCACCCGGCCTTTCGCGAACAGCTTGAAGCCCTGATGGCAGGGCGCGATTGGTTCTGGGTCGCCGGCAACCACGATCCCGATGCGCCTGCCGGCCTGTCCGGCAAGACGGTGCGCGAGATCGCCATTGGCGCGCTTTCGTTCAGGCACGAGCCTTCTGCGGAAAGGATCGAGGGCGAGATTTCAGGCCATCTGCATCCGTGCGCGCGCATCGTGCAGCGGGGCCGCTCGGTACGGCGGCGCTGCTTTGCCGGCGATGGCGGGCGCATGATCATGCCGGCCTTCGGCGCCTATACCGGCTCGCTCAACGTGCTCGACCGCGCCTATGCCGGGCTGTTTCGCCGCGAAAGCCTGATGGCCTACATGCTCGGCGCGCAGCGTATCTTCGCGCTGCCACACTCGATGCTGCGGCCGGGGTGAGGGTTGCGGCTATCTGGGGCGGAGGCAGAAGGGAGCTGACATGGAAAGGTACTACTCGGTCGCTATCGTGACCCTGCTTTGCGGGCTCGTGATATTCGCAATGGCCCTGACCGTGGCGAGAACCCATGGCAAGACCGGTATCCTCGCCCCGACCATGACCGGCGATCCGCTGCTCGAAAGAGCCGTTCGGGCCCACACGAACACGCTCGAATGGTTGCTGATCTTCCTTCCCGCGATGTGGCTGTTCGCGATTTATTGGAGCGCCGGCTGGGCAGCCGGCTTCGGCGTCCTGTGGCTTATCGGCCGCGTGGCGTATTTCGTCGGATATATCTCGGAGCCGAAAAAGCGATATCCTGGGTTCTTCATCCAGGCCATCGCGACATTTGTGCTGCTCCTCGGCGCGCTGGGGCGGATTGTATACCTCGCCTTGACGTAGCGCCGCATCAGTCTTTGCGGAACAGGACACGGCCCAGCCAGCCGGTCACGATTGCCAGGAAGACGGCGAAGAGGCCGTAGAAGACCGAATGGTTATGGGCGAGGCGGAAAATCATCTGCTCGAAGCCGGACTTGCGGATCTCGAGTTGCGCGGAGTTTTCCTTGATGAAGAGGCCGTTCTTGAACAGAAAGGCGCGCGCCTTGTGGGTGCCGATCTGCACGTCGGGCGCCAGCCGCACCGTGGCGCGGAACAGGTTTTGCGACAGGAACTGCACACCGCCGACATTCTCGCTGTAGAGCCCGGCCGCCGCCTTGCGGTCACGCAGCGCCTGGGTGAATTCCTTGATGGTTGAGGGGCTGCTGTCGTCGCCTTCCGCTGGCTGCATGTAGATGTTGCTAGGGCCGAGCGACAATTGCCTGTAGCTGTTGGGTTCGGTAATGTCCTGAAGCGGCCTTGTGCTGGCCATCGAATAGGAAACCGGCACGTTGTCGAAGGTTTCCGATTCGAGATTGACCCACACGCCCAACACCTTGTCCTTGCGGCGGACCACGATTGGCTGCCCCGGCCCTTCCAGCACCACGATGACGTCGTAGCGCCCCTGCCTTGCGACCTGCGGGTCAGCGTCCTCCAGCGAACCGAAAATGGTGAGATCGGCGCCCGAAAAGCCCGCCGTGATCGACACATTGTCCGTGGACAGGCCGATCTGGATGCCTTCGTGATGCGCGGGGGTCTGCACGCGCGGCGCCTGTGGCTGCGCCTGTGCTGCTGCGGCCAAAGCGAATGCTAGCGTGCCTTGCGCCGCGAGCATACAGAGGAATTTGTGCAAGACCCTCATCAACTGAGGCCTACGGTTGACAGCGAATAGAGGTTGGGCGGCCGGGCGAACAGGTCGATGGCAAGGCGGATGGCGACCGCCAGTACCAGCAGCGCCAGCAGCGCCCGCAGCTGCTCGCCGCGCAGCTTCTGCCCGACCTTGGCGCCGTATTGCGCGCCGGCGACGCCGCCCGCCATCAGGATGAAGGCGAGGATGATATCGACGGTTTGGTTGGTCGCCGAATGGATCAGCGTCGTATAGGCCGAAGTGAAGATGATCTGAAACAGCGAAGTGCCGATGACGACGTTGGTGGGAACCTTCAGCAGGTAGATCAGCGCCGGCACCATGATGAAGCCGCCGCCGACGCCCATGATGGAAGACAGGAAGCCGATGGCCGCGCCAAGGCCCAGCACCGGGATGACGCTGACGAACAGTTTCGAGGCGCGGAAGCGCATCTTCAGGGGCAGGCGGTGGATCCAGTTGTGCTGGCCGGGCTTCTTCAGCACGGGCGCAGCTCCGCTGCGGGTCTTGCGCAGCGCATTGACGCTTTCGACCAGCATCAGGCCGCCCACGGTCCCGAGCAGCACGACATAGAGCAGCGAAATGAACAGGTCGAGCTGGCCCAGCCGGCGCAGTATCCCGAAGACGAAAATGCCCCCGGTCGAGCCGACGACGCCGCCCGCCAGCAACACCCCGCCGAGCTTGAAGTCGAGGGTTCCGCGCTTCATGTGCGACAGCGCGCCGGAAAAGGATGAGGCGATGACCTGGTTGGCGCCGGTGGCGACCGCTATGGCCGGCGGGATGTTATAGAAGATCAGCAGCGGGGTGATGAGGAAGCCGCCACCCACGCCGAACATGCCCGACAGAAAGCCGACCGCTGTGCCCATTGCCAGCAGTACGAAGACATTGACGGAAATTTCCGCGATCGGGAGATAAATGCCCACCCGTCTGTCTCAACCAATTTGCCTGTCGGCCGACATGGCCGCTGCTTGTCTATAACACCGAAAAGCTAACCCGATCTTGCCGTGACGGCCCAATGCGGGTCAGATGTCGAAACGAAAGACATCTCAAGCGGTTAACAGGCAAATTTGTGGCGTGGCGTCGTGGAAACGACGCCGACGCCGTTATTTGTGCGCAAGCAGCGCCTTGACCAGCTTTTCGTCGACTTCGCCGGTCGGCTTCATGTCGTTGTCGCCCTGGAAGGCCATGATGGCGGTCTTCGTCTTCTGCCCCATCACGCCGTCGGCGCCGCCGGCATCGTAGCCGTTCTTGTTCAGGATGCGCTGGATGTTCTGCACGGCCTTCTTCATGTCGATGCTGGCCGTCACGGCAGGCGTTCCCTCGTGCCAGGATTCGGGAATGTCGACCGAGTTGGCCGCCTGGTCGAGGGGCTTGGCCTTCCAAAGCTCCGTCGTGGCGCGGGCGCGCTCAAGCTGCTCGGGGCGCAGCGCCTTGGCGATCTCGTCGCGCTTGGAGGCGGCGTCCTTGTCGCCGGTCTTGGCCACGAGCGCGAACCATTTATAGGCGTCCTCGAGATTCTGCGGCATGCCGACGCCCTTAGCCGCAAGGATGCCGAGGTTGAACTGGCTGTCCTTGACCCCCAGATCCGCCGCCGCCTGGAACCAGCGCGCGGCCGACTCATTGTCGGTCACGCCGTCGGCCGCCATCGCAAACAGCACGGCAAGATTGTGCATGGCGCTGGCATTGCCCTGTCCGGCTGCGAGTTGATACCAGGTCTTGGCCTTCTGGATGTCGCGGGCAACGCCGAGGCCCTTTTCGTAGAAATTTCCGATACGGTATTCGGCCGGCGCGAAACCGAGTTCAGCCGATTTTTCGTACCATTTGGCGGCGGAAGCCATATCTTCCTTGACGCCGCGCGCTTCGGCATAGCGAGAGCCGATTTCGAACAGTGCCTTGGCGTCGCCTTCCGATGCGGCCTGGCGCAAAGCCTCCGGGCCGGCCCCGGCCGGAATGTCGATGGCGGTCGGCGCAGGGTCGGCTGCGGCAAGCTTGGCCGATGCGGGGATCACCGCGCCGGTGGTGTCGGCTGCGATCGTTGCTGGCGCTTGTCCGATGGATGCGTGTTCGATCTCGGGCGTCGCCGTCTCGGTGCCGGTCAGATCGGCATGGACCGGCGATACCTCGTCATGCGACCCGGCGGTCATGGCGGGTGGCTCTTCGGCGCCACTGCCGGTCGTTGCATCGGAAGCATCCGGCCTGCCGACGACGCGTACCGGTTCGGTGCCGGCGGTGTTCTGCGCCTTTTCGACGGCCCCGATATTTTCGGCGGCCCCCATGTCTTCGACAGCAACAGGCGTCGGAGCGGCCGAAGCGATTTCCGTCTTCTGTTCGACCACGGCAGGCGGCGCGTCGTTGCTGGCGGCCTGGTCGGGATTGGACAGGAAGGCCTTGCCGAGCTGCATGCCGGCAAGCGCCAGCATGATGGCGGCGGCGGCCATCATGATCGGCTTGCGGCGCGCCCTGAGCAGGTCGCCCAGCTTGCGCGAGCCGGTCGTGCCGGCAAGGCTCGACTGGCGCTTCAGCGTATCGGCCTCGGCTGCGGCGGCTTGCGCGGCGCGCCTGGCGGCGGCGATGAAGTCCGACTTGGAGGCGTCGACCTCGCCTTGGCGGGTCGGTTGCGCACGCTCGTCGCGCACCCGCCTCATGATGGCGTTCAGGTCCGGCGCGCCAGAACCCGGTTCCAGCGGCCGGTTGGCAAGCTTGGGATCGAGCGGCTCGTCAAGGTCGACGCTTGGCGCATCCACTGTCGGCGCGGAACCGGCAGGCGCGTCAGCGTCGACATCCTTCTTCGCGAAGGCACGGGCGAGGCCGCCCAGCATGGACTTTCTGCGCCCGGTCCGCTCCGGCTGGTCGACCATGGTGTCCGAGCCGAGCGCTGCAAGCGCCGCAGCTGCGGCCGCCTGCGCCGGGGTGCGCGTCACCGGCTCGACGTCATCGACGGCGGTCATTGTGTCGGCTGTGCTCATGGCATCCGCCAGCGATGCGGGCTGGTCGATATCCATGGAGGGCGCGTCGTGGATCGCGATCTTTGCCGCCGGGATCGGCTCGGCTGCCTCGCGGTGCTCGAGCGAGCCGAGCCGCTCGACGATCTTCAGCAGCGTGTCGTGGATGGCCTCGAAGGTCTTCGAGTTGCGCTCGTCCGAACGCCGGGTCAGCTTTTCAAGGGTCTTGAGGTCATCGGCGAGGCCGGAAACGGCCTGCGTGTTGGCGCTCGACCCGGCCAGCGAGCGCACGGCGTTCTCCGCCGCTTCGCGCGCCGCGCTGATGATCGTGTCATGCGCTCCGGTCAGCGAGCGCTCGATCTCGCTCAGCCGGGGGCTGATGTCCTCGAACTCCGGCAGCGGCGTGCCGGGGCGGGAAAAATGGGCGGACAGGCCGGTGACCTGCGCTTCCAGGCTGCGGATCAGTTCCGGATCGATATTGGCGACCTGGGCCGCGGAAGCATCCAGCCGCGCCGAAATGTCTTCGAGCCGGCTTTCCAGCCCGCGCAGCGCCGCCTGGCCTGCCGGATCCGGCGCACGTGTCTCCAGCCGCTGCGCCAGCGAGTTGAAGCGGGCGTCGATGGCATCCATGATGCCGCCGCTGTCGATGTCCACGCCCGAGGCACGCTCGTCCAGCCTGCCGGCAACCTCGCTCAGCCGCCGCTCCAGATCGCGAAACAGCATGTTGCCTTGTTCCAGCGCATCGTCCTGGCGGCGTTCCATCGTGCCGGAAAGCGCATCGAAGCGCTGCTCCAGCCCCTGGAAGATATAGTCGGCATCCGGCGTGGCGGGCGCATGGTCGATCTTGTCGGCAATCATCGCGATCTGTTGCCCGAGGCGCTCCATCGCCTGCTCCGGCAGATTGGCGTTGGCTACCAGGTCGTCGACGCGTGCCGACAGCATGTTGAGGCGGTCGATCGTCTCGCCGCCCGGCCGCTCGGCCGCCACTTCCTCGATCTGCTGCGCAAGGGCGGCGATGCGGTGTTCGATGCGCTCGAACAGTTCCGGGTCCAGATTGCTGGACTGCGCGGCGACGCTCGAGGCGACGATGGCGCGTGAAATCTCGTCCAGCCGCTCGTCGATCATGCCCAGCGTATCGTGGCCGAAATCGTTCTCGCGGCTGGCAAAATGATCGACGGCGCCGGCCAGCGTGCGCAGTTTCTCTTCCAGCGATCGAAGCGACAGCGATTCGGGCAAATTGTTGACGGCGCTGCCGATCTGCTCCAGCCGTTCGGCCAGCATGGCGATGCCGGGGCCGTCCGCCCGCGAGCCTGCGGCGGCGTCGACCCGGTTTTCGAAGGCGCTCCAGCGCCGGTCGAAATCGTCGAAGCGGCGGTCGACCGACTGGACGCTTTCCTCGCGCGCCAGAAGATCGAGCGCGCCCTTGATCTGTTCCATTTCCAGCCGAAGCATGTTGATGCTGCGGTCGTCGCCCTTGTCGGCGAGCGTCTGGATCGCGCCTGAAAGCCGCTCGAATTCGCGCCCAAGCTCCGCGCTTTCCTTGGAAGACGGCGCCGATTTGTAGGCGCGCCCGATATCGTTGCGCAGCGATTCGAATTCACGGTGCAGGCCGGCCGTCATCTGGTGGCGAAGTTCTTCGCGCAGGCTGCTCAGTTCGCTGGCGATCTTGCCGACCGTCGCGATGCCGTCTTCCTGGCTGCGAGCGCGGTCGATGTCGCGGGCAAGCGCCTGGTAGTTCTGCTCGAAACGCGGCGCGGCCTGCGGCGCCGGACGTTGTTCCGGGTAACGGTGGGGCTCCTGGTAAGAGCGGGGCTGCGGGTAGGGTATCGGCCGTTCGCGGCTTTGCGCACGAAGCTCTTCGAGCGGCCGCTGCGCGTAAGGCTGCGTGCCGGGATAGCGCGGCTCCGCGTCGCGCGGCCGGGCGATCTGCCGTTCCAGCGCCTCCAGCGACTGGTTGAGTTGATCCAGCGAGCCGAGCGGCCTGCGTTGCCGGCCGGCGTTGAGTGTATCGAGATAGGACCGCTTGCTGTTCATCGGGACGCCCGTTTTCGAAATGACCGGCGAAGGCCGGTTTCCCCTCAACTCCTGTCGCGATCGCAGCGGCTTCACAAAAAGGCGACCTGATGGCCCGTTCTGCTCAGCGCTTCGAAGTCCGTGAAAAACTCGATACAGGGGTGACCACGGTGACCGACATGCGCACATTTCCCCCGACATGGTAAACAACGCGTTAACCAAACTTAAGAACCTTCAAGATTTGTTCAGGAACGGGCCGCCGGAAGCAACCGGAGGAGGTGGGGCGTCGCTGGAGCGGTACGCGCGCCTCAGCCCCGTTTGATATGATCGCGTCGTCTTGAAACCGGTTCCCCTTCGCGCGTCAGGCGATGCGATGCCTCTTGCAACCCGGGGTCGAATTTCGTATACGTTTACGTAAACGTAAGAAGCAGACGCGCAAATCTCGCTATTTGCCCTGTCCACGATCCGGAAGGGCGAGCCGGAAGCGGTCTGCACGGGCAAGGCAATCCAGATTGCGCCGTGGATACGGGGAGGGTGACCATGGAATTGAACGTCGACAGCCAAACTGAAATTCGCGCTGGTGGCTCGAAGGACGATGACGGCCTGACCCGCATCGGCGAGATGGCGAAAGCCTTCGACGTAACCCTGCGGACATTGCGTTTCTACGAGGACAAGGGCCTGCTCCATCCGAAAAGGGAGGGCGCGACGCGGCTTTATACGCGGCGCGACAGGGCGCGGCTGAAGCTTATCCTGCTTGGCCGCAAGGTTGGCTTCTCGTTGCGCGACGTCAAGCAGATGATCGATCTCTACGATCCGGCGAGCGCCAATACGAAACAGCTCAAAGTGGCGCTCGACAAATCGGAAAAGCAGATGGCCCGCCTGTTGAAGCAGCGTGCCGCCATCGAGGAAGCAATCGCCGAACTTGGCGAATCGATGTCGGTGGTCCGCATCATGCTGACCGAGCGCACGGCTGCTGCTGCGCGCGCGGCCCGATAGGTCTTCGTGGCTAGTGACGTTTACGCAAACGTCACTTTTTGATAATGGATGGGCGTCGATCCGCGACGCTTTCGGGTGCCTGTCGCCAATACTGCAAGGTGGAGAAAGACATGCCGATTTATACGGCGCCAGTGCGCGATACCCTGTTCGTGCTGAACGAAGTCCTGGGGTACGAGCGCTATTCGAATCTTCCCGGCTTTTCCGACGCGACGCCCGACGTGCTCGAGGCGATCCTCGCAGAGGGCGCCAAGCTTGCCGAAAACGTCATGCTGCCGCTCAACCGCGTCGGCGACATGGAAGGCTGCATCCGCCACGACGACGGCTCGGTGACGACACCGAAAGGTTTTTGCGAAGCCTACGACCAGTATCGCGAAGGCGGCTGGATGGGGCTGGCGGCACCCGCCGAGCATGGCGGGCAGGGCCTGCCCTATGCGGTGCATTCCGCGGTTGCCGAATATATGGTTTCGGCCAACATGGCATTGATGATGTATCCGGGCCTGACGCAGGGTGCGATCGCGGCCATTGTCACCCACGGCAGCGACGAGCAGAAGGCGACCTTTCTGCCGAAGATGATCGAGGGTTCGTGGACCGGCACCATGAACCTGACCGAACCGCATTGCGGCACCGATCTCGGCCTGTTGCGCACCAAGGCGGTTCCGAACGGTGACGGCACCTACCAGATTTCCGGCCAGAAGATATTCATCTCGGCCGGCGAGCACGACATGGCCGACAACATCGTTCATCTGGTGCTGGCCCGCATCGAGGGCGCGCCGGAAGGCACCAAGGGCATTTCCCTTTTCATCGTGCCGAAATTCAAGCTCGATGGTAAAAGCAACCCCGGCGAGCGTAACAAAGTTTCCTGCGGCTCTATCGAGGAGAAGATGGGCATCCACGGCAATGCCACCTGCGTCATGAATTACGACGAGGCGCAAGGTACGCTGCTCGGCGAGGAGAATGGCGGCCTGAAGGCCATGTTCACGATGATGAACGAGGCGCGCCTGGGCGTCGGCCTGCAAGGGCAATCCCTGTCGGAAATCGCCTACCAGAACGCTGTCGCCTATGCGAAGGAACGCTTACAAGGCCGCTCGCTGACCGGCGCGAAAAACAAGGACGGCAAGGCCGATCCGATCATCGTCCACCCCGACATTCGCCGCGCACTGATGACCATGAAGGCCTTCAACGAGGCCGGCCGCGCGCTGGTGCTGTGGACCGCGCTCAAGTCCGACGTGGCGCACCGCTCAGGTGACGCCGCCGACCGGCAGGCGTCGGACGACCTGCTCGGCCTGATGACGCCCATCGTCAAGGGCGTGCTCACCGACAAGGGTTTCGACCATGCGGTGATGGCGCAACAGGTGTTCGGCGGCCACGGCTATATAGAAGAGCATGGCATGAGCCAGTTCGTCCGCGATGCCCGCATCGCCATGATCTACGAGGGAGCCAACGGCATCCAGGCGCTCGACCTCGTCGGCCGCAAGCTGGCGCTGAACGGCGGCCGCGCCGTGCAGGCCTTCTTCAACGAGGTCGGCGACTTCTGCGAGGAAAACCGCGCCGACGAGAAGATGATGCCTTTCACCAAGGGCCTGAAGAAAGGCTTGAACGATCTGCAGGCGGCGACGTTGTGGCTGATGGAGAACGGCATGAAGAACCCCGACAATGCCGGAGCCGCTTCCACCGACTACATGCACCTATTCGGCCTCGTCGCGCTCGGCTATATGTGGGGGCAGATGGCCAAGGTCGCGCAGGCAAAGGCCGGCGCATCGGATGCGGCCTTCTACGACAACAAGCTTGTCACGGCGCGTTTCTTCATGGAGCGTGTGATGCCGGAAACTTCGGCCCATCTGGCGCGTCTATCCAGTGGCGCGGATACGATGATGGCGCTGCCGGCGGAGGCGTTCTGACGGAGCAAAGGCATGGCCAGCAACCCCTCGGAAATCCTCTCCCTTCCCAAGCCCGGCTGGGTCAGCGAAGACGTCGCCATGCTCTACGATATGGCGCACCGGTTCATGTCGGAGGAAATCGCGCCGCGCTACGACGCGTTCGAAAAAGCGGAGATGGTCGACCGTTCGGCCTGGGAAAAAGCGGGCAGCGCCGGCCTATTGTGCGCCTCCATGCCGGAAGAATATGGCGGCTCGGGCGGCACGTTTGCCCATGAAAGCGCGATCATCGAAGCCATCGGCCATGTCGGCGTCGACGGCTTCGGCATCGGCCTGCACAACGCCATCGTCGCGCCCTACATCCTCCATTACGGCTCGGAGGAGCAGAAGAAAAAGTGGCTGCCGAAGCTCGCCACCGGCGAACTGATCGGCGCGATTGCCATGACCGAACCGGGTGCCGGCTCCGACCTGCAGGGCGTGAAAACGCGAGCGGAGAAGAACGGCAATCACTACCGTATCAACGGCTCGAAAACCTTCATCACCAACGGCCAGCTTGCCAATTTGATGGTCGTCGTTGCCAAGACCGACCCGGAGAAGGGCGCGAAGGGCACGTCGCTGATCGTCATCGAAACAGACGGGCAAGAAGGCTTTGAGCGCGGCCGCAACCTCGACAAGATCGGGCTGAAGGCCAACGACACATCGGAACTGTTCTTCACCGACATGCGCGTGCCGACCGCCAATCTGCTCGGGTCCGAGGAAGGGCAGGGCTTCGTTCAACTCATGCAGCAATTGCCGCAGGAGCGGCTGATGATCGGCACCACGGCGATTGCCATGGCCGAGCGTGCGTTGGCGCTTACCATAGACTACGTCAAGGAACGCAAGGCGTTCGGCAAGGCGATCCTCGATTTCCAGAATACCCAGTTCAGGCTTGCCGAACTGAAGACCGAGATCACTATCGGCCGTGTTTTCTACAATGATTGCGTCCAGCGCCACCTTGCCGGCGGACTCGATCCGGTAACGGCTTCGATGGCCAAATACTGGCTGTCCGACTTGCAGGGAAAAGTTGTCGACGAATGCCTTCAATTGCATGGTGGCTATGGCTACATGAATGAATATCCCATTGCCCGCATGTACCGCGACGCCCGCGTCCAGCGTATCTATGGCGGCACCAACGAGATCATGAAATTGCTGATCGGCCGCTCGCTCTAGCGTCGATCCGCAAACCGAGGAGTCGAAAAATGACAGAGGCTTACATCTATGACGCCGTCCGCACCCCGCGCGGACGCGGCAAGAAGGACGGCGCGCTGCATGAGGTTCCGGCGGTGCGGCTTGCGGCCAGGACACTGGAAGCCATCCGCGACCGCAACGGCCTGGACACCGGCACCGTGGACGACATCATCTTCGGTTGCGTCGACCCGGTCGGCGAGGCGGGTGCCGTCATTCCGCGTTCGGCTGCTTTCGAGGCCGGCTATGACGACAGGGCGCCGGGCATGCAGATTTCGCGCTTCTGCGCATCGGGCCTCGACGCCGTCAATCTCGCTGCGGCCAAGATCGCGCAAGCTGCGGACGAGATCGTCATCGCCGGCGGCGTCGAATCCATGAGCCGCGTCGGCATGGGCGCGTCGGGCGGTGCCTGGTACATGGACCCCTCGGTCGGCTTTCCCGGCTGGTTCGTGCCGCAGGGCATTTCGGCCGATTTGATCGCCACCAAATACGGGTTTTCGCGCGATGACGTCGATGCCTATGCGGTGGAAAGCCAGAAGCGCGCCGCGCACGCCTGGGAAAAGGGCTGGTTCAAGAACTCGGTCATTCCGATCAAGGACCAGAACGGCCTGACCATCCTCGACCATGACGAGCATATGCGCCCGTCCACCGACATGCAGTCGCTGGCGGCGCTCAACCCGTCCTTCGTCATGCCCGGCGAAATGGGCGGCTTTGACGCGGTCGCCGTGCAGAAGCATCCGGAAGTCGAGGAAGTCATCCACGTCCACCATGCCGGCAATTCCTCCGGCATCGTCGATGGCGCGGCCGCCGTGCTGCTCGGCTCCAGAAAGGCCGGCAAGGCGATGGGTCTGAAGCCGCGCGCCCGCATCCGCACCTTCGCCAACATCGGCTCCGAGCCGGTGCTGATGCTGACCGGCCCGGTCGACGTCACCGAGAAGTTGCTCAAGCGCGCCAGGATGAAGCTGTCCGACATCGACCTGTTCGAACTGAACGAGGCCTTCGCCGCCGTGGTGCTGCGCTACATGCAGGCCTTCGAAATCCCGCACGACAAGATCAACGTCAATGGCGGCGCGATCGCCATGGGCCACCCTCTGGGTGCCACCGGCGCGATGATCCTGGGCACGGTGCTGGACGAGCTTGAACGGCGGGACCTCAACACCGCTCTGGTGACGCTGTGCATCGGCGCAGGCATGGGCACCGCGACGATCATCGAACGCGTATAAGGGGGCCTGGAAAATGACCTACACCAATTTCACTCTCGAAACCGATGCCGACGGCATTGCGCTGATTACCTGGGACATGCCCGACCGTTCGATGAACGTCTTCACCGAGGGGGTGATAAGCGAACTGGACGCCATCGTCGATCACGTCGCCTCGAACGCGGCCATCAAGGGCGCGGTCATCACCTCCGGAAAGGAGACTTTCTCCGGCGGCGCGGACATCGCCATGCTGCAAAAGATGTTGAAGACCTTCGCCAAGGAAAAGGCGGGCAATCTCGAAAAAGCGACCCAAAAACTGTTCGATACGGCCGGCTTCATGAGCGGCCTGTTCCGCAAGCTGGAAACTTGCGGCAAGCCGTTCGTCTCGGCCATCAACGGCACCTGCATGGGCGGCGCGTTCGAGATGTCGCTCGCCTGCCACGGCCGCATAGCTGCGGATTCGGACAAGGTGAAGATGGCGCTGCCCGAGGTAAAAATCGGCATCTTTCCGGGTGCCGGCGGTACCCAACGCGTGCCGCGCCTGACCGACCAGCAGCAGGCTTTGCAGATGCTGACCTCCGGCCAGACGTTGACACCGAAGAAGGCGAAAGCGATGGGGTTGATCCACGAAATCGTCGAGCCGGCCAACCTGGTGGCAGCCGCCAAGGCGATGATCAAGGGCGGCTTGAAGCCGATCCAACCCTGGGACGAAAAGGGTTTTCGGCTGCCGGGTGGCCCGATCTATTCGGCGGCTGGCGCGAACCTTTGGCCGCCGGCAATCGCCATCCTGCGCCGCGAAACCTACGGCAATTATCCGGCCGCGACCGCCATCCTGAAATGCGTCTATGAAGGCCTGCTGGTGCCGTTCGACACCGGCCTGCGCATAGAACTGCGCTACTTCACGGAAATCATGCAGACGAGGGAAGCAGCGGCGATGATCCGCTCGCTGTTCATTTCGCTGCAGGAACTGAACAAGGGCGCGCGCCGCCCCGCCGACGTTCCGGAAACGAAGTTCAAGAAGATCGGCGTGCTTGGCGCGGGCTTCATGGGCGCGGGCATCGCCTACGTCACTGCCAAGGCGGGCATCCCGGTGGTGCTGCTCGACCGCGACACGGCATCGGCCGAAAAGGGCAAGGCGCATTCGGAAGGCTTGATGGACGGCCTGATCAAGAAGGGCCGCGCTACGCTAGAGGACAAGGAAAAGCTTCTCGGCCTGATAACGCCCACGGCCGACTATGCGCTGCTTGCCGGCTGCGAACTGGTGGTCGAAGCGGTGTTCGAGGATTCAGGTGTCAAGAAGGCCGCCACCGAACAGGCCGAGGCGGTGCTCAAATCGTCGGCCGTGTTTGCGTCGAACACCTCGACCATCCCGATCACGTCGCTGGCGAAGAATTCGGCGCGCCCGAAGAATTTTGTCGGCATCCACTTCTTCTCGCCGGTCGACAAGATGCTGCTGGTCGAGATCATTCTGGGCAAGAAGACCGGCGACAAGGCGCTGGCGACCGCGATTGATTTCGTGCGCGCCATCAAGAAAACGCCGATCGTCGTCAACGACACGCGCGGCTTCTACGTCAACCGCTGCGTGCTGCGCTACATGTCGGAAGCCTACAAGATGCTGATCGAAGGCGTGCCTGCAGCCATGATCGAAAATGCCGCGCGCGCCGCCGGCATGCCGGTCGGGCCGCTGGCTTTGACCGACGAGACGGCGGTCGACCTGGCGCAAAAGATCATGAAGCAGACGCTTCGCGATCTGGGCGACAAGGCGGTAGACCCTGAGCAGATGAAACTCATCGACGCGCTGGTCGATACGCATCAGCGTTTCGGTCGCAAGAACGGCAAGGGTTTTTACGATTATCCGCAAAAGCCGGCCAAGAAAAAGCTGTGGCCGGGCCTGAAAGATATGTACCCGCAAAAGAAGGCCGACGACGTCGATTTCGAGGAATTGCAGCAACGACTCCTCGTCACCATCGCGCTGGAAGCCGTGCGCGTCATGGAAGAAAAAATCGTCATCGACCCGCGCGAGGCCGATGTCGGCTCGATCCTCGCCTTCGGCTTCGCACCCTATACGGGCGGCACGCTGTCCTACATCGACGGCATCGGCGCGAAGGAATTTGTCCAGATTGCCAAGCGGTTGCAGAAGAAGTACGGGGCGGAGTTCAAGGCGCCGAAGCTGCTTCTCGACATGGCCGAAAAGGGCGAAAGCTTCTACCAGCGCTTTGACCCTTACGCGAAAGGCGAGGCGAAGAAGGCGGCATAGGGCCAACAAGGCGCAGGGGGAGCAGAACGGATGATCGTCGATACCCATCTGCATCTGATCGACCGCTCCGCCCTGCGTTACCCCTGGCTTGCCGGCGTCCCGGCGCTGGACCGTGATTTCCTGTACGAGGAATACGCGGTTCAGGCCAAGCGTGCCGGCATAGCGGCCGCTCTCCACATGGAAGTCGATGTGGATCCCACCGACATCGATGCCGAGACGGAGCGTGTCAAGGCGCTGGCCTCGCGGGTGGGCAGCTTGCTGGTGGGCGCGATCGCCTCCTGCCGCCCCGAGGAAAAAGGTTTTGCCGCCCATCTCGAACGCCAGCAGGCCGATCCCTTCGTGAAGGGGTTTCGTCGCGTTCTGCATGTGGTGCCCGACGACCTCTCCGAAGGCGCGCTGTTTCGCGAAAACATCGCCCGCATGGCAGGGCAGCACCTGACCTTCGATCTGGTCGTACAGCCGCACCAGATACCCAAGGCCATCGCGTTGGCCGACCTCGCACCCGACGTTTCTTTCGTGCTCGACCATTGCGGCGCGCCCGACATCAAGGGCGCAAACGAGCATCCATGGCGCGAGCACATGGCGGAGATTGCCCGGCGGCCTAACGTTACCGCCAAGATTTCCGGCGTGGTCGCCTATGCCGACCCCGGCACATGGGCGGTGGAAACCTTAAAACCCTATGTCGAGCATACGATCGGCGCGTTCGGCTGGGATCGCGTCGTGTGGGGCAGCGACTGGCCGGTCTGCACGCTGGGTGGCGGGCTTGCGCCCTGGATTGCGGCGACGCATGCGCTGCTGGCCGGCGTCAGCGACGACGACCGGGCAAAGCTGCTTTCGGGCAATGCAAGGAAACTCTGGCGGCTGTGATCGGGCGCCCCCCCGGCGCTTCGCGCCTGGATGGATTTACGCGGTGCGCTTCAAGTCCTTGTTTTGATGCATGTCGTTGCCCCGAAACCGGTTCCCACTTTCGGGCGACATGCCTCAGGCGCCTTCGATCAGCACGATCTCGCCATCGGCCACCTTTTGGCGGATCGCCTTGGCAGCCTGGTATTCGGGCGAGTTGTAGCAGTCCTTCGCGACCGCCAGCGATTCGAATTCGATGATGACGTTGCGCGCGCGCCCCGGCCCTTCCACGTTTTCGTGTTCGCCGCCACGCGCCAGAAACTTCGCACCGAAGCGCTCGAAGGCCGGCTTGGCGGTCGAAACATAATCCTTGTAGTGCTCGGGGTCGCGAACATCGACACGGGCGATCCAGTATCCCTTGGCCATCTTTTCTCTCCCAAGCGCACGAGTTACGCGGCGCGCATCTCGTCGAGAATAGCGTGCGCCGCCCCCCGCCTGTCAACCGCGCCGACGATGGGCCGGCCAACGACGAGATGGCTGGAGCCGTTGCGGATCGCCTGGCCGGGCGTGACCACGCGCTTCTGGTCTCCATGGTCAGCGCCTGCGGGCCGGATGCCGGGCGTCACCACCGCCATGCCCGGCCCGACGATGCGGCGCACCGCTTCCGCTTCGCTGGCCGAGCAGACGATGCCGCCCATGCCCGCATGCAGCGCCTGTTCGGCGCGCCGCAACACCAGCGTGTGCGGGTCGTATTCGTAGCCTGCGTCGATCACGTCCTGCTCGTCCATCGAGGTCAGCACGGTGACGCCGAGCAGGCATAGGTCGCTGCCTCTGGCGGCTTCCACCGCCGCGCGCATCGTTTTCGGGTAGGCGTGCAGGGTCAGCATGGTCATGCCCATGCGCACGATATTCTCGACACCCTTGGCGACGGTGTTGTCGATGTCGAGCAGTTTCATGTCGAGGAATACTTTTGTGCCGCCCGACGCCAGTTCGCGGGCGAAGTCGAGCCCTCCGGCAAAGGCAAGCTGGTAGCCGATCTTGTAGAAGGAAACCATGCCCTCCAGTTCGCGCACCACGGTCTCGGCGTCCGCGACGCTCGGCACGTCGAGGCCGACGATCAGCCGCTGCTGCATCCCCATCATTTCGTCACTCATGGTTCGATCCTTTCCGAGAGCATCCGGGCGCGCTCGATGAGCGCCGTTGCAACCGTTTCCATGGCGCGGTGCTGCCGCCGGTTCCTGAATTCGCCCGCCTCGTCGAAGGCTTCCGCCCCCGCCGGCACGGAGCATTCCGGCGAAATCACCTCCATCTGGCAGCGTACCAGAACCGCGCGCAGATGGTTGATGCAGCGGATGCCGGCGAACGGGCTGCTGGAGGACGAGCACAGCGCAACGGCCTTGCCGGACAGCGGCCGGACCGGCCGGCCGGCGTCGGTGCGCACCCGGCTTACCCAATCGATGGCGTTTTTCAGGAGCGGCGGGATGGAGCCGTTATATTCGGGCGTGGCGATCAGAAGTCCGTCATGAGCGGCGATCTGGCGCGCCAGCCCGACCGCGTTTTCGGGAACGCCATGCTCTTTCTCCAGATCCTCGTCGATGATCGGAAGCGGATAGTCCCCAAGTGAAATGCGCGTCACTTCGGCACCCTGGATCGCCAGTTCCTTTTGCGCCACGTCGGCGGTCTTGCCGCTATAGGCGCCGACGCGAACCGATCCGGCGAAGACGAGAATTCTCGGGGTGACGGGCACACGGCGCTCCTGTTCGGGCATCGGATCGACCACGGAACGGGTTCGGTCTGTTCCGGTACTCGGTCAGACCGCAGCTATAGGCAAAGTGCTGGCCAAATCAATCGTACAGTCGGGATCAATGAGCAGGACGCCGGTAAATCCACAGATGGGCCGGCGGGATGTTGCGGATGATGAAATCGAAATGCTTCACCGTGTAGTCGCCCTTGCCGGCGGGGATAGGCGACATCGGCCCATAGGTGATCTGGATCACCGGCCGCCCGGCCGGAATGCGCGCCAGAAGATCGTTCAGATAGGCAACGCGGCGCTCCACCGGGAAGTTGAGCAGCGGGACGGCCGAGATCGCGCAATCGAAGATCGTGTCGCGCTTGTCGCCGAGCGTATGATCGATATTGAAAGCGTCGCCCTCGATGATGTTGACGCTTGGGTAGAGCCGGCGCAAATGGCGAACGAAGTTCGCGGAATATTCGATAGCGTAGAGGCTTTCTGGCCTTACCCCGCGCGCCAAGATCGCCTTCGTTATGACGCCAGTTCCGGGGCCGACCTCCAGCACCGGCAGGTTCGAACCGGTATCGATGACAGACGCCATCCGCCGCGCCGTCACGGAGCTGGTAGGCACGATAGCACCGACGGCCTTGGGCTTGTCCATCCAGCCTTTGAAAAAGCTGACTTCGTCGCTGAATTTTTCCGCAAGCGCTTTGCGCAATTCGGAACCACGTATCATGCAAGCATCTCCCGTGCGTCCCCCGCGCGCTATGTAGCATCTACCGGCGGGGCATCAACCAAAAATCACGCGGAAATGTCGTTATCGAAACAAAAAAAGTCGCACTCACTGCTCTCCGAACGACTCGAAGAAATCCTTCATGCGAGAGAAAAAGCCGCTCGACTGTGGAGAATTGTCCGTGGACGAGAGCTTTTCGAACTCTTCCAGCAATTCGCGTTGGCGGCGCGACAGGTTTTGCGGCGTTTCCACAGCGGTCTGGATGTAGAGATCGCCGATATTCGGCTGGCGCAGCACCGGCATGCCCTTGCCCTTCAGGCGGAACTGACGGCCGTTCTGCGTGCCCTCCGGCACTTTCACGCGGGTCTGGGTGCCGTCCAGCGTCGTCACCTCGAACTGGCCGCCGAGCGCTGCCGTGGTCATCGAGATCGGCACCTTGCAATAGAGGTCGGCACCGTCGCGCTGGAAGAATTCGTGCGGCTTTACCGCCAGGAAAATATAGAGATCGCCTGAAGGCCCGCCGCGCTGCCCGGCTTCGCCTTCGTTGGCGAGGCGAATGCGGGTGCCGTCCTCGATGCCGGCCGGGATATTGACCGATAGCGAACGCTCCTCGATGACGCGGCCCTGGCCGGCGCATTTCGGGCATGGGTCCTTGATCGTCTGGCCGCGACCCTGGCATTGCGGGCAGGTGCGCTCGATGGAGAAGAAGCCCTGGCTGGCGCGCACCTTGCCGTGGCCGTTGCACATCGAGCAGGTGACCGGCTGGGTGCCGGGCTTGGCGCCGGTACCCGAGCATTCGGTGCAGGAAATGGGAGCAGGCACGCGAATCTGCGCGGTCTTGCCGGCAAATGCTTCTTCCAGCGTGATTTCCATGTTGTAGCGCAGGTCGGCGCCGCGTTCGCGCCCGCCCGAGGAGCGCCGCCTGCCGCCGCCCATCATGTCGCCGAAAATGTCTTCGAAGATGTCGGCGAAACCGCCGCTGGCGAAGCCCTGGCCGCCGCCGTTCATGCCGCCCTGTTCGAAAGCCGCGTGGCCGAAGCGGTCGTAGGCGGCCCGCTTCTGCGGGTCTTTCAGCGTTTCATAGGCTTCGTTGATTTCCTTGAACTTGTGCTCGCAGGCGTCGTCGCCCGGATTCCGGTCCGGATGGAACTGCATGGCAAGCTTGCGGAAAGCGCCTTTCAGTTCCTTCTCGTCGGCGCCTTTTTGCACGCCCAGCGTTTCGTAGAAATCAGCCTTCATTTTGTCCCGCTGCCCGGATGTTCAATGTCTTGAAGCATTGTTGCGTCATTTGCCGGCTCCATGCGTTCGATTTAGGAATTGAAAGGCCGGGGCGCCATAGCTGCCGCGGCGTTCATCGCACATTTCCGGAATTGGTTGCAAAAAAGCCCGGCCTTTGCGCCGGGCTTTCCGTTTTACCTGCAATCAGGCCGCTTACGCCGACTTCTTCTTGTCGTCGTCCTCGTCGATTTCCTCGAAATCGGCGTCGACCACATCGTCGTCCTTGGCGGCATCCGCCTGGGCGTCGGCTTCGGCGGCTTCTTTCTGGCTGGCCTCGTACATGGCTTGGCCCAGCTTCATCGAAACTTCAGCCAGCGCCTGGCTCTTTGCCTCGATCTCGGCGGCGTCATCGCCTTCCGCGGCAGTCTTGAGCGCTGCGATCGCATCGGAGATCGCCTTACGGTCGTCCTCCGAAACCTTCTCGCCATACTCCTTCAGCGACTTCTCCGAAGAATGCGCCAGCGCTTCGGCCTGGTTACGCGCTTCGACCAGCCCGCGCCGCTTCTTGTCGGTCTCGGCATTGGCCTCGGCATCCTTGACCATCTTGTCGATGTCGGCGTCGGAAAGGCCGCCCGAGGCCTGGATGCGGATCTGGTGCTCCTTGCCGGTGCCCTTGTCCTTGGCGGAGACGTTGACGATGCCGTTGGCGTCGATGTCGAAGGTGACCTCGATCTGCGGCACGCCGCGCGGCGCCGGCGGAATGCCGACCAGGTCGAACTGGCCGAGCGCCTTGTTGTCCTGCGCCATCTCGCGCTCGCCCTGGAAGACGCGGATGGTCACCGCGCTCTGCGAATCCTCGGCGGTGGAGAACACCTGGCTCTTCTTGGTCGGGATCGTCGTGTTGCGCTCGATCAGGCGTGTGAACACGCCGCCCAGCGTCTCGATGCCGAGCGATAGCGGCGTCACGTCGAGCAACAGCACGTCCTTGACGTCGCCCTGCAGCACGCCGGCCTGGATGGCCGCACCAAGCGCCACCACTTCATCCGGGTTGACGCCCTTGTGCGGCTCCTTGCCGAAGAACTGCTTCACGATTTCCTGGATCTTGGGCATGCGCGTCATGCCGCCGACCAGAACCACTTCGTCGATCTCGCCGGCCTTGAGGCCCGCGTCCTTGAGCGCCGCCTTGCAGGGCTCGATGGTGCGCTGGACGAGATCGTCCACCAGCTGCTCGAGCTTGGCGCGGGTAAGCTTCAGCGTCAGGTGCTTCGGGCCGGTCTGGTCGGCGGTGATGAAGGGCAGGTTGATCTCGGTCTGTGTGGTCGACGACAGTTCGATCTTGGCCTTCTCCGCAGCCTCCTTGAGGCGCTGCAGGGCCAGTTTGTCGGTTTTCAGGTCGATGCCCTGTTCCTTCTTGAACTCGGCCGCCAGGTACTCGACCAGGCGCATGTCGAAATCCTCGCCGCCGAGGAAGGTGTCGCCGTTGGTCGACTTGACCTCGAACACGCCGTCGCCGATTTCCAGCACGGAAATATCGAAAGTACCGCCGCCAAGGTCATAAACGGCGATGGTCTTGCCTTCCCGTTTGTCGAGGCCGTAGGCGAGCGCTGCCGCGGTCGGCTCGTTGATGATGCGCAGGACTTCAAGGCCAGCGATCTTGCCGGCGTCCTTGGTGGCCTGGCGCTGGGCGTCGTTGAAATAGGCCGGAACGGTGATGACCGCCTTCTCGACCTTCTCGCCGAGATAGGCTTCCGCCGTTTCCTTCATCTTCTGCAGGATCATGGCCGAAATCTGCGAGGGCGACTGCTTGGCTCCGCCGGCTTCCACCCATGCGTCGCCATTGTCGCCCTTGACGATCGTGTAGGGGACGAGATCCTTGTCCTTGGAGGTGACGGGGTCGTCGTAGCGGCGGCCGATGAGACGCTTGACCGCGAAGACGGTGTTTTCAGGATTGGTGACCGCCTGGCGCTTGGCCGGCTGGCCGACGAGACGCTCGCCGTCGCTGGAAAAAGCGACGATCGAAGGCGTCGTGCGCGCGCCTTCCGCATTCTCGATGACCTTCGGCTCCTTGCCGTCCATGATGGCGATGCAGGAGTTGGTCGTTCCGAGGTCGATACCGATTACTTTTGCCATTTTTTTTCGTTCTCTCCGCTAAGCAGGTTTTCCGGACCCATCAGGCGTTCCGTGGAAAACCCCTGTTCACAAGAATTTCCGTCGCTACAACCGGCTCATGTCCGGGCAGCGAACGGCTTGCCGGGTATATAAGAACAGGCTTGGCGGCACGCAAGCGCTCTACACGAGACATTAACAGCAGGCTTTGCCGGGAACGGCGGGCTTTGTCGGAGCGCCAGCTTGCTTTATCGCAAATACGAATTACCTGCCTGCTCTATGACGGTCATGAGAGACGGTTTGATAATTCGCGTATGTAAGCACCGGAAGCGCGGAAAACCACGCCAGATGACCGGCAGGGTAGAATTTCCAAACAGTCTCCAGGACGTGGAATGAAGACGGAACAGGAAGCATGACGCAAATTCGAAAAGGTCGGGAGACGATCATCATCGACGGTGTTCCGTTGCCGGAGGTTCTCGACGAGGCGATGGTCCATGCCGTCGTTCACGGGTTCTATGACGAGATCCGCCGCGACGCGCTGCTGGGGCCGGTCTTCAACAGCCGAATCGCGCCGGAGGCCTGGCCCGTTCATCTGGCAAAAATGTGCGACTTCTGGTCCTCGATGCTTTTGCGCACGGGCCGCTATGACGGGCGGCCGCTGCCGCCGCATCTGGCCATTCCGGGGCTTGGCGAGGCGCATTTCCGGCGTTGGCTGACATTGTTTCGCGCAACCGTGCGGCGCCTTTGCCCGCCCGATGTGGCGGCGCTGTTCATGGATCGCGCGCTGCGCATCGCCCACAGCTTTCGCCTGGCGGTCGCCTTCAGCCGTGGCGAAAACTCGGTCGCCATCGAGCCTATCCTCGAAGACAGCCTTTAACGCCACGCTGCCGGTCTCAAGCGCCCCATGGAACGCGAGACGGCTCTGCGCGTTCTCTCCTGACGCAATCGACGCCGCAGTGGCGCCGACAGTCTAGGAGGTCACATCATGGGCTTGGGCACCATACTTATCATCATTCTGGTTCTGGCGCTGCTTGGCGGCTTCAGCGGCTTTGGCGGCGGCCCTTTCTACGGCACCGGCTATTACGGCGGCGGCGGACTTGGCCTAATCTTGATTATCGTCGTCGTTCTCGTCGTGCTTGGCCGAATATAGCGCTCAGCGCGGCTCCTTCTGCAGGCTGAGATAGGTGGGATCGAATTCCGCGATCTCCACCAGACCGTCCCAATCATCGATCTGCACGCGGTCGTTCTCCCAGGTGATGACGCCGCGTTGCCGCAGGTCTCGCAGCGTGCGGTTGACGTGGACGAGGGAAAGCCCGAGCGCATCCGCCAATTGGTTCTGCGTCAATGGCAGCTTGAAACTCAACCCTTTGGTCTGGTCCACGATCTTCAGGCGCGTATAAAGTTCACACATGAGGTGCGCCAGCTGGCCGATTGCAGGCCTGCGCCCCATGGCAACCAGCCATTCGCGGTGTACCGATGCGTCGATCAGCGTATCGAGCCAGAGCATCCGTGCAAGATGAGGGGACGTTTCCGTAAGCTTCTTCAGCGCCTCGTGTTCGACCTGAACCAGCGTGCAGTCCGACAGGGCAACGACGCCATGCGCCAGCACCTTCAACAGGAAGCCGTGCAGGTCGAGAAAGTCGCCTGGAACGTGAAACGCCGCAATCTGGCGGCCGCCGTCTTCCAGTACCTTGAAGCGGCCGCACAGGCCGTCGACAAGAAGCAGGCTCACCTTCGGGCGGGCGCCTTCACGCACGATCTCTTCGCCGGCCAGATAGGATTTCTCCCGCGCAAACAGCGCGAAGAGTTCCGTTTTCTCCTTCTCGGAGATGACATCCCGATGGCTAAGCTGCAGGAAAAGGGGAAGGGCCAAGGGCGATCTCCAACGACGTGCAGCGCAGGGAAGAATCCCTCGACGGCAACGGGTAACCGGGCGTAGGCCGGATCGGCGCACGCGCTCACAGCAAAGCAACGGGTATCCCCGCAAGACCGGCCCGTCAATTACAGCTGCGACTCGATCGGCAGCCAGCGGACCAGCTTTGCCAGCACGCGCCGGGACAGGCTGGCTTCCGGTTCGGTGGTATATTGGTGCATCTGGCCCTGGTCGATGCCGGTCCAGACCAGCCTGCCGTCGCGCAGGGTCACGGCATAGCTTGTCTGCGGCAGGATCTCGTGGCGGAAGCGCCGGCGCAATTCCGCCGCCAGCCACTCGTCCTCGAACAGCACGCCCATCTCCGCATTCAGCGATATAGAGCGCGGGTCGAAGTTGAAGGAACCGACGAAGCCGATTTTCCCGTCGACCGTAAAGGCCTTGGTGTGGAGGCTGGCGCCCTTGGAGCCGAAGACCGAGATATTCGCCTGCCGGCTGAACGGCTGCAGTTCGAATAGCCGGATGCCGGCTTTCAGCAGGCGCTTGCGGTAGTTGGCATAGGCGCCGTGCACGGTTGCGACATCGGTGGCGGCGAGCGAGTTGGTCAGCACGGTGACAGTCGAACCCTTTGCCACCAGTTGGGAAAAGATGGCCGTGCCCTTCCTGCCGGGGATGAAATACGGCGAGACGATTTCCAGATTTTTGGCGCTGGATTGCAGGATCGGCAGCAATTCCCGCATCAGCCAGCTTCGCGTTTTTTCGCCGCGAACCTTCTCCGGCGGATCGGAGATGACGCGGGCCGCCGTGGTCCAGTGAAAGCCGCCGCCCGCCGCGATGAACTCGGTGATCGAGTTGAGGCTGCGCAGGCCGTCCAGCAATGCCGTATCCTCGGTGCGGTCGATTTGCGAGACGAAGCCCGCCACTTCGGCAGGCTCACCCGGATGCAGCGCGCCGATGCCCATGACGGCGGAAGAGTTCCAGAAGGCTTCGAATATCCGCGTAGCCTGCGAAACGGCCGGCCCCACCAGCAGCAGATCGAGGTCGCGGAAATTCGTCTCTGCCGCGTCGAAATAGGCGTCGCCGATGTTGCGTCCGCCGACAATGGCGATGGTATCGTCGGCAATCCATGCCTTGTTGTGCATCCGTCGCGTCATCGCGAACAGGCGGAAGACCAGCTCGAGCCCGCGCAGCAGGCTGCCGTTCCTCATGCCGCTTGGATTGAACAGCTTCAGTTCGACGTTGGGATGGGCATCGAGCGCCTGATAGGCGCTGTCGCTGTTGGGAGAATTGATGTCGTCGAGCAGGATGCGTACGCGCACGCCGCGCTCCGCCGCCCGTACGACCTCCTGCATCAGCAGGCGCCCGGTATGGTCGTCGTGCCAGAGGTAATACATCAAGTCGAGCGTGCGCGTAGCGCTTCGCGTGGCCAGGATACGCGCGGCGAAGGCGTCATAATTGTCCGCGATCAGGAGCAGGCCGGTATTGCCAGTCCTGATCTTGTCTTTTGCAAGTCGCGAAACCGCCAGGTCCATCCTTTTCCCATTCACGCAGCATGTGTTTTGCACATTCAGGTTGGGCGCATTCAGGCTGCAGCAAGAACTGTTCAGGCGCGGTCTGGTTGCGTGGCCGCCTGCCTTATGCCGTCGAGGTTCAGCCGCGCCTTGATCGGCAAATGGTCGGATGCGAGGCGGGCGAGAGCCGATTGATGAACCTCGATGCGGGTGATGAGGCTGGCTGGCCGGGCCAGGATTCGATCCAGCGCCAAAAGCGGAAAGCGCGATGGAAAGCTCGGCAACACCGCGTGGACCGGGCCGAAATGCGGCAGCAGCGCCAGCAGCGACGAGCGGTTGCGCACGCGCCATTCGTTGAGGTCGCCAAGCAGGATGGTAGGCCGCAGCACCGACTGCGTCGCCTCGACCAGCGCGCTTGCCTGCTGCGAGCGTGAGCGCCGCAACAGGCCGAAATGCGCCGCCACGACGCGCAACGCGACGCCCTTCAGCTCCAGATCGACGATGATGGCGCCGCGGGGCTCGAATCCCGGCAGCCTGACCTGGCGCACGTCCTGTACGATGCCGCGGCGCGCCAGGATGAGATTTCCGTGCCAGCCGTGGCTGCCATGGTGCTCAGGCGTATGCGTGGGGACGAGATCGGTATCGCGTTGCAGCGCGTTCAGGTCGAGCAGGCCCAGCCGCGCGCCGGTCCGCTCGTCGACCTCCTGCAGCGCGACAATGTCGGCGTCGAGTTCGCCGAGGACACGGGCGATACGGGCCGGATCGAATTTTCCGTCGGTGCCGACGCATTTGTGGACGTTATAGGAAGCAATCGTCGTGCAGGCCGCGTCGCTTTCGAAATCGATGAAGCCCGGCGCTTTCCGGCGAAACGCGCTGGCAAGGGAATGGGGAAGGGTCTGCGAACGATCGGGCATACGGTCAGGTTTTGCTCGGGAAGGAGATTGGCTGGTATGCCGGGCGCCATCTTCAACGGACATGGGGGACAACGGTTCCGAAATTTGGCCGAAGGGACAGCGGACAGACACGGTATACGCCTGCAGCAGGGGGTGATCGGATCATCGGAAAAGAATAGGGTTCAACGCAACGTAAATCCACTTCCAGGCGTTTCAGTCGAAGAATTGCGGGGGATAAGAGGCTCAATGCATCGTGCAGGCAACGGACGGCGGGTCTCTGTTTTCATTTTCGGGTTGGGTTTTGCGCTGTTGCTTTTGGCCGCGGGCCGCGCCTGGGCGGAAAAAGGCGGGGCCGCTGGTTCCAGCCTTTCCGAACCGAGCGAAACCGCCTTCGTCGCCGGTATCGTCCTTCTGCTGGTCGTCGGGCGCGGGCTTGGTGAAATCCTGCAACGCCTGGGACAGCCCGCCGTTATGGGCCAGTTGATCGGCGGCATCGCACTCGGACCGTCCCTGTTCGGCTGGCTGTGGCCTTCGGCGCAGCATTTCGTGTTTTCCAGCGATCCCGTCCAGAAAAGCATGATCGACGCCGTTGCGCAGCTCGGTGTCCTCATGCTTCTGCTTTTGACCGGCATGGAGACCGATCTGAAACTGGTGCGCCGCGTGCGCGCGGCCTGCGTTTCGATTTCGACGACCGGCGTGCTGGTGCCGTTCGCCTGCGGCTTCGCGCTGGCGCAATTCCTGCCCCCGGACCTGCTGCCCGAGCCGGACGAGCGCATCGTCGCCGGGCTTTTCCTCGGCACCGCCCTGTCGATTTCGTCGGTCAAGATCGTCGCCATGGTCGTGCGTGAAATGAACTTCATGCGCCGCGATATCGGCCAGATCATCGTCTCCTCCGCCATCATCGAGGACACGGTCGGCTGGCTGATTATCGCCGTCACCTTCGGCATCGCGACCCATGGCAAGGTCGAGGTGCTGCCGCTGCTCGGCAGTGTGCTCGCGGTGGCGGCGTTCATGGTGTTCAGCTTCACGCTGGGCCGGCGCATCGTCTTCACCCTTATCCGCTGGACCAACGACGTTTTCCGCAGCGAGTATGCGGTGATCACCATGATCCTCATCATCATGGGCGTCATGGCGCTGATCACCGACCTGATCGGCGTTCATACGGTGCTCGGCGCGTTCATCGCCGGCATCCTGGTCGGCGAATCACCGATTCTTTCGGATCACATCGAAAGCCAGTTGCGTGGCATCATCACGGCCCTGTTCATGCCAATCTTCTTCGGCGTGGCCGGCCTGTCGGCGGATCTTACCGTGCTTGTCGACCCGACGCTGGCCCTGCTTACCCTCGGTCTTGTCGTCATCGCCAGCGTCGGCAAATTCAGCGGCGCGTTCATGGGCGGCAAATTTGCCGGCCTGTCCTGGAAGGAAGCAACCGCCATCGGCTGCGGCATGAATGCGCGCGGTTCGACAGAGGTCATCGTCGCCAGCATTGGCCTGTCGATGGGCATCCTGTCGCAGAACCTGTTCACCATGATCGTCACCATGGCCGTGCTCACCACGCTGGCCATGCCGCCGATGCTGCGCTGGGCGTTGGCGCGGCTGCCCATGGGCGAAAAGGAAAAAGAGCGCGTCGAGCGCGAGGAACTCGACCAGCGCGGCTTCGTGTCGAAACTCGAGCGCCTGCTGCTGGCCGCCGACGACAGCGCGATCGGCAAGTTCAGTGCCTATCTGGCGGGTTTGATCGGTGGCGGCAGGGGTACGCCGACAACGTTCCTGCATCTGACCGGCCAGGCGTCGGCCAGCGCGTCCGCCAGGAAGGGGCCGCAAAAGCACATGGACACGATCAGGAAGGGCGCCGAGGCCAGCGCCACAGCGGCCAAGGAAAGCGACGACACGCCGGTCGAGAAGGTTCATCTCAGTGCGCGCAGCGAAGCCGGCGCTACCGGCGAGACGATCAAGGAGGAAGCCCGCAAGGGTTATGACATGCTGCTTATCGGCCTGAACAGCAGCCTGAACCAGAAGGGCGATTTCACCGCGCGAATGAGCGATCTGGCCAGCGGCTTCGACGGCCCGCTCTGCATCGTCATGAAGGGGGCTGGCGCAACCGGCAGGATGCCCGCCCTGCGCGCGGGCGAAACCATTCTCGTGCCCGTCAACGGCACGGACGCCTCACGCCGCGCCGCCGAGCTTGCGCTGGCGGTCGCGCGTCCCAACGGTGCCCGCGTCAAGGCGCTCTATGTATCGCAGGAAGGGACGTCGAGCCGGAAAACGTCGATTTCGCACCAGCATGAGGAAGCCGTCCTCAAGGACATCGTCCAACTGGGCGAGCGCTACGGCGTGTCCGTGCTGACGGCGATGCGAATGCACGGCGGGGCCGGAGAAGCCATCCGCAAGGAAGCGGCAAGAGGCACTGCGCTGATCGTGATGGGCGTTACCCAGCGGCCTGGAGACAAATTGTTCTTCGGGGACACGGCGACCACCGTCTTGCAGAAATGTCGCGGCCCGATCGTGTTGCTTACCACCGGCCGCGTCCAGCGCGACGATGCCGAACAGGAAGCGCGCCGTTCCGCCAACCGGGTCGCGCAGGACGATAAAAAATAGCGGCGAAGCCTGAAAGGGCTGGTTCAGCCGCCAGACTTAGGAACGAGCAGCGGTATGACGCGTTCGCTTTCCGCAACGGCCGGGCGTCCGGCCCCGCCATAGGCAATGCCCAGCACGTCCCACGTCTCGACCAGCGCGCCTTGCAGTTCCAGGATCAGTTCGTCCGAGTGGTAAGGCGTTGGCGTGATACGCAGGCGTTCGGTGCCGCGCGGCACGGTCGGATAGTTGATCGGCTGGATGTAGATGCCGTGTACGCCAAGCAGGCGGTCCGTGGCCATTTTGCAAAGCTCGGGGTCGCCCACCAGGATCGGCACGATATGGGTGGTCGAGGCCATCACCGGCAGACCGGCGGCGGCCAGGATGTGCTTGGTGCGCTCCGCCTGGCGTTGCTGCGCGTCGCGCTCGGTCTGCGAGGTCTTGAGGTGCCGGATGGAGGCTGTCGCCGCGGCTGCGATTGCCGGCGGCAGAGCCGTGGTGAAGATGAAGCCCGGCGCATAGGAGCGCACGGCGTCGATGATGGCGCTGGTGCCGGTGATGTAGCCACCCAACGTGCCGAACGCCTTGGCCAACGTGCCTTCGATGACGTCGATGCGGTCGGCCAGCCCCTCGCGCTCGGTGATGCCGCCGCCGCGCGGCCCGTACATGCCCACGGCATGGACCTCGTCGATATAGGTCAGGGCGTTGTATTTTTCCGCTAGGTCGGCGATTTCTCGGATCGGCGAAATGTCACCGTCCATCGAATAGACGCTCTCGAAAACGATCAGCTTGGCGCGCTCGCGTCCGGCTGCCTGCAGCAGGCTTTCCAGATGCGCGACATCGTTATGGCGGAAGATCTTCTTCTCCGCGCCGGAACGGCGCACGCCCTCGATCATCGAGGCATGGTTCAGTTCGTCGGAAATGACCAGGCAATTGGGCAACAGCCGCGCGATGGTCGAGATCGACGCCTCGTTCGAGATGAAACCGGAGGTGAAGACAAGCCCGGCCTCCTTGCCGTGCAGATCGGCCAGTTCAAGCTCCAGTTCGACCAGCGGATTGCTGGTGCCGGAAATGTTGCGGGTGCCGCCCGCGCCCGAACCCATACGGCCGGCCACGTTCTGGAATGCGGCGATCACGTCGGCGTGCTGCCCCATGCCGAGATAGTCGTTCGAGCACCAGACGGTAATTTCCTGCTCGCGCCCGTTGGCGCGCCAGATGGCGCGCGGGAATTTTCCGACGATGCGCTCGAGGTCGGCGAAGACCCGGTATCGCCGCTCTGCGTGGAGCTGGTCGATGGCATCCTCGAAGAACCGCTGGTAGTTCATGCTTGCGTCCCACATTTTGCGCGGATCATAACCACTGGCTGTTTCCGCGTCCACCGGACCCGTTTGGTCAAAATGCCACGCCTTTTCCTAACCGTGAACAACCACGGTCAAAGGATCTGGTCTTTGTTTTGAAACAATCCAGTCTCAAATAGGTTGTTTGCCGCCGGTCCCTCCGTGGGATTTTAACCGCTTGCGGCGGACAGTGCACCAATCCTAAAGTCCAAGCTGTTTCCAGCGTAACAGAGGGTATCGCATGACGGTTCTGGTAACGGGGGGTGCCGGCTATATCGGCAGCCACATGGTCTGGGAGTTGCTGGATGCCGGCGAAAGCGTCGTTGTCCTCGACCGGCTGTCGACCGGCTTCGAATGGGCGGTGGCCCCCGAGGCCAAGCTTGTCGTTGGCGACGTGGCGGACAAGGAACTGGTCGGCCAGATCATTCGCGATCATGGCGTCGACGCCATCATCCACTTCGCCGGCTCCATCGTGGTGCCGGAATCGGTCGCCGATCCGCTCGCCTACTACGAGAACAACACCTGCAAGACACGCGCGCTGATCGAGACGGCGGTGCGCGAAGGCGTGGCCAACTTCATTTTTTCCTCGACCGCTGCCGTCTATGGCGGGGCCGGGCTGGAGCCGGTTCGCGAAGACGCGCAACTTTCCCCGGAATCGCCCTATGGCCTGTCCAAGCTGATGAGCGAATGGATGCTGCGCGATGCGGCGGCCGCGCACGGTCTTCGCTATACGGCGCTGCGCTATTTCAATGTCGCCGGCGCCGATCCGAAAGGCCGCACCGGTCAATCGACGCCAGGCGCTACCCATCTCATCAAGGTCGCCTGCGAAACAGCCCTTGGAAAACGCGCCTCGATGCAGGTGTTCGGCACCGATTATCCGACACCCGACGGCACCTGCATCCGCGACTACATCCATGTCAGCGATCTGGCGGCGGCCCACCGGCTGGCCTTGCAGCGGCTGCGCGCCGGGGGCGCGAGCATGATCGCCAATTGCGGCTATAGCCACGGCTATTCGGTGATCGAGGTGATCGACAGCGTGCGCCGCGTCTTCGGTCACGACTTTCCGGTCGTCATGGGTGTCCGCCGTGCCGGCGACGCCGCCGCCGTCGTCGCCAATTCCGATCGCGCCCGCAGCGAACTTGGCTGGGTGCCTAAGCACGACGACCTGACCCGGATCGTGACGGACGCGCTGGCGTGGGAGCGTATCCTGACGGCCAAGAATTCTTCGCGCGCGGCTGACTGGCCCTAAAGCTGGATGGGTTTGAGGGGTCGAAGCGCTGTTGCGTAAGCGCTATGGAGGCAGCTTCGACGCACGGCGTGTCGAGTCGTCGGCGCCACTCCGGCGGGCAGGGGATGTAGCATGAAGATACTCGTTTTGGGTGCCGGCGTGGTCGGCACGGCTGCCGCCTTCTATCTGGCGAAAGACGGCCATGAAGTCACCGTCGTCGAACGGCACGCCATGGCTGCGCGCGGCACCAGCTATTCCAATGCGGGGCTGGTTTCGCCGGGAGACGCCACCGCATGGGCCTCGCCGGCGGCGCTGAAGACTTTCGTACGCGGCATTTTCAATCATGAGCTCGGCGTCAAGGTCAGGCTTTTGTCCGATCCGTATCTCCTCGCCTGGAGCCTGCGCTTCCTGCGCCAATGCACGTCGGGCCGCGTCCGCGCCAATACCAACGTCAAGCTGCGCATGGCGCTTTATTCGCGCGAATGCATCAACGCGCTCTCAACCGAAACCGGCATCGCCTACGACGAACGCAAGAAGGGCATCGTCTATTTTTTCCGCACGCAACAGTCCTTTGATGCGGGTGCGCAAAGTTACCTGTACCTGGGCGAGCGCGGGCTGGACGTCCAGGTCGTCGACCGCGACCGGCTGGTTCAACTGGAGCCCGGCCTGGCCGCCTCCAGGGCCGACATTGCCGGCGGCGTCTATTCGTCGATGGACCAGACCGGCGATTCGCGGCAACTGGTCGAGGCGCTTGCCGCCTATGCGGTGGAAAAGCTCGGCGTAAAATTTCTGTACGACACCACGGTCGAAAGCCTCGACATCGAGGGCGACAGGGTGCGGTCCGTGATGACCTCCGCCGGCCCACTGAGCGGCGATGCCGTGGTTCTCGCGATGGGGCCTGAAAGCGGCCCGTTTGGCCGCCGCTACGGCATTGACCTGCCGATCTATCCGGTCAAGGGCTATACGGCGACGGTGACGCTGGAAGACGAAAGCAAAGGCCCGACCATGGGCGGCGTCGACGAGGATCGGTACGTCGCCTATTCGCGGCTGGGAAATCGGCTGCGGATCGGCTCGACGGCCGAACTCACCGGTTTCGACCGCAGCTTCAAGCCGCGCGACTTCGCCTCCCTGTTCAGGGCGGGGCACGAGCTTTTCCCCGGCGCGTTCGATGAGAAAAAGGCCGAGCTTTGGGCGGGTTTGCGGCCGATGATGCCCAATTCCGTTCCGGTGCTGGGGCAGGCGCGCTTCAAGAACCTCTATCTCGATACCGGCCACGGCCATCTTGGCTGGACCCTAGCCTGCGGTTCCGGGAAATTCCTGGCCGATCTGGTTGCCGGGCGCAAGCCGGAGATCGATCCGCAGGGACTGCTCTATCAAGCATAGACTGCGCGCTAAAGCACGTCGCGATCTTTCAGATTCGCTTGCCGTGCTTTAGGTCTTTGTTTTTTCGCATGTCTTTGCCCCGAAACCGGTTTCCACTTTCGGGAGACATGCTTTACACCGCCTCCCAGCCGTCCTTTTCGCCGGCGCGGTAAATGGCGTCTATGACCTTCTGGTTGAGCACGGACTCTTCCAGCGTGAAGACGCGGTCCTTGCCGCCCATTGCAGCCCGCGCGAATGCTTCGAACTGCAGCCGGTATTGCGACGCACCGGGAAAGCGGAAGACTTGCGCTTCCGTATGCTTCTGGTCGTGCAGTTCGATGCGGGCATGGTCGTAAAGCCCGGCATTGAAGGGCGACGCCACCTCGATGAAACCCCGGTCGCCGTGGAACACCATCGATTGCCGCAACGCCATCTGCGTCGAGACATAGAAGGAAAGCTCGAAATCGCCGAAATCGGCGCGCACCGAGGAATTGATGTCGGTGCCGAAGGTCTTGTCGCGCTCGATCGTGGCCTGGACGCGCAGCGGCTCCTTGCCCGTGGCGAAGCGTGTCGAAACGGTTGGATAAACGCCGATATCGGGCAAGGCGCCGCCGCCGAGTTCGAGCTTGTTGCGCATATTGTCCGGATCGACATTGTAGTAGCAAAACGCGCCCTGCACGTGGCGCAGGCGTCCGATGGCGCCATCGGCGATCAGCTCGCGCAGCTTGATCCATTGCGGATGATAGGTGACCATGAAGGCTTCGCAGACCAGCAGCTTCTTCGCGTCGCGCAGCTTGATCAGCGGCAGAATATCCGAGGCTGACAGCGCCAGCGGCTTTTCCACCAGCACATGCTTGCCGGCTTCCATGGCCTTGGCCGCCCATTCGACATGCTGCGCGGTCGGCAGCGGGATATAGACGCCGTCCACCTCAGGCGAGGCCAGAAGTTCCTCATAGGAGCCGAAGGCATGGCGTGCACCAAAACGCTGGCCAAGCGCCTGCGCCTTGCCGAGATCGCGGCTGGCAATGGCGGCGAGCACGCCATTCTCGGTATCGACCAGAGCCGGGATAAGATGATCGCGCGCGATCTTGGCGGTCGACAAAACACCCCAGCGAAACATCCGGCTTTCTCCCTGCATCGTGATGGCGCGAAGCTTTGCCCTAAAAGGCGGATTATGCCAAGGTCGCATCGGGCAGGCCGTGCACCGCACCGGCAACGACATTGCCCAATTCCAAAAAGGAAACACCATGAAAGAGCGCAAGCTTGGAACCGAACTGTCCCTCTTTCCCGTCGGGCTTGGCTGCATGGGGATGAGCCACGCCTATGGCGGGCAGGAGGAAAGCGAGGCGATCCGTACCCTGCACCGCGCCGTCGAACTCGGCGTGAATTTCTTCGACACGGCGGAGGTCTATGGCCCCCTCACCAACGAGATTCTGGTCGGAAAGGCGTTGCGCCCGCTGCGCGACAAGGTGAACATCGCCACCAAATTCGGCTTCAACGTCATTGAGACGCCGGAAGGGCCGAAGACATTGCCCGGCCTGAACAGCAAGCCCGGCCATGCACGCGCTGTTGCCGAAGCGTCGCTGAAGCGGCTCGGCATCGAGGTGATCGACCTGTTCTACCAGCACCGGCCCGATCCCGAGATTCCCATCGAGGAGACGGTCGGCGAAATGGCCGAGCTGGTGCGCGAAGGCAAGGTACGCGCGCTTGGTCTGTCAGAGGTTGGCGTCGCCACGCTGCGCAAGGCGCATGCGGTGCATCCGATTGCAGCATTACAGAGCGAATATTCGCTATGGACGCGCGACCCGGAGGACGGCGTGCTGGAAACCTGCCGCGAACTCGGCATCGGCTTCGTGCCGTTCAGCCCGCTCGGGCGCGGTTTTCTCGCGGGCGCGATCCGCTCTGCGGATCAACTCGGCGAAGGCGATTTCCGCCGTGGCCTGCCGCGTTTCGAGGCGGAAAACATCGAGAAGAACCTTGCCGCCGTCGCCCGGCTGGAGAAGCTTGCATCGGAAAAGAATGCCAGCGCCGCGCAACTGGCGCTGGCCTGGGTGCTGCATCAGGGCGATTTCATCGTGCCGATCCCCGGTTCGCGCAAAATCGCCAATCTGGAGCAGAACGTGGCCGCTGCCGGAATTTCACTGAACGCGGCGGAACTGGCCGAAATCGGCGGCCTGATCACGCCGGACCAGATCGCCGGCTCGCGTTATGGCGCAGCCATGATGGCACAGACGAACCGGTAAATGTTGGTGCTGCGGGTTTAGCCCCGCAGCACGCCGCCGGTCTGTTTTTGCACGTTGTCGACGATGCGCTTGGCCAGCGCCTCGAAATCCTCGTCGGTCAGCGTCTTTTCGACCGGCTGGATCGACACTTCGATGGCGACGGACTTCTTGTCCGCGCCAAGCGAAGCGCCCTCGAACACGTCGAAGACGTTGACGCCGTTGATCAGCTTCCTGTCGGCGGCAAGCGCTGCCTTGGTCAGCGTACCGGCCTCGATCTCCTTGCCGACGACGAAGGCGAAATCGCGCTTCACCGCCTGGAAGGCGGAAAGTTCCAGTCTCGGCTTGGTCCGCGTCGGCTTGGCCTTCGGCTCCGGCACGGCATCGACGAACACCTCGAAGCCGCAGAGCGGGCCGGAAACGTCCAGCCCTTCCAGCGTCTTCGGATGGAATTCGCCAAAATGCCCGAGCACGACTTTCGGGCCGAGCTTGATCACGCCGGAACGGCCCGGATGATACCATCCAGGGGCGCCGGTCTCGATCTGCAGTCGGTCCACTGGCGCGCCGCAGGCCTCCAGTGCTGCCAGCGCATCCGACTTGGCGTCGAACACGCCGACAGGTTGCGCATTGCCGGACCAGTTGCGGCCAGAGCCTTCAAGCCTGGCGGTGCCGCGCCGCACGCCCGCCGCGACGCGGCGCTGGTTTTCGGGCGTATCGCCTTCATAGGTGCCCGACACTTCGAACAGCGCCACGTCGCCGATGCCCTTGTCGGCATTGCGCTGGGCGGCGGCGATCAGTCCCGGCAGCAGCGAGGGCCGCATGTCGGACATGTCGGCGGCAATCGGGTTGGCAAGTTTCAGCGCGCTCTGACCCCCGCCGAACAGTTCGGCGTGCTTGGCCGGGATGAACGACCAGGTGATGGCCTCCATCATGCCGCGAACGGCAAGCGCCCGGCGCGCCGCGCGGGTGCGGATTTGCAGCACCGTCAGGATCTTGCCGTTGACGGCGTCGTGGCTGGCCAGCGGCGCAGGCAGGATGGCATCCACACCGTGGATGCGCATCACCTCCTCGACCAGATCGGCCTTGCCGTCGACATCGGGCCGCCACGAAGGCACAGCCACGTCGACCACTTCGCCTGACCCTTTCGGCTGGAAGCCGAGGCCGGAAAGAATGTCGAGGCTGGTCGCAGCCGGCACGTCGAGGCCGGTCAGCCGCTTCACTTCCGCCAGCTGGAACGAGACGATTTTCGGCGTATGGCCGGCATAGCCGACGATTTCTTTCTCGCTTGGCTCGCCGCCGCACAAGTCGAGCACCAGTTTGGTTGCCAGTTCCAGTCCCGGCACCATGAATTCCGGATCGACGCCGCGCTCGAAGCGGTAGCGCGCATCGGTGATGATGCCGAGCGAACGGCCGGTGCGGGCGGTGGCGATCGGGTCCCACAGCGCGGATTCGATCAACACGTCGGTGGTGTTTTCGTCGCAACCCGAATGCTCGCCGCCCATAATTCCGGCGACGGATTCGACGCTATTTTCATCGGCGATGACGCACATTTCAGGCGTTAGCGTGTATTCGCGGCCGTCCAGCGCCAGCACCTTCTCGCCGTCGCGCGCGCGACGAATGGTCAGGTTTCCGGCAACCTTCTTCGCATCGAAGACATGCAGCGGCCGGCCGCGGTCGAAGGTGACGTAGTTGGTGATATCGACCAGCGCGCTGATAGGGCGCAGGCCGATGGCGATCAGCCGCTGCTGCATCCATTTCGGCGACGGGCCGTTCTTGACGCCACGCACAAGCCGCAGCGCGAAGCCGGGACAAAGCTCGGGCGCTTCGATCACCACCTTGACCGGGCATTCGCCCTGGCCGGCAATCGGCTCGACCGGTGCCGTCTTGAGCGTGCCCAGCCCCGAAGCCGCCAGGTCGCGGGCGATGCCGTGGACGCCCGTTGCATCGGGATGGTTCGGCGTCAGATTAATGTCGATGACCGGATCGTCGAGATGCGCGTACGCGGCATAGCTCGCGCCGACAGGTGCGTCCGCGGGCAGATCGATGATGCCGTCATGCTCGTCGGAAAGCTCAAGCTCGCGCTCCGAGCACATCATGCCGTGGCTTTCCACGCCCCTGATCTTGCCGATGGAAAGGGTGACGTCGATGCCGGGAACATAGGTTCCGGGTGCTGCGAACGCGCCGATCAGGCCGGCCCGCGCATTGGGCGCACCGCATACCACCTGCACCGGCGGGCGGCCGTCGCCGGTATCGACGGTCAGCACCCTGAGCCGATCCGCATCGGGATGCTGCACCGCCGTCAGCACCTTGGCGATGAGGAAGGGTTTCAGGCTGGCCTTGTCGTCGACGGATTCGACTTCGAGCCCGATCGAGGTCAGCCGCGCGACGATTTCGTCCAGCGAAGCGTCGGTTTCAAGGTGATCCTTGAGCCAGGAGAGCGTGAATTTCATTTTCTTTCTCCTGCCTTACGAACTCAACCCGCCGAACAGCGTCGGCATGTCGAGCGGGCGGAAACCGTAATGCGACAGCCAGCGCACGTCGGCGTCGAAGAACGCGCGCAGATCCGGCATGCCGTATTTCAGCATCGCGATGCGGTCGATGCCCATGCCCCAGGCAAAGCCCTGATACTCGTCGGGATTGAGCCCGCCGGCGCGCAGCACGTTGGGATGCACCATGCCGCAGCCCAAAATTTCCATCCAGTCGGAGCCTTCCCCGAAGCGCACTTCGCCCGGCCGTGAGCGGTCGCACTGGATGTCGACCTCAAGGCTGGGCTCGGTGAACGGGAAATAGGATGGCCGGAAGCGCATGTTGACGCTCGGCACTTCGAAGAACGCCTTGCAGAACTCTTCCAGCACCCATTTCATGTTGGCAACGTTGGCGGTTTTGTCCACCACCAGCCCCTCGACCTGATGGAACATCGGCGAGTGGGTGGCGTCCGAATCCTGCCGGTAGGTCTTACCGGGAATGACGATGCGGATCGGTGGTTTTTGCGTTTCCATGGTGCGGATCTGCACCGGTGAGGTGTGGGTGCGCAGCACCTTGCGCTCACCTTTCTCGTCCGGCTGGAAGAAGAAGGTGTCATGCATTTCGCGCGCCGGATGGCCTTCCGGGAAATTCAGCGCGGTGAAATTGTAATGGTCGGTCTCGATGTCCGGGCCTTCGGCAATCGAAAAACCCATGTCGCCGAAGATGGCGGCGATCTCGTCGATGACCTGGCTGATCGGATGGATGCGGCCGCGCTCGGCTGGCGACTGGCGCACCGGCAGCGTCACGTCGACCTTTTCCGCCGCAAGCCGCACCGTGATGGCGACGTCCTTCAGTTCCATCTTGCGCGCGGTCAACGCCTCGGTGACTCTGATTTTCAGGCCGTTGATCGCCGGCCCTTTGATCTGGCGTTCCTCCGGCGTCATCGCGCCCAGCGTCTTCAAAAGCTCGGAGATCGAGCCTTTCTTGCCGAGTGCGGCGACCCGCACAGCCTCGATGGCCGGCTCGTCGCCAGCCGATGCGATCTCTGCCAGCAAAGAGCTTTCCAGAGCTTCAAGATTTCCAACGTTGGCGTCCACGGCTAATTCTCTCGTTCCGGCGACTGGTGCCGTTTTGGTTATAGATTGGAACCAATTTGGTTACATTGGTGACAAAGAAAAACCCGCGCCAGCCGTGCCAGCGCGGGTTCCCCAAATCAAGTATCCAAGAATGCTTGGGAAGCGCTGGTCTTTAAGCGACAGCGCTTTCAAAAGCGTTCGGCGTCGTATCTTTCAAATATTCGAGCGCGACCTTGGCCTTTGCCACCAGTGCTGCAAATGCCTGCGGCTCGTGGATGGCCATGTCGGACAGGACCTTGCGGTCGATCTCGATGCCCGACTTGTTGAGGCCGTCGATGAAGCGGCCATAGGTCAGGCCGTGCTCGCGGGTCGCCGCGTTGATGCGCTGGACCCACAGAGCGCGGAAATTGCGCTTGCGGTTCTTGCGGTCGCGATAGGCGTACTGTAGCGACTTCTCGACCGCCTGCTTGGCGATGCGGATGGTGTTCTTGCGACGACCGTAAAAGCCCTTGGCGGCCTTTAGGACCTTCTTGTGCTTGGCGTGGCCGGTAGTGCCTCTTTTTACGCGCATGTCATGATCTCCTTAATATCGCTCTCAACCGGCTCAGATGCCGCCGCCGTTAGGCAGAAAATTCTTGATGATCTTCTTGGCATCGGGTTCAGCCAGAACCATGGTGCCGCGTGCATCGCGAATGAACTTGTTGGAACGCTTGATCATGCCGTGGCGCTTGCCGGCGGCTGCCGACAGGACTTTCCCGGTACCGGTGATCTTGAACCGCTTTTTAGCGGCTGACTTGGTCTTCATCTTGGGCATTTTGCTTATCCTTATACGGTGGGCGCACGATTACGCCGAAATTGTCTCCAGGCCGACCAAAGCCCGAAAAGCAAATGAAACCGCCACGGCATGCCCTGCCGGGCGGTTTTTTAGGAACGCGGGGTCTATACGGCACAAAGGCGTGGCGTGCAACACCCGTTCCTGCCTGTTGCCGTCTTTCAGAACAGATGAAACAGAACCGGCAAGCGACCCGACGTCTGGGCGGCGTCGATCGTTTCGAACACCGGCATGGCGACCAGGAAGATCAGCCCGTCGAGCAGCGTCTGCAGCAGCAGGCGCGGCTTGAAACTGCCGGTGTCGCCTTCCCGGTAGAGCGAGAGCTTCGGAAAGAAGCGCGGCACCTTGGCCAGATAGGCGCGGTAGTCTTCGCCAAGCGCCACTTTCAGGTATTTTTCCTCGCGAAGGATGACGAAATGAAAGGCCAGCGCGCAAAACACGCCGAAACCGACGGTGGCAAGGATCGACCCCATCTGGGCACCGACGCCCGCGGCAGCGATCGATGAGAACAGATAGAGCGGATTGCGGGTGATGGAGTAGGGCCCGCTGGTGACGACCTCCGCGGACTTGCGCCCACCGATATAGAGCGTCGACCACAAGCGACCAACGATGCCGAGGAAGATCAGCAGCACGCCGACCATTTCGATGGATTCGTGAGCCGGGGTCTCCGGCGCGAAGGCCGACTGGCCAAACAGCAGTGTGGCAACCATGGCCACGATGACCACGGCCAGCACCAGGCGTCGCATGCGCTGGTAGGTGCCGAGCGATTCCTTGGCCTTGTCATCCATTGCGGATCCGATCGTCGGAAGCTTTCGCGGAGCGCCTGGCGACGGCCGCTTGGTTGATAAAAAAACAGGCGCCTCGCCGGCGCCTGTTTTACAGGGATGGGAAGGGTCAGCGCGGTGCCAGGACCATCATCATCTGGCGGCCTTCCAGCTTCGGCTCCGCCTCGACCTTGGCGATGGTGGCGGTTTCTTCGCGCACCTTGTTCAGGAGTTGCATGCCCAACTCCATATGCGCCATCTCGCGGCCTCGGAAACGCAGGGTCAGCTTGACCTTGTCGCCTTCGTCGAAGAAGCGCCGGACCGCCTTCATCTTGGTCTCGTAATCATGATCGTCGATGTTCGGGCGCATCTTGATCTCCTTGATCTCGACGACCTTCTGGTTCTTGCGGGCCTCGGCGGCCTTTTTCTGGCTGGCGTATTTCAGCTTGCCGAGGTCGAGAATCTTGGCGACGGGCGGGTTGGCGTTGGGTGAAATCTCGACGAGGTCGAGCCCAGCCTCTTCGGCGAGCAGCAATGCATCGTTGATGGAGGCTTCGCCCAGATTTTCACCGTCGACGCCGATGAGCTGGACACGGGGAACTCGAATGTCGGTATTGGCGCGCGGCCCGTCCTTGGTAGGCGCGGCGGCTTTGAAAGGTCTGCGAATGGTCGTGGTCTCCTTGGCCGTTTCGTTCAGTGTTTTGAAGTTAAGGAATGCGGACGCGCAAATGTGGTGGGCGCGCGGTCGATGTCAATAGCACAAGCCTAACCGAAAATCACCACTCGCCGATACCTATCTGGGCCAAGAAAGTGACCTGGCCGGGTACTTTTGTCGCGCGCGGGCCTGTGCCAAAAGGACCCGGCACGGAGAAAAAACTGCCATGGCCGCCACGCAAGCCGAGTTTATGGACGTCGACGGATGCAAAATCGCGGTCCGGCATCAACCGGGCGTAGGTCCCGGCCCCGGCGCTGACCCAGCCCCCGGTGTGGTCTGGCTGGGCGGCTACAAGTCCGACATGCTGGGCACCAAGGCCGAAACGCTGGCCGTCTGGGCGCAAGCGCAGGGCCGCGAATATCTGCGGCACGATTATTCCGGCCATGGTGAGTCGGGCGGCGCTTTCGCCGACGGCACCATCTCCCGGTGGCTGGGCGAAAGCCTTGCCGTCTTCCGCCACTTCACCAAAGGTCCGCAGGTTCTGGTCGGCTCGTCCATGGGGGCGTGGATCGCGCTGCGCATGGTGCAGGAATTGCTCAAGTCCGGCGAAGGCCGGATCGCGGGGCTGGTTCTGCTGGCGCCGGCGCCGGATTTTACCAGCGAACTGGTCGAACCGGCTTTGACCGACGCACAAAAGCGCGACCTCGCCGAAAACGGCTATTTCGAGGAACCGTCCGATTATTCCGGCGAGCCATATATCTATACGCGCGCGCTGATCGAGGACGGGCGGGCAAACCGCGTCATGACCGGGCCGATCGATCCGCGCTGCCCCGTCCATATCATGCAGGGCCTGGCCGATCCGGACGTTCCGCCAAGCCATGCGCAAAAGCTGGCGAGCCTGCTCCCTCCCAATGACGTGACCTTTTCGCTCATTCCCGAGGGCGATCACCGTCTTTCGCGGCCGCAGGATCTCGACATGCTGGTGCGCGCGGTCGAGGCCCTGGTGCGACAAGGGGCATAGCATGCGCATTTCCATTCCCGTATCCGCTTTCGTCGCGGCTATCGTCGGCTTCGGCGGTACGCTGGCCATCATCATTGCTGCCGCCGATGCCGTCGGCGCAACGCAGCTTCAGACGGCAAGCTGGGTAACGGCAATCTGCCTCGCCATGGCCATCGAAACGGCATGGTTGTCGTGGCGCACGAAAATGCCGGTCATCACCGCCTGGTCGACGCCGGGCGCGGCCCTGATCGCCGCCAGCACCGGCTTTTCCATGGGCGAGGCTGTGGGTGCCTTTCTCGTTACCGGCGTTCTTCTTGTCGTTACCGGCCTGTTCAAGCCGCTGACGCGGCTGATCGCGAAAATACCGGGGTCGGTGGCGTCCGGCATGCTGGCCGGCATCGTCGTCACCTTCGCCATCGGCGCGGTCAAGACCATTCCCGCCGACCCGTGGCTGATCCTGCCGCTGATTGCGGCGTTCTTTGTCATCCGCCTGTTCAACCCGGCGCTTTCGGTGCTGGTGGTGCTGATCGGCGGTGGCGTGGCGGCCTTCCTGACGGGCCGGGTCGGCGGCCTGCCGACGCCGGAACTGTCGACGCTGACCCTGATTGCGCCGGAGTTCTCCGCGTCTGCGGTCATCGGCCTGGCGATCCCGCTTTACCTCGTCACGATGGCGTCGCAGAACCTGTCGGGCCTCGCCGTGCTCAAGGCGGACGGCTACGATCCGGCACCCGGTCCGCTGATCGGCGTCACCGGCCTTTTCTCGGTGCTGAGCGCGCCTTTCGGGGCATCCACCACCAACCTCGCCGCGATCTCGGCGGCGATCTGCACGGGGCCGGACGTGCATCCGGACCCGGCGCAGCGCTGGAAGACCGGGCCATTCTACGCGCTTGCCTATCTGATCTTCGCGATTTTCGGAGCCTCGCTGGTGGCGATCTTCGCCGTCCTGCCGCAAAGCCTGATCGTGCTGGTGGCGGGCCTGGCGCTGATCGCGTCGCTTTCCAATGCCTTGTCGATAGCGCTCAAGGATGCGGACGAGCGCATGGCCGCGACCATCACCTTTGCGGTCACCGCATCGGGCCTGACGCTGTTCGGCATCGGCTCAGCCTTCTGGGGTCTTGTCGGCGGCCTGCTTGTCCTTCTGCTCGATGGCCTCAAAAAGCGATAGCACTTTCAGGGACTTGTCGGGTTTTGGCGGCCGCTGTCTTGAATCGCCGTTTTTGCGTTCCCATCTCGAATCCAAGCAGCCAGCGTGGCTGCCTCCAATTGAAGGAACGGTAGAAATGAACACTTCTGCATTGATCCGCCCGGCATGGACCCCGGCGACCATTGCGCTGATGGTGGTTGGTTTCATGGTGTTCTGGCCGCTGGGTTTCGCCATGCTCGCCTACATCATCTGGGGCGACCGCCTCGACGGCTTCAAGCGTGACGTGAACCGCGCCACCGACGGCATCTTCGCCGGCTGCCGTCGTGGCTCGGACAAGGCTGCCCGCTGGGGCAATCGCGGCTCGGCCCGCACCGGCAACGTCGCCTTCGACGACTGGCGCGAAAAGGAACTTGAGCGCCTCAACGAGGAACGCCGCAAGCTGGACGAAATGCTCGACCAGTTCGACGAGTACGCCCGCGAACTGCGCCGCGCCAAGGACCAGGACGAGTTCGACCGCTTCATGGCCAACCGCAACAAGCCGACCGCGCCGGCTACCACCCGCAAGCCGAAGGGCGACAAGCCGTCCGAAGGCCTGCTGGACGATTGATCCATCCGGGCCATCCCGGCAAGAGAGACGGCGCCGCACCAAGCGGCGCCGTTTCTTTTTTGTTCTTCTTAAACCCCTCGAATCGCGTATCTTGCGGCCATGTCCTTCGGCTTCTTCCGCACCCTTCAAAAACCTGCGCCGTCGCCTGTCGAAGCGCGCGAACACACGGTCGCGGGGCGCACGCTGCCGTTGCGGATCGTCGAGAACGAGCGCGCGCGCCGGCTCACGCTGCGCATCGACGCCGGTGGGCAGGGCTTGCGCATCACCGTGCCGCCGGGCCTGCGCCGGGGCGAGGTGGAAAAGTTTCTCGACCGGCATCGGGGCTGGCTGGAGCAGCGGCTGGCCAAGGTGCCTGAGCGGCCGCAGGTGCGCCCCGGCATCAAAATCCCGTTCCGGGGTCTGCCCCACCTGATCGTTCACGAACCGGGCAGGCGCGGTATGGTTTCGGTCGGGCACGACGGTTCCGGCCCGTTTCTGGCCGTCCATGGCGACCGCCTGCATCTGCCGCGCCGCGTCGCCGATTTCCTCAAGCGCGAGGCAAAGCGCGAGATCGACGCGCTTGTCGCCCGCCATACCGCAACGGTGGGGAGAAACGCCAAGGCGATCCGTTTTCGCGATACGTCGAGCCGCTGGGGTTCGTGCACCTCGGACGGAACGCTGTCGTTTTCCTGGCGCATCATGATGGCGCCGCCGGCGGTAATCAATTACCTCGTGGCGCATGAGGTGGCGCATCTCAAGGAGATGAACCACGGTCCGGGATTCTGGAAGCTGTGCGGGGAACTCTGCCCGGATACCGAGCGGTGCAAGGCCTGGCTGAAACGCAACGGCAGCGCGTTGCAGGCCATTGCCTTCGAGTGATCTACATATTCAACCGTCGTTTGCGGCACTCAATTCATCCGGCCGCAAAACTTCGTCGTCCCCGCGTGGCCAGGGCAGGAAATTTTCATCGAAGTCGCTACCGGCAAAATAGCCCAGCGCGCGGTGCGCCTCCGCGCCGCTGCAGGAAGCCTTGTCCATGAGCTGCGCGATGACCTGATGGGCCTGCTCGAGCTTCTTCCTGAGTTGGTCGGCGGTTTCTTCAGCCATGGGTGCCTCTTCCTTGTTGAAGGATACAGATAGCGCCTTTGGCGACAACGGCAACGACATGCTTTTCCTCGACTCTTTTGCCGTTTCATGCCAATCCCGCCGCATGGCTCTCGACATAAAAATATGCGGGTTGAAAACCGATGCGGCCGTGGCCGCTGCCCTTTCCGGCGGCGCCAGCCATGTCGGCTTTATTTTCTTCCCGAAAAGCCCCCGCAACATTGCTCCGGCCGAGGCAGGCCGCTTGCGCCAGGCGGCGCGCGGCAAGGCCAGCGCGGTTGCGGTAACCGTCAACGCCACCGATGAAGCGCTGGACGAAATCGTCGAAAAAATGCAGCCCGACATGCTGCAGCTTCATGGAGCTGAAACGCCGCAGCGCGTGGCCGAGGTCAAGGCGCGCTACGGCCTGCCGGCGATCAAGGCGCTGGCGATCAGCGAGGCCGCCGATCTGGAGCGAATCGGGCCATTCGTCGGCATTGCGGACCGCTTCCTGTTCGATGCAAAACCGCCGAAAGACGCCACGCTTCCCGGCGGCAATGGCGTCGCATTCGACTGGCGCATTCTGGCGGGCCTTGACGCTACGCTGGATTACATGCTTTCCGGGGGGCTCAACGCCGCCAATATCGGCGAGGCTCTCCGGCTTGCCAACCCGCGCGGCATCGACATCTCGTCGGGCGTGGAAAGCGCGCCGGGTGTCAAGGACGCGGCGTTGATCGAACAATTCTTCCGGGCCGTTGCCGCAGCAACCGACAACCGTGCCGCCTGACTTTCGGCTTTTGTAGGAGATCGGCGATGAACCAGCCGGCGATGCCAAATTCATTCCGCACCGGACCCGACGAACAGGGAATGTTCGGCATTTTCGGCGGTCGTTTCGTTGCCGAAACGCTGATGCCGCTGATCCTCGAACTGGAAAAGAACTGGAGCGAGGTCAAGGACGATCCGGCCTTCAAGGCCGAGTTGCAGAACCTGTCGACTCATTATGCCGGGCGGCCGTCCAAGCTGTATTTCGCGGAAGGCCTGACGAAGCATTTGGGCGGTGCGAAAATCTATTTCAAGCGCGAGGATTTGAACCACACTGGTTCGCACAAGATCAACAACTGCCTCGGCCAGATCCTGCTGGCCAGGCGTATGGGCAAGAAGCGCATCATCGCCGAAACCGGCGCCGGCCAGCACGGCGTTGCCTCGGCCACCGTCGCGGCGCGCTTCGGCCTGCCTTGCGTGGTCTATATGGGCGCGACCGACGTCGCCCGCCAAAGCCCCAACGTCTTCCGCATGAAGCTGCTTGGCGCGGAAGTGAAGCCGGTCAGCGCCGGCCACGGCACGCTGAAGGACGCCATGAACGAAGCCCTTCGCGATTGGGTCACCAACGTTGAAGACACCTATTACCTGATCGGTACAGCCGCCGGCCCGCATCCCTATCCGGAGATGGTTCGCGACTTCCAGTCGGTGATCGGCATCGAGGCGCGCGCGCAAATCCTCGAGCAGGAAGGCCGCCTGCCGGATACGATCATCGCGGCCGTCGGCGGCGGCTCCAACGCCATCGGCCTGTTCCATCCCTTCCTGGACGACAAGGATGTGAAGATCATCGGCATCGAAGCCGGTGGGCGCGGGCTGGACGGCGACGAGCATTGCGCCTCGATGAACGCCGGCAAGCCGGGCGTGCTACACGGCAACCGCACCTATCTTTTGCAAAACGACGACGGCCAGATCATGGACGGCCATTCGATCTCGGCCGGTCTCGACTATCCCGGCGTCGGCCCGGAGCATTCCTGGCTGCGCGATAGCGGCCGCGTCGAATATGTGCCGATCCTCGACGACGAGGCGCTGGAAGCCTTCCAGTTGACCACCCGTGTCGAAGGCATCATCCCGGCGCTGGAATCGGCGCATGCCATCGCGCATGCGATGAAGATCGCGCCGACCATGGGCAAGGACAAGATCATGATCGTCAACCTGTCCGGCCGCGGCGACAAGGACGTGCATACCGTGGCCTCGATGATGGGCATGGAGATCTGAAATGACCGACACCCGCATCGACCGCCGCATGGCGAAGCTTAAATCAGAAGGCCGTCCGGCGCTTGTCACCTATTTCATGGGCGGCGACCCGGATTACGACACCTCGTTGTCGATCATGAAGGCCTTGGCCCGCTCGGGCGCAGACGTCATCGAACTAGGCATGCCGTTTTCCGATCCGATGGCCGACGGCCCGGCGATCCAGGCGGCTGGCCTGCGCTCGCTGAAAGCCGGCCAGACGCTGGTTAAAACCTTGAAAATGGCGGCCGACTTCCGCCAGGGCGACGACGAGACGCCGATCGTGCTGATGGGTTACTACAACCCGATCTACATCTACGGCGTCGACCGTTTCCTGAAAGATGCCGTCGCTTCCGGCATCGACGGGCTGATCGTCGTCGACCTGCCGCCGGAAATGGACGAGGAACTGTGTATTCCGGCCGTGAAGGCGGGCATCAATTTCATCCGTCTTGCCACGCCGACCACCGACGACAAGCGGCTGCCCAAGGTGCTGCAGAATACGTCGGGCTTCGTCTATTACGTGTCGATGACGGGCATCACCGGCTCGGCTCTCGCCGACACCGGCAAGGTCGCCGACGCGGTGAAACGCATCAAGGGCCACACCGACCTGCCGGTCTGCGTCGGCTTCGGCGTCAAGACCGCCGAGCAGGCGCGGGTCATCGGGGCGTCCGCCGATGGCGTGGTCGTCGGCACGGCCATCGTCAACGCCGTCGCCAATGTGCTGGGCCCGAACGGCGAGCGCACCGCCGACCCGGCGGAGGCCGTCGCCACGCTGGTCACCGGGCTGGCGCAAGGCGTCCGCGCCGCCCGCCTTGCTGGCGTCGAATAAATTCCCCATCTTCCGTACAAACGGGAAGCGAAGTCATGAACTGGATCACCAACTACGTCCGCCCCAAGATCAATTCGATGCTGGGTCGGCGCGACATGCCCGAAAATCTCTGGATCAAGGATCCCGAGAGCGGTGAGATGGTCTTCCACAAGGATCTGGAAGAAAACCAGTATGTCATTCCGGCTTCCGGCCATCACATGAAGATTTCGGCCAAGGAGCGGCTGAAATTCTTCTTCGACGACGGCAAATACGAGACGCTGGAAAACCCCAAGGTCGTGCAGGACCCGCTGAAATTCCGCGACGAAAAGCGCTATGTCGACCGGCTGAAGGACGCCAAGTCCAAGACCGGCATGGAAGACGCCATCCTCAACGCGCTGGGTTCCGTCGAGGGCTTGCCGGTGGTGGCGACCGTGCAGGATTTCGCCTTCATGGGCGGCTCGCTGGGCATGGCTGCCGGCGAGGCCATCGTCCATGCCTTCGAGGTGGCGCGCCAGCGCAAGCGGCCGCTGATCCTGTTCGCGGCCTCCGGCGGCGCGCGCATGCAGGAAGGCATCCTGTCGCTGATGCAGCTTCCGCGCACCACGGTCGGCGTCGACCGCCTGAAGGAAGCGGGCCTGCCCTATATCGTGGTCCTGACCAATCCGACCACGGGCGGCGTTACCGCTTCCTATGCCATGCTGGGCGATGTGCACATTGCCGAGCCCGGCGCACTGATCGGCTTTGCCGGACCGCGCGTCATCGAGCAGACCATCCGCGAAAAGCTCCCGGACGGCTTCCAGCGCTCCGAATATCTGATGGAGCACGGCATGGTCGACATGGTGGTGTCGCGGCTGGAACTGCGCGCAACCATCGCGCGGCTGCTGAAAATCCTGCTCAAGCTGCCAGAAGAAGAAAAGCCGCTGGCGCCGGAAATCCTGCCCCCGGCCGCTGCCGCTCCCGAAAGCCGGCCGCAAGCCTGACACGAAACGGCGCGGTTGGAACCGCGTTGCGCGCGACGCGGCGCGCATAGGACTGCATCATGACAACGCTTGCCGCCGACCGCGAGATCGAAAATCTGCTGACCCTGCATCCGAAGGGCTTCGACCTGTCGCTTGACCGGATTTCACGCCTGCTCGACAGGCTGGGCAATCCGCAAGACCGGTTGCCGCCGGTCATCCACATTGCGGGCACCAACGGGAAGGGTTCCTGCGCCGCCTTCTCGCGCGCGCTTCTGGAAGCAGCCGGCTACCGCGTGCATGTCCACACGTCGCCGCATCTGGTCCACTGGCATGAGCGCTACAGGCTTGCGGCCGATGGCGGCGGCCGTTTCGTCGAGGACGCAGTGTTCGCCGACGCCATCGCGCGGGTCGCCAGGGCCAATGGCGGCGAGACGATCACCGTCTTTGAAATCCTCACGGCGGTATCCTTTCTCCTGTTTTTCGAACATCCCGCCGATGCAGCCGTCATCGAGGTCGGGCTCGGCGGGCGCTTCGATGCTACAAACGTCGTCTCCAATCCGGCCGTATCGGTAATCATGCCGGTGTCGCTCGATCATCAGGCCTATCTTGGCGACCGCGTGGAACTGATTGCCACGGAAAAGGCCGGGATCATCAAGCGCGGCTGCCCGGTCGTCGTCGGCGCGCAGGAGAGCGAGACGGCACTCGCTGTCCTGGTCGAGACAGCCGAGCGGCTGGACTGCCCGGTATCGGTCTATGGACAGGATTTCCTTGCTTACGGGGAAAATGGCCGCCTGGTCTATCAGGACGAGGACGGACTGATGGATTTGCAGCCGCCACGCCTGCCCGGCCGCCACCAGTTCGCCAATGCGGCGGCGGCGATTGCGGCAGTCAAGGCGGCGGGCTTCGAAATTGACGCGCGTGCGGCAGAAAAAGCGATGGCCAAGGTCGTCTGGCCGGGCCGCATGCAGAAGCTGACCCTGGGCAGGCTGGTCGATATGGCCCCTGAGGGCGCCGAAATCTGGCTGGACGGCGGCCATAATCCGGGTGCCGGCCTGGTCGTCGCCGAGGCGATGGCCGAGCAGGAGGAGAAAAATCCAAGGCCGCTGTTTCTCATTTCCGGCATGATCAATACCAAAGACCAGAGCGGCTATTTCAGCGCCTTCAAGGGACTGGCGCGCCATGTCTACACTGTGCCGGGCAGCTTCAGCGATGCCGGTGTATCCAATGACGAACTGGCGGTGCGTGCGGTCGAAGCCGGTCTGTCGGCAGAGCCTGTCAGTTCGGTCGCCAGCGCGCTCATGCTGCTGCACGATACATGGGACGACAGGGAAGCGCCGCCCCGCATCCTGATCTGCGGCTCGCTCTATCTGGCCGGTCTGGTCCTGGCGGAGAACGGCACGCCGCCGAACTGAGCCCACCACCTGGAGCCAGGAACGGGTGAGTAAGGTTAAGGCTGAAATTCGATGCAACCTCCGCGCAAATACGGTATCAGCGAGGAGGGAGAAGCAGGCTTTCTACACGGGTACGGTCAGGCCGGCGACGGCTTGTCGGGCTCTGGAAAGCACGGGGGGAGAACTGCCGGGGAACCCGGCAATCGCGCATGGGTGAAATTCGGCAGTTTGAAAAAGCGGATATTGCGACCGTAGCCAGCCTGTTTCAGCGGCTTTTGCGGAACTCGCGCCGACCAGCCACGCCAGCACTTGAGGCCTATCTTTCAAGCCTCTTTCTCGATGGGCCGGACCACGACTCTGAGATAAATTCCCAGGTCCATGTCGGAAAAAGCGGTGCCGTTTCCGGGTTCATCGGCGCGCTGCCCTTGCCGATGCTGATCGAGGGCAGGCGGGTGCGCGGCGCCATCGCCGTGGCGCTGATGGCGGACCGTGCCGACGATCCCTTTGCCGGTGCGCGGCTGATGCGGGCCTTTCTTGCCGGCCCGCAGGACATCTCGCTGACCGAAACCGCCAATCACGTTTCGACGGCCATGCTGCGCAAGCTTAACGCTGTCATTTTACCGTCCTACAGCCTCGAATGGCTTCGTATCATCAGGCCGGTTGGCCTGACGGTGGAACTGGCCGCCTATGCGGCCGGTCCGGCGCGCCTGCTTGCACCGCTGGCCCGGCCCGTCGATGCGTTGATCCGGCGCAGCACTGCTGAGCCGCGATGGTTCAATGTCGGCCACAAACTGCCCGCGAGGGCGCTTGCAAGCGAGGCTATAGACGACGATGCGGCAGCCGCGCTGATCGCGCAATTGACGGAAAATTTCACGACCAGGCCATTGTGGAGCGCCGCCGGCCTTCGCTACAGGGTGATCGAGTCGGGGCAGAAGTCGCTTTACGGAACCATGGTGCGCCGGATGGTAACGGGGCGCGACGGCCATCCGGTCGGGATGTTCGTCTATCATGGCGACCCAGGCCGGATCGGCCGCGTCATGCAGATATTGTCGGCACCCGGCCAGGCCGGCGCGGTAATCGACAGCCTGCTCGTTCATGCCGGCGAGCGCGGCATGGTGGCGTTGCGCGGCCGCACGATGCCTGCCCTGCTGGAAGCCATGCTCGGCCGCGGCTTCATGTTTCTTCATACCTGCTCGACCGCCGTCCATGCGCAGGACCCGACGCTGGTGGAGCCGTTCGTGAGCGGCAGGGCCTTCTTCAACGGTTATGCGGGCGAATCCTGGTCCCGTCTGATCGGAGATCGCTTCGACTGAGCCTGTTCTTTGCTCAACAAAAAGCCCGGCTGTCGCCGGGCTTTTTCGTTCGCCATGAAACGCGTTACGGGATACGCGGCAACGAAGAGAACTGGTGGTAGGGCGGCGGCGACGGGAGCGTCCATTCCAGCGTCGTTGCCCCGACGCCCCAGGGATTGGCCCCGGCCACGCGCTTACGAGCGAACGCCTCCGCTATCATGATGAAGAAGACGAGCAGGCCGACGGTGGAAATGTAGGAACCGATCGAGGAGACGAAGTTCCAGCCGGCAAAGGCATCGGGATAGTCCGCGTAGCGGCGCGGCATGCCGGCCATGCCGAGGAAGTGCTGCGGGAAGAAAACGAGATTTACCCCGACGAACATCAGCCAGAAATGCAGCTTGCCCAGCGCTTCATTGTACATGTAGCCGGTCATCTTCGGGAACCAGTAGTAGAAACCGGCGAAGATGGCGAAAGCCGCACCCAGCGACAGTACGTAGTGGAAGTGGGCGACGACATAGTAGGTGTCGTGCATCATGCGGTCGACGCCGGGATTGGCGATGACGACGCCGGTGACGCCGCCGATGGTGAACAGAAGCACGAAGCCCGTCGCCCACAGCATCGGCGTCTTGAAGGTGATCGATCCGCCCCACATCGTGGCGAGCCAGGAGAACACTTTCACCCCGGTCGGCACCGCGATGACCATCGAGGCAAAGGCGAAATAGCGTTGCGTATCGACCGTCAGGCCGACCGTGAACATATGGTGCGCCCACACCACGAAGCCTATCAGGCCGATCGCCACCATGGCGTAGGCCATGCCCAGATAGCCGAAGATCGGCTTCTTGGAGAAGGTCGAGATGACGTGGCTGACGATGCCGAAGCCCGGCAGGATCATGATGTAGACCTCCGGATGGCCGAAGAACCAGAACAGATGCTGATAAAGGATCGGATCGCCGCCGCCGTCGGGGATGAAGAAGGTGGTGCCGAAATTGCGGTCCGTCAGCACCATGGTGATGGCGCCTGCAAGCACCGGCAGCGCCATCAAGAGCATGAAGGCCGTGACCAGCATCGACCACGCAAACAGCGGCATCTTGTGCATCGTCATGCCGGGCGCGCGCATGTTGAAGATGGTGGTGATGAAATTGATCGCGCCTAGGATGGACGAAGCGCCCGACAGGTGAATGGCGAAGATGACGAGATCGACCGCCGGGCCGGGCTGGCCGGATTCCGCGAAGGGCGGATACATGGTCCAGCCGCCGCCGTGACCGTTCACGCCCGGCGCACCCGGCACGAACAGCGAGGTGATAAACAGCACGAACGACACCACCAGCAGCCAGAACGAGATGTTGTTCAGGCGCGGGAAGGCCATGTCGGGCGCGCCGATCATGATCGGCACGAACCAGTTGCCGAAGCCGCCGATCATCGCCGGCATGATGACGTAGAAGATCATCACCAGGCCGTGCGAGGTGAGCACGACGTTGTAGACGGCGGGGTCGCCGAACAGCTGCAGCCCGGGTTCCTGAAGCTCCATCCGGATCAGCACCGACAACGCGGTGCCCAGGATGCCGGCCATCATCGAAAAGATCAGATAAAGCGTTCCGATATCCTTGTGATTGGTCGAGAACATCCAGCGGTTGATGAAACTTGGCTTGTGATCTACCGGGACGGTTGTGGAAATCGACATGTCGTGCCCTGCCTCTTGTTTTAGGTGTGCTACGGTTCCGGTGCTGAACGGCCGATTGTCGTTGCAAGGGGGAACGCGGCCTTGCCTATGGGATCTTCATTTGTCCGTGACGATTACGTCCATCGGGATGTCGTGGGGTTGCGGGTAGATGGTTTGGACCTGTGCGGCGGCAAAGCCCACGCCCACGACGAAGGCTCGTCTCGGCAGCACCGCAAGGGTTCGGTCGAAAAAGCCGCCGCCATAACCGAGGCGGTAATTCGCCTCATCGAAGCCCACCAGCGGCGCGATCACCACGTCGGGCTGGACGGAGGGGCCGCGCGAGGGGACAAGAATGTCCCAGATCCCACGCTCCAGCGGTTCGCCCGGCGACCACACCCTGAATTCGAGCGGCCAGCCTTTCCGGATGACGACGGGTAGCGCTATCCGGCCGCCGCGTTCGACGACGCGGATCGACCAGTTGCGCAGGTCCGGCTCGCCGCGAAAGGGCCAATAACTCCCGACGATGCGGCCGCTGACCTTGCCTATGGTGCGGTCGAGGGTTGCGGCGATGCGCTCGGAACTCGCTTGGCGGGCCTGTGGGGTCATCGCAAGCCGCGCGCCGAGCAACCGCTTCCGTTCCGCCTTGCGCCAGCGGGCAACGTCGGCCCAGCCGTCCTGCAGGCTGGGCTTGGCCATGACGCCGGCATCGAGTTCGTGCATGAAGCAGGGCGGCGACGCGTATTCCTGCGGTTTTGGTTGTGAATCGTTCTCGTCAGACATCGCTTGCGCTGTCCTGCGGCTTGTGCGGCCATTGCTTTGTGTGCCGCAAAGGGTGACCCGCTTGAAAGAAGAAGGCAAACGGAATTAAATGCTCTATTGGTGCAATATTATTGCATTAAACCAGGAGGCAGCCTTGGACATCGACCGCGCCCGCACGTTTCTTGAAATCGTTCATTCCGGCAGTTTCATGCGCGCAGCGGACCGCCTGCATGTTACCCAGACCACGGTCAGCGCCCGCATCCGCACGCTGGAGGACGAGTTGGGCCGCCAGTTGTTCGTGCGCAACCGCAATGGCGCCCATCTGACGCCGGCAGGCCGGGAGTTCGAGCGCTTCGCGCAATCCCTCGTGCAGATATGGGAGCGCGCGCGGCATCAACTGGCAATTCCCGCCGGCCGAACAAGCGTGGTGGCGCTCGGCGGCGAACTGAGCCTGTGGAATCCGCTGCTGCTGGACTGGCTGGTCTGGATGAAGAAAGCCCAGCCCGAAATCGCCATCCACGCGCATGTCGGCGTGCCGGACCAGCTGATCGACCAATTGAGGACCGGCGTGCTCGACGTCGCGGTGCTTTATGCGCCCAAGCTGCTGCCCGGCTTCAGGGTGGAACTGCTTCAGGAAGAGCAACTGGTTCTGGTGAAAACCCGGCGTAGCGAGACCGAGACGGCGGACGCCGACGACTATGTCTATGTCGACTGGGGGCCGCTGTTTGCCGCGCAGCATGATGTCAGTTCCGCCGCCTTCGGCGAGCCGGGGCTGCTGGTTGGGCTGGGGCCGCTCGGCCTGAGCTATATTCTGCGGGCGGGCGGCATGGGCTATTTCCGGCGCGGCGCGGTCGCACCTCATATCGCAAGCGGCGAGTTGGAGATCGTGGAAGGCGCGCCTGAGTTCACCTATCCAGCCTATGCGATCTATCCGGAGGCAAGCAGCGCGCGGCCGGACGTCATGCACGCTCTGCGCGGCTTGAAGGAAGTGGTGGTCTAGCCGCTCACATTGTCGCGCGCGGCAAGCAGCGTCGTGATGACGAGGTCGCGCCCGGTGCGGTTGATGCCGACACCGCGAGGCCGGTCTTCAGCCAGGCCAAGCTCAATCAGCCGCTGCGCCATCTCGGCATCAAGCTCGGGATAGGGACCGCGGTTCATGCGCTTGAGCGCGGTCTGTTCGTCTTTCGTCAGGTCGTTCCAGCCAATCGTCACGGCAATTTCCTCTGCAAATTGGCACGCCACCTCGCAGGCAGTCGTTCGTTTGCGGCACAATGCACGAAATAAGGACATGGAAAAGGGCGCGAGGCGTCAACCGATGTCGCAACGCTGCAACGCCGACCGGGTGACGTGCGCTTTCATCCGCGCGCCGGGATGGGTATGTGGCAAAGGCCTATCCCCGATGCGCGGCCTCCAGCGAGGCTCCGCACTCGAGCGCCTGCACATCGCGTCCTATCGTGGCGACCGCGACGGTTTTGCCGCCCTTTTTGTAAGTCACCGCGCAATCGCGGGCGGCAAGGCTGCAGTCGATCTCGATCGCATCCCATGCCTGCGCATGGCCGACATAGCGGATGGTCGTGTCGTAATGCGCGCTCCAGAAGAACGGGGTATCGAGGAAAGCCCGGCGCACGCCGAGCATGTTGTCGGCCGCCGCCTGTCCCTGTCGCTCGGCCACGACCCAGTGCTCGACGCGCCGGCGTTCGCCGCTGTTGCGATCGTGCCAGCGGGCGGCGTCGCCGGCGGCAAAGATGCCTGGCACGCTCGTTTCCAGATATTCGTCGACGACGATGCCGCGGTCGGTGACAAGACCCGCCTTTTCCGCCAACACCACGCGCGGGCGTACCCCGACGCCGATGACGACGAGGTCGGCGTCGAGTTCGCGGCCATTGGCCAGCAGCACCTTGTCGTCATGGACGGTGGCAATGGTGGTGTTCAGGTGGAATTCGACGCCGTGTTCTTCGTGGACGGAACGGATGAAGTCGCCGAGGTCGGGGCCGAGAACCGTCTCGAAAGGGCGGGCATCCTGCGTCACGACATGCACGCGGATGCCTCGTTCGCGCAACGATGCCGCGACTTCGAGGCCGATGAAGCCGGCACCCAGCACGACCGCCGTTTTCGCGTCCTTCGCCCGCTCGATGATGGCGCGGCTGTCCGCCATCGACCGCAGGGTAAACACATGGCCGCGCTCGGCCCCCGGAATTTTAAGGCGCACCGGTTCGGCGCCGGTCGCCAGAAGAAGGCGGTCGAAGGAAACGGAGCGCCCGTCGTCGGTGGCGACGCTTCCGGCCTTGGCATCGATGCCGGAGACGGTGGTGCGCAGGTGCAGGTCGATCCTGTTGTCGGCATAAAAATCGGGCGAACGCAGGGGCATCCAGGCCTCTTCGGCGGCTCCAGCCAGATAGTCCTTGGATAGGTTGGGGCGGTCGTAGGGTGCGTCCTCGTCGGAACTGAACATGGTCAGTTCCCCGTCGAAGCCGCGCCGTCGCAGCATTTCGGCTGCCGCGAAGCCGGCAGCGCCGCCCCCGACAATGACGATCCTTTTGGGGTCTTTTGCGGTGTCGCGCCGTGAGGAGCTAGCGTCCTGTTTTTCCGCCTTGCCGGTGACGAAGACCTTTCCGTCCCTGTGCTCCACCTTCCATTTCGCCAAGGGGTCGAAAGCCGGCGCGCCGAGCGCCTCGCCGGTACGCAGGCTGAAACAGGCGTGGTGCCAGGGGCAGCGGATTGTATCGCCGACGACGAGGCCCTGTGCCAGCGGCCCGCTGTAATGCGTGCAGGTGGCTGCCACCGCCAAAATCTCGTCGCCCACGCGCGCCAGCACGACCGGCTCGTCGCCGACATGGCCCAGAAGCAGGTTTCGGCGGCCGAAAGCGGAAACGGGAATGCCGCCGGTCAGGTCGGGGCCGGTATCCTGAGTGTCATGCGTGGCCATTCATGCTCTCCCTGGGTTGGTTGGCGATCCTCGCAGGTCAAGGCCTGTTGCCCAATCTGATGCGCCAGGTTCGAAAAGGTTCCATCCGGTGGCTTCGAACCTACGCTCTTTCTTCTCCCTTTCGGGAACCTTTAATCTTGGACGGCATCCTATCGTGGGTGTAGGTCCTGGCCCCGGGAGTAATGATATGGTCGATGCTGCAAACAGTGCCACCGCGATTGCCCTGCCTCAGGGCGATGCGGAACTCGTGCGCAGGGCGCTGGCGCGCGACGGCGGTGCATTCAGAGCGATCATGAAAGCGCATAACCAGCGGCTCTACCGGCTGGCGCGCGGCGTGGTGCGCAACGACAGCGAGGCCGAAGACATCGTCCAGGAAGGCTATGTCAAGGCATTCACGCATCTGGGCAGTTTTCGCGGCGATTCCACGCTCTCCACCTGGCTTTCGCGCATCGTCATCAACGAGGCGCTCGGACGGCTGCGCAAGAAGCGCCGGGCCGTCGAAGTGTCGATGTCCGATGATCCCGTGCTGCAGGCCAAGATCATTCGATTCCCCCTCAATGCAAACACCAACGATCCGGAGCGTACGATGGCGCAAAGGCAAATCCTGCAAATCGTGGAGCGAGCAACCGATGGTCTTCCCGACCTCTACCGAACGGTGTTCGTCGCCCGTGTCATCGAAGGCTTGAGCATAGACGAGACGGCCGATCTGCTGGGCATCAAGCCCGAGACGGTGAAGACCCGATTGCACCGCGCCCGCAAGCTTATCCGCAGATGCCTGGACGAACAGATCGGCCCGGTCATGCTCGATGCGTTTCCCTTCGCCGGCAAGCGGTGCGAGCGCCTCACGGTGGCCGTTCTCGCTCGGCTAGGCTTGCCGGAGTGAGAGGCTGAGCCGCCTACGTCGGGGCACTCATTCTCGGCGGTAGCCCGAATTCCGCATGGAATTGTCGTTCGGAGGCCGTCGTCCCGCGTAGCATCGGCCGATTTGGCCGCTGCCCCGACAAAAAAATGTACTCGCAAAATCGCACGTTTCAACCACGGTCTCAGCCATTCCTGGAAGGATCGTTTCGTGCTTTCGCCAGCCTTTAGGATGGGCGTTTCAACATTTTCTCAGTGCAAATTTATTATTGGTATCTAGCAATATCATTCATTTGAAACGCTCTAACCTGCGATGCAAAGGTCGCGCCGCAGCGGTTAGAGCGCGCCTTCCAAGCAATTGAAAAACCTGCCTAACCAGATGAAACGCACCGCGCTTTGAGCCCGGAGGAAGCGATCAGATGACGGCACTAGAATTTCCCGGACCTGGGTTTTCCGCAGAACAGTGGGAGCGCCTGAACGGGTTGGCGACCACGCTGAAACCGGGGCAGGCACTGTGGATCAGCGGCTATTTCGCCGGCATCGATCATGCGCGTGCGCTGCACGGCGAAACCGCGATCCCGCTGCGCTTGAGCGAGCCGGCCGTGGCTGCTCCCGTTGCCGTCGCGTCGCGCACGCTGACCATCCTTTATGCCGGCGAAACGGGCAACAGCGCCGGTGTCGCCAAGGCTCTTGCCGAGGCTTCCCGCGCGCAAGGCGGGTCGCCGACCGTGGTCGATGTGGTCGACTACAAGCCGCGAAAGCTCAAGGATGAGCAGGATTTGCTGATCGTCATCAGCACCCATGGCGAGGGCGATGCGCCGCTTTCGGCCGTCGGCTTCTTCGAATTCGTCGAGGGACGCAAGGCACCGCGCCTGGAAGGCGTGCGCTTTGCCGTTCTGGCGCTGGGCGATTCCACCTACGAACATTATTGCGGCGCGGGCAAGCGGCTCGACGCCCGCTTGGAGGAATTGGGCGCTGAACGCCTTGCCGAGCGCATCGATTGCGATGTCGATTATGACGAGCCCGCTGTGGCGTGGACCAGGGCCGCGCTTGAACTGCTTGCGCCGGCTTCCGCGCAGGCGGGCGTGCCGGCACAAGCCGCTGCCGCGACGCCCGGTGCCATAGCCGCGTTCGACAAGAAAAATCCGTTCGCCGCGACCGTCATCGACAATTTTGTCCTGACCGGCAGCGGTTCCAGCAAGGAGACGCGGCATATCGAATTGTCGCTGGCCGGTTCCGGGCTGACCTTCGAGCCCGGCGATGCGCTTGGCATGATGCCGCGCAACGATCCGGCGCTGGTCGAGGCCTTGCTTGGAGCGCTGTCGTTGGATGCCGGTGCGCCCCTGACGATCAAGGAACAGGCAACGACGCTCGGCGAGGCGCTGGTCGATACGCTTGAAATCACGGCCGCCACGCCGCGTTTCCTCGACCATTGGGCGGGCGTGAGCGAGGCCAAGGAACTGCAAGCCTTGCGCGGCGCGGAAAATGCCGAAGCGCGCAAAACCTTTCTCCGCGATCGTCATATCATTGATATCGTCAGGCGTTTTCCCGTCACGGGCGTCGATGCGCAAACGTTTGCCGCCGGCCTGCGTCCGCTGCAGCCGCGCCTTTATTCGATTGCCTCAAGCCTCAGCAACGCGCCGGACGAGGCGCATCTGACGGTCAGCACGGTGCGCTACGATCTGCATGGCGAACCGCGCGAAGGCGTCGCCTCCGGCCATTTCGCCAGCCGCGCCGCGCCGAATGCCGCGATCCCGGTCTATATTCAGGCCAATCCGCATTTCCGCCTGCCCGACGACGACAAGCCGATCATCATGATTGGCGCCGGCACCGGTGTTGCGCCCTACCGCGCCTTCCTGCAGGAGCGCGAGGCGAGGGGAGCGTCCGGAAAATCCTGGCTGTTCTTTGGCGAGCGCAATTTCGACAGCGATTTCCTCTACCAGACCGAATGGCAGGAACTGCGGAAGGACGGTGTTCTTTCGCGCATGAATGTCGCCTTCTCCCGCGACGCCGCCACGAAAACCTACGTTCAGCACCGCCTCGCCGAACAGGCGCGCGACGTCTATGCGTGGCTGGAGGAGGGCGCGCATGTCTATGTCTGCGGCGACGGCGCCAGGCTGGCTCCGGACGTGCATTCGGCGCTGGCCGCCATCGTGGAACAGCAGGGCGCGCGCAGCAGCGCTGCCGCCGGCGATTATCTCGCCACGCTGAAGAACGACCATCGCTACCAGATCGACGTCTATTGAGGTTCTTATGAGCGTGCTTGAAGTAGATCGCAGCCGTGACGTTTCGCAGCCCTTGGACAAGCTAGGGCCGGACGAGACGTTGAAGGCCAACAGCGACCAGTTGCGCGGCACCATCGCGGCCGGGCTTGACGCCGAACTGACGGCGGCAGTTCCCGGCACCGACATCAAGCTGATGAAATTCCATGGCGTCTACCAGCAGGACGACCGCGACATCCGCGACGAGCGCCGCCGCCAGAAGCTGGAGCCGGCCTATCGCTTCATGGTGCGCGTGCGCCTGCCGGGCGGCGTGCTTTCGCCGGGCCAATGGCTGAAACTGGACGAACTGGGCCGCGCCTATGGCGGCAATTCGCTTCGGCTGACCACGCGCCAGACCTTCCAGTTCCACTACATCCACAAGAAGAATTTGCGCTCCCTCATTCAGGGCCTGCACGACGTGTTGCTCGATACCAGGGCCGCCTGCGGCGACGATTCGCGCGGCGTCATGGCCTCGATCAATCCGCAGCTTTCAGCATTGCACGCGCAAATCCACGCGCTGGCGCAAAAGGCCAGCGACCACGCCATTCCCAAGACCCGCGCCTACGACGAAATCTGGTACGGCGAGGAACGCAAGCCCGTCAGCGGCCCCGAAGAACCACTCTACGGCAAGACCTACATGCCGCGAAAGTTCAAGATCGGCTTCGTCATTCCGCCGATCAACGACATCGACGTCTATGCGCAGGATCTGGGCTTCATCGCCATTATCGAGGATGGCAAGATTGCAGGTTTCAACGTCGCCATCGGCGGCGGCATGGGCCGCACCGACCAGGCGCCCAAGACGTATCCAAGGCTCGCCAGCGTTATCGGCTTTTTGCCGGCCGACAAGGTGCTGGAAATGTGCGACGCCACCATGAAGGTGCAGCGCGACTATGGCGACCGGCTCGATCGCGCCCGCGCTCGTTTCAAATACACCATCGACGACAAGGGCCTCGATTTCATCAAGGCGGAGATCGAGGCGCAGCTAGGGTTTGCGCTGGCGCCGGCGCGGCCCTACGCCTTCACCTCGAACGGCGACCCAATCGGCTGGACGCAAGGCGAGGATGGGCGTTGGCATCATACGCTGTTCATCCAGAACGGGCGCGTCAGCAATTTCCCGGATAAGCCTTTGCTCGACGGCTTGCGCGCCGTCGCGAAAATCCACAAGGGCATGTTCCGGGTTACGCCGAACCAGAACCTCATCATTGCCGACGTGGCGGCCGAGGATAGGCCAGCCATCGAAGCGCTCTTGAAGGAATATCGGCTCGACGGTCTCAACGCCGGCAGCGGGCTGCGGCTCAATTCCATGGCCTGCGTCGCCTTTCCGACCTGCGGGCTGGCGATGGCGGAGAGCGAACGCTATTTGCCGGATCTCATCACCAGGATCGATGTTATTCTGGCCGCGCATAAACTGTCCGAGGAGCCGATCACCATCCGCATGACCGGCTGCCCCAATGGCTGCTCGCGGCCCTACATCGCCGAGATCGCGCTGACCGGGCGCGCGCCGGGAAAATACAATCTCTATCTGGGCGGCGGCTTCCACGGCCAGCGCCTGAACAAGATGGTGCTGGAGAATGTGGGCGAGAAGATCATTCTCGAATATCTCGAGAAAGTAATCGCGCATTTCGCCGGCGAGCGTTTGCCGGGTGAGCATTTCGGCGATTTCGCCATCCGCGCCGGCTACGCGGCCGAGGTCAAGGAAGGCCGCTTCTTCAACGACTGATTGAGCCGGCGCTGTCAGACGGATGGGTCGCATTGCCGCCGTGGCCGGATGCTGTATGCTTGCCGCAGAGGAGTCGGGGTTTGTTTCGACTCCGGAGAAGCCGATGCCTGGAACCGCCAGTTCTTACAGTTTGTCGATCCTCGACACCAAGGTCTTGCAAGGCGAGCAGCCGCAGCTGGTCGTCCGGTATCAGGGGCGGCGCGAACCCGTCGAAATCAGCCAGGCGCTGGCATCGGTCGATATCGACGGACTGCTGGCAGGGTGCGAAGCCGTGGCGCAGACGATTTTCCATCAGGAATTTCGCCTCAACAACCAGGTCGATCTTCACTTCACGCTGGAGGATCAGAACGGCCTGAAGATCTGGCACACGCAGCCGACGCTCTACATGAAATGCCCGCTCACCATGTCGATGAAGTGGTCGTGCCTGCATCTCAGCCAGGCCTACAAGACCATGACGACGCTCGGCATCATCGAATTGCCGCCGGAGACGGCGCTGGTCGGGAATGCGGTCGGCGTCAACGAGACCGCGCGGGTCGTCATGGATTCGATGGCCAGCGGCGTGGAGTTCATGGGCAATTTGATGCTCATGCGCAATACGATCGACCATGAGGCCGAAGCCAATCGCGGCCGCGAAGCGGACATCGCCTCGACCAAGATCGCCTGACGCATATCTCCCGAAAGTTGGAACCACTGTTCGGGGATCGTCAAGGCCGGCGGAAAACGCTAAGGGCTTGGCCCACACAGTCCAGCATGTGGCGTCAGATATGAGTGCCGACGAAGACATCGTCATTGCCGAAGGGGCGGTCATCCGCCCGGATGATTTGCACGAGGATTTCATCCGCTCGTCGGGGCCTGGCGGCCAGAACGTCAACAAGGTCGCGACGGCGGTGCAATTGCGTTTCGACGCGGCGCATGCGCAGGGCCTGTCGGAGCGCGTGCGCGAACGCACCATAAAACTTGCCGGGCAGCGCGCCACCAAGGACGGCGTCATCGTCATCGAGGCCGGACGCTTCCGCACGCAGGAACAGAACCGTGCCGACGCCCGCGCCCGGCTTACGGAACTCGTCGCCAAGGCTGCCGAACCGCCGCCGCCGCCGCGCAAGAAGACACGGCCGACGAAAGGGTCGGTCGAGCGGCGGTTGAAGAGCAAGGCCGGGCGTTCCACCGTGAAAAAGCTGCGTGGCCGCGTCGGCGAGGACTGACGGTTTCGGGTGGCGAATTTTGCCGGCGGCTGCCATCGTGCCGCGCCACGCGGTTCAGGATGGGGATCATGCTTTTATTGCCGGCGGGCGTCCGCCACATGCCGGGCTATCTGGCGCTCGACGCACAGCGGCAGTTGCTGGAGGCGATCCGCGACGTGGTCCGCCAAGCGCCGCTTTACACGCCCGCCATGCCCCGGACCGGCAAGGAAATGAGCGTGCGCATGACCAATTGCGGCGCTCTCGGCTGGGTGACGGACAAGGAGCGCGGCTACCGCTACCAGCCGACCCATCCGGTTACCGGCGAGGCGTGGCCGCCGATCCCGGAAGCGCTGATGCGACTGTGGCGCGATGTGGCGGCCTATCCGCATCCGCCGCAGGCCTGCCTTGTCAATTTCTACGGCGGCGAGGCGAAAATGAGCCTGCATCAGGATCGCGACGAGACCGAATTCGCAGCGCCCGTCGTTTCGATCTCGCTGGGCGACGATTGCCTGTTTCGGGTCGGCCAGACAATGCGCGGTGGCAAGACGGTAGCCTTCAGGCTGCAGAGCGGCGATGTCGTGATACTGGGCGGTGAAAGCCGGCTGGTTTTCCACGGCGTCGACAAGATTTATCCGCAGACATCACCGCTGCTGAAGAACGGCGGTCGCATCAATTTGACGCTGCGGCGGGTGACAGAGCCGGCTGGTCAGCTTCTCTAATCGTGAAAAATACGATGAGAAGAAGCAAGGGCATGATGGGAAAGCCGCTCTCGGCAAGCGGCAACGGCAAATTCGGCGCGAACCAGCTTATGAAGGCCGCGCCGGCTGCAAGATAGAAACGGCCCCCGGATTGCGCTCGCCCGGCGCGAAGGATCAAGAGCCCGCCAGCCAATAGCAGCGACAGGTCGTAAACGTGCATGTAGGGGGTGATAAGGCAGGTCCCAACCAGCACCAGGGCGCTTTGAACCTGGTGGTCCGTCGTCCGCGAAAGGCGCCATGCAAGGGTGACGAGCACAAATAACGCAAACACTCCATGCACCGCCAATGCGCTGTCGCCGGACATGCCGAGCAAGCGAAGCGACATGAACAGGGAGGGGATCATGGCCATGAAGAGGCCCCTGCCGTGCCGCTCCAGTTTCGAAAGCTCCGGCATCGTCAGATGGAGGTAGTCGGACCATGCCTGCGTGCCGAAAACGAGGACGGATAAGATCAGGACGAAGCAGGCGACTGCCGCCGTGATGAGGATGAGCATCCACCGCCGCTGGAAGCCCCAGATGAGGGGCAGGAGAAAGCCCGTCTGCGGCTTGATGGTCAGCAGGACCGCGCCGACGATCGAATACGGATCGGTCCGGGAGCGTTGAGCGAGCGCCAGTAGCATCAACCCGGTAAAGAAATTGCCCGTCTGGCCGTAGTAAATGCAGGAAAGAGCCGCCGGGGAACAAACGAGAACGAACACTTCTCGCCAGCCAAAACCGAACCGCCGCGCGCACACTGCCAGGAAGCCAACGCCGAAGACGCTCCAGGCCACAAAACCGGTCAGATAGCCGACAAGGCCGAACGGCCAGGTGAGAAGAAGCGAGTGTGGAGGATAGGCCCAAAGGCGAGCGCCAATATCGGCGTGAACGAAACCCTGCTGAAACGCCTTGAAGGCTGCCGGATCGTAGATGGTCCCGACGGCTCCTGCCACGAGCAGCTTGCCGGCAGTCCAGAGATTGATGAAATCGCCCCCTAACGGCGAGACGGGGTCGATCAGCAGCCCGTTGCGGTTCGCCAACTCTCTTGCGAAGCCGGCGACAAAGAAAATCAGATTAGCTGCTGTCAGGATGACCAGTACCAGCAGGAAACGATGTTCATCGGCCGGCTTGCCGACAGGCTCGTGCCCTTCATGGCGCTCGCTTCTTGTCATGGCTTTCCAGCGTTTTAAGAAACTGAACGGCGTCTCGCGCGGCAAGTTTGTCCTCTCACAGCTTCCTGAGCGCCACTTCTTCGATCAGATGATCGGCGCCCTTGCGCAAGATGAGGTCGGCGCGGGCGCGCGTCGGCAAAATGTTCTCGCGCAAATTCTTCAGGTTGATGTTGGACCACAAGCCCTCGGCAATGGCCTGGGCGGCCCCTTGCGAAAGCTGGGAATAGCGGTGGAAGAAGGAGTCCGGGTTGCGGAAGGCGGTTTCGCGCAACCGCATGAACCGCGCAATGTACCAGTCGTGGATGCGGTCTTCGTCAGCGTCGATATAGATGGAGAAGTCGAAGAAGTCCGACAGGAACGGCACGATCTTGCCGTCGCGGGGCAGCTTGCCCGGTTGCAGTACGTTGATGCCTTCGAAGATCAGGATGTCCGGCCGATCGATGGTCGCAAACGCGCCGGGCATGACATCGTAGGTCAGGTGCGAATAGAGCGGCGCCTGGATGGCGCGCTGGCCGGATTTGATGCCCGACAGGAACCGAAGCAGCGCCCCGACATCGTAGCTGTCGGGAAAGCCCTTGCGCTCCATCAGGTTTTCGCGGCGCAGGATTTCATTGGGCAAAAGAAAGCCGTCGGTGGTGACGAGATCGACCTTGGGGCTGGATGGCCAGCGCGCCAGCAGTTCCTTCAGCACGCGTGCGGTGGTCGATTTTCCGACGGCGACGGAACCGGCAATGCCGATGATGAACGGCGTCTTGGCGACATCGCCGACATTGAAGAAATCGCGACGCTGGCGAAACAGGAGTTGGCTTGCCTCGACATGCGCCGACAACAGCCGCGACATCGACAGGTAGATGCGCTTGACCTCTTCCAGGTCGACAGGGTCGTTCAGCGACCGCAGCCGGCGGATTTCTTCCTCGGTCAGCGTCAGCGGCGTATCGGCGCGGAATTTTGCCCATTCCCCGGCGGAAAAGAAAAGATAGGGCGAATATTTCTCGGTAGGAGCGAGCTGGTCCATCGCGTCTCCTGCCCCCCTTTGCACTCAGTCCGGCTTTTGCCGGGAAGCCTTCTCGGCAATGCCCGAGCGGCTGGTACGCTGCCCCAGTTCGTCAAGCACCGCATTCAGCGGCACGCCGGCGATGCCCAGCACGACCATCCAATGATAGAGCAGGTCGGCGCTCTCGGAAACGAGGCCGTCCTTGTCGCCCTTGACGGCCGCGATCACCGTCTCGACCGCCTCTTCGCCAAGCTTTTGCGCCGCCTTGTCGATGCCGCGCGCATAAAGCTTCGCCGTCCACGATTCCGGATCGCCGGAATGGGCGCGCTCGTGAATGATTTTCTCAAGATCGGAAAGCGAAAAATCGACCATGCCGCCGTTTAAGGCCGAACCGCGGCGCTGTCGAGTCGCATGGGCAGGCCGGCCTTGGCCATATGCTGCTTCGCCTGGGCGATCGAATAGGTGCCGAAATGGAAGATCGAAGCGGCCAGCACCGCCGTCGCATGGCCGTCGCGAATGCCTTCCACCATGTGATCGAGGTTGCCGACACCGCCCGACGCGATGACCGGCACGCGCACGGCATCCGCCACAGCGCGCGTAAGGGCAATGTCGTAGCCGGCCTTGGTGCCGTCGCGGTCCATCGAGGTCAGCAGGATTTCGCCCGCGCCCAGGCCGACCATCTTTTGCGCGAATTCGACCGCATCGATGCCGGTTTTTTCACGGCCGCCATGGGTGAAAATTTCCCAGCGGTCGGTCTCGCCTTCTCCCGAAACCTTCTTGGCGTCGATGGCGACGACGATGCACTGATTACCGAATTTCTGCGCCGCCTCGGCGACGAAATCAGGATTTTTCACCGCTGCCGTATTGATCGACACCTTGTCGGCGCCGGCCAGCAAAAGCTTGCGGATATCCGCCACCTCGCGCACGCCCCCCCCGACCGTCAGCGGCATGAAGCACTGTTCCGCGGTGCGGGCGACGATGTCGAAAATGGTTTCGCGGTTCTCGGATGTGGCGGTGATGTCGAGGAAGCAAAGCTCGTCGGCCCCTGCCGCATCATAGGCTTTCGCGATCTCGACGGGATCGCCGGCGTCGATGAGATCGACGAAGTTGACGCCCTTGACGACGCGGCCGTCCTTTACGTCGAGGCAGGGGATAACACGGAATTTAAGCGTCATGACCGCTCCTCGAACAGGGCTGTGGGCGGGTTGGTCTCGCCGCGCAGGATCGAAAGCGCCTCTGTGGGATCGATGCGGCCATCATACAGCGCGCGGCCGGAAATCGCGCCTTCGAGCTTTTGTGCGTCGGGCATGGTCATGCGCACGATATCGGCGATGGAAGCAAGCCCGCCGGAGGCAATGACCGGGATCGTCACCGCATTGGCCAGATCGATGGTCGAATCCCAGTTGATGCCGGCCAGCACGCCGTCGCGGTCGATATCGGTGTAGATGATGGCGGCAACGCCCGCGCCTTCGAATTTTTGCGCCAGTTCGACCACGCCCAGCGAAGAGGCTTCCGCCCAGCCTTCGACAGCCACCTTGCCGCCCTTGGCGTCGATGCCGACGGCGATTTTTCCGGGAAACGCCTTGCAGGCTTCTATCACCAGTTCGGGATCGCGCACCGCGATGGTGCCGAGAATGACGCGGGCAAGGCCGCGCGCCAGCCAGCTTTCGATATGGGCCAGCGTACGAATACCCCCGCCAAGCTGCACCGGGTTCTTCGTCGCCTTGAGGATGGTGTCCACGGCCTCGCCATTGACGCTTTCACCCTTGAACGCGCCATTGAGGTCGACGACATGCAGCCACTGAAAACCCTGGTCCTCGAAGGCTTTCGCCTGCGCCGCCGGGTCGTCGTTGTAGACGGTAGCGGTCGCCATATCGCCAAGCTTGAGGCGCACGCATTGGCCGTCCTTGAGGTCGATGGCGGGAAAAAGGATCATGGCTTCCACCTTAGAAAATTGGCGATCAGCGCCTGGCCGAGCGCCTGGCTTTTTTCGGGATGGAACTGCGTGCCGACAAGGTTATCCCGCGCGACCGCCGCAGTCACCGGCCCGCCATAATCGGCGACGGCCAGCACTTGATCCGGCTTTTGCGCATCCAGGTGGTAGGAGTGGACGAAATAGGCGTGCAGCCCGTCGGGTCCGGTCGGGATGCCGGCGAAAACCGGATGTTCTTGCCGCAGTTGAACCGTGTTCCAGCCGATCTGCGGGATCTTTAGGGCAGGATCGGCGGGCGCGATTTCCTTCACATCGCCGGCAATCCAGCCGAAGCCGTTGGTGACCGTATTTTCCAGCCCGCGCTCAGACATCAACTGCATGCCGACGCAGATACCCAGGAAGGGTTTTCCGCGCCCAATTGCGGCCTCCTCGACCGCTTCCCACATGCCTTCGACCGCGTGCAGGCCGGCGGCGCAGTCGGCGTAGGCGCCGACGCCAGGCAGCACGATGCGGTCGGCGGAGCGTACCCGCTCGGCATCGGCGGTCAGTTCAATCTCGGCGGAAATGCCGGCTTCGCGCGCGGCACGCTCGAAAGCCTTGGTCACTGAGCGCAGATTGCCCGAGCCGTAGTCGATGATGGCGACGCGCATTTCAGTGTCTTCCGGAGAAAGGGACCAGCCCGAGCGAAGCTTGCTGCGCGGGCCGGGCAAAGGTCGGATCGGGCACGATGGATGGCTCCGGGGCGTGCTCGCGAAGCGTCGTGCCCTTGTCGAGCGCATAGCGCGCATCGGCGTCGTCAAGATCGTCCGCCACGACGACGCCCCATTGCTTCCAGCCGCGCCGGGTTAGCGCGGAAATGCGCAACGCCGGTCCCTCCAGCCCGATAAAGAGCATGACAAGGAAGCCAAGCAACGAGCCAATCAGCGCAAAGCCGGACACTTCACCGAGCGCGGAAAGCAGGCCGAGGGCGACAAAGGCGAGAACCGCTTCGATCCACAGCCGATGCCAGAGCAGCCACAGCGGCGGCACGAGAAACGCCACCCAGGAAAACCCGTCGCGAACGAAAACCGTCGCGGCGGCATCAGGGGCACGGCCCGGCGGCTCCATTACGACATAGATGGCCATGCCTATCCCTTCAGCGAACCCTTGGTGGAAGGGACAGCTTGCGGCTGGCGCGGATCGGTTTCAAGGGCCGCCCTCAATGCTCGCGCCACCGCCTTGAAGCAGGTTTCGGCGATATGGTGGTTGTTCGAGCCGTAATGGTTGGTGACGTGCAGCGTGATGCCGGCGTTCTGCGCCAGCGCCTGGAAGAACTCGCGCACCAGTTCGGTATCGAACGAGCCGATCTTGGGCGCCGAGAAAGAAACGTCCCAGACCAGGAACGGCCGTCCCGACACGTCGATGGCGGCGCGGGTCAGCGTCTCGTCCATGGCGAGGTCGATGGAGGCATAGCGCATGATGCCGCGCCGCTCGCCGAGCGCCTTCGACAGGGCCTGGCCGATGACGATGCCGGTGTCCTCGACGGTGTGGTGATCGTCGATATGCAGGTCGCCCCTGGCCCGAATCGTCATGTCGATCAGTGAATGGCGCGAAAGCTGGTCGAGCATGTGGTCGAAGAAGCCGACGCCGGTTTCGATGTCGGCCTTGCCGGTACCATCGACATGGAGAGAAACCGAAATATCGGTTTCCTTGGTCCTGCGGCTCACTTCGGCGGATCGGGCGGTCATGGCCTCATCCCTGTGCTGGAAATTCCAAGCTTGAAAACGAGAGCCTTCTAGCAGCACGATCGTGCGATTGCCAGTTGCCAAAGCGCGAACAAGCCGGTTTGCAATCGCCCTTCGCTTGCATACATATGGCCGATCAAATCACTCGTAACGCGCTGGTCGCCTTATCGGGACCGCGCGGCATCGGAGCCAAAATATGTCGAATGAACTGAGCATGCACGCCACCACCATCATCACCGTGCGCAAGGGCGGCAAGGTGGTCATCGCCGGCGACGGCCAGGTCAGCCTCGGCCAGACCATCATGAAGGGCAACGCCAAGAAGGTGCGCCGCATCGGCAAGGACGGCAAGGTCATTGCCGGGTTCGCGGGCGCCACCGCCGACGCATTCACGCTTCTGGAGCGGCTGGAGGCCAAGCTCGAGCAATATCCAGACCAATTGACCCGCGCCTGCGTGGAACTGGCCAAGGACTGGCGCACCGACCGCTATCTGCGCCGGCTGGAAGCGATGATGCTGGTGGCCGACAAATCCGTGTCGCTGGCGCTGACCGGCAATGGCGACGTGCTGGAGCCGGAAGACGGCGTCATGGCCATCGGTTCGGGCGGCAATTATGCGTTGGCCGCCGCCCGCGCCCTGATCGACAGCGACAAGGACGCGGAAGAAATCGCTCGCAGGGCGATGAAGATCGCTTCCGAGATTTGCGTCTACACCAACAACAATTTCGTCGTCGAAGTCATTGATGCCGAATAAGGCTGGGATGCCGAGTAAGACTGCGCCGGTCTACGACTTCCGCGCGGTGACGGAGGCCGATCTGCCGATAATCGCCGGCTGGCTGGCCCTGCCGCATACGGCAAAATGGTGGGGCGACCCGGCAGCGGAAATCGCTTCCATCCGCGAGCATATCGACAGCGACGAGGTCGAGCCGCTCATCGTCGAACTGGACGGCCGCGCCATCGCCTATCTGCAAAGCTACGATCCGCATCTGGAAGACGACCATCCCTATGCGGACCAGCCTTTCGGCACGCTCGGCATCGACATTTCCATCGGCGTGCCGGAATTGGTCGGTATCGGCCATGGCTCGGCGATCGTCCGGCAGTTCACCGAAATGCTTTTCGAGGAAGGCGCGCTGCGCGTCGTCATCGACCCTCACCCGGATAATGGCAGGGCGATAAGGGCTTACGAAAAGGCGGGGTTTCGGCCGCTCGGCGAACGAACGTCGGAATATGGGCGGGCGCTGCTGATGGCCATCGATGCGGATGAGGGCGAACAATGACCGAAGCAGCCAACAAGGGCGGCCTGACCGCCACCCAGATGTCGTGGCGGGCAGGGCTCGCCATCGCCGCCGGCCTGATTGCCATCCAGATCGTCGCGCTTGCCATGCAGGGCCATCCGGCGATCTGCACCTGCGGTTACGTCAAATTCTGGCACGGCGTCGTCAACAGTTCGGAGAATTCCCAGCACATCACCGACTGGTACACCTTCTCGCACATCATCCACGGCTTCCTGTTCTATGGGGCGGCGTGGCTGTTGTTCCCGAAATCGTCGATATGGTTTCGGCTGGTGCTGGCCATGACCGTGGAAGGCGCGTGGGAGATCGTCGAAAACAGCCCCTTCATCATCAACCGCTATCGCGAAGGCACCATTTCGCTCGACTATTACGGCGATTCCATCCTCAACTCGGTGTCCGACACGCTGGCGATGGTGCTGGGATTTGTGATGGCGCGGCGGCTTCCTATATTGGTGGTCGTGGCGCTCGCCGTCCTTTTCGAACTCGCCGTCGGCTATATCATCCGGGACAATCTGACACTCAACGTGATCATGCTGCTGCATCCGTTCGAGTCCATCAAGCAGTGGCAATCGGGATTGATGTGACATGACCGGCGACAAGGTCCAATCGATGATATCGGCGATCAGCGCGGACACGCTGTCGGCGGCGGTCGAGGGCGACCTGCTGACGGGCGAGCAGGCGCAGGCGCTTCGCGATCTCGAAAGCAGCCGGTCGGCTTCGGTCACGCGCGACGACGAGCAGTTCCGCTTCATCAACGGGTTCAGCGACATTTTCGTCACCATCGGGCTTGGCCTGTTCCTCGGCGCGGCCGCCTATTTCGGCTATCGACTTGCCGGACAGGGCGGTATGCTGATCGTGGCTGTCGCAAGCTGGCTGCTGGCTGAATATTTCACGCGCCGGCGGCGCATGGCGCTGCCGAGCATCGCCTTGCTGCTGGCTTTTTCGGCGTCGACATTCGTCACCGTGGCGGCATGGATCGATGCCCTCACGGCAAATACCAGCAGCAATGATCCGGCCTCATTGGTGGGGGCGGCGCTCGTGACGGTTGCGGCCGCGTTTGTTCACTACCGGCGCTTCCACGTGCCGATCACGGTCGCGGCAGCGGCCGGCGCGGTTGTCGTGGGGACCTTGCGGACCATGTCTCCCGAGGCTTTCAGCGCGTATCTGACGCCATCATTGCTGGTCTGTGGCCTTCTGGTGTTCGCGCTCGCCATGCGGTTCGACCTCAGCGATCCGAAGCGGCAAACCCGACGCACCGATATCGCCTTCTGGCTGCATATGCTGGCTGCACCTTTGATCGTGCACCCACTGGTGAGCGGCTTCATTATCCGCCCCGGCGGGGCGGATGCCGCCTCCGCGTGGGGCATCCTCGGCATCTTTGTCGTGCTGGCCCTGGTGGCTATCCTGGTCGACCGGCGCGCGATCCTGGTGTCGGGCCTGTCCTATGCCGGCATAGCGTTCGGCACGCTGGTCGGCGGCTCCGGCCTTATCGACAGCGTGGTGCCGCTGACCATGCTGGTGCTGGGCGCGCTCGTGCTGCTGCTCAGCGCCGGCTGGCGCGCGCTGCGCGGGTTCTTTCTGGGCTTGTTGCCCGCCGGCTTTTCCCGCTGGCTTCCCTCCCACGGATAACAATTGAAAGCAGAGTAGCGTGTCATGAGCACATTTTCCCCCCGTGAAATCGTTTCGGAACTCGACCGTTTCATCATCGGCCAGAAAGACGCCAAGCGCGCCGTCGCCATCGCCTTGCGCAACCGCTGGCGCCGCCAGCAGTTGGAAGGCCAGATGCGCGAAGAGGTGATGCCGAAGAACATCCTGATGATCGGACCGACCGGCGTCGGCAAGACCGAGATTTCTCGCCGCCTGGCCAAGCTGGCGGGTGCGCCCTTCGTCAAGGTCGAGGCAACCAAGTTCACCGAGGTCGGCTATGTCGGCCGCGACGTCGAGCAGATCATCCGCGACCTGGTCGAGATCGCCATCGGCCTCGTGCGCGAAAAGATGCGCGAGGACGTCAAGGCGCGCGCCCACATCAACGCCGAGGAACGCGTGCTGGAGGCGCTGGTCGGCAAGACGGCCAGCCCCGCTACCCGCGACAGTTTCCGCAAGAAGCTGCGCGACGGCGAAATGGACGACAGGGAAATCGAGGTCGAGGTGGCCGATACCGGCACCGGCGGCATGCCCGGTTTCGAGATTCCCGGCATGCCGGGCGCGAATATCGGCGTCATGAACATCAACGACATGCTGTCGAAGGCCATGGGCGGCAAGCGCACCAAGATGCGCAAGACCACGGTCAAGGATTCCTACGGGCTGTTGATCGAAGACGAGTCCGACAAGCTGCTCGACCAGGACGAGGTGGTGCGCCGGGCGCTGGAAGCGACGCAGGAAGACGGCATCGTCTTCCTCGACGAGATCGACAAGATCGCTAACCGCGAAGGCGGCATGGGCGCTGGCGTCTCGCGCGAAGGCGTGCAGCGCGACCTGCTGCCGCTGGTCGAGGGCACCACGGTTGCGACCAAATATGGGCCGGTAAAGACCGATCACATCCTGTTCATCGCCTCGGGCGCGTTCCATGTCGCCAAGCCGTCCGACCTGCTGCCCGAACTGCAGGGCCGCCTGCCGATCCGCGTCGAACTTCGCGCACTGGAAAAGGACGATTTCGTACGCATCCTCACCGAAACCGAGGCCGCTCTGATCAAGCAGTATATCGCGCTGATGAAGACCGAAGGCGTCGATCTGATCTTTACCGACGACGCCATCGATTCGCTGGCCGGCATTGCCGTCGATCTCAACGCCACCGTCGAGAACATCGGCGCGCGGCGGCTGCAGACGGTGATGGAACGGGTGCTGGACGAGATTTCCTACGATGCGCCCGACCGCAACGGCACGGCGGTCACCATCGACGCCGCCTATGTGCAGAAGCATGTCGGCGACCTGTCGCGCAACACGGATTTGTCGCGGTTTATCCTGTAGGCGGCTTTCTTCCGGCTAGGTCTTCTCGAATGAGAACCCCCAACCCTAATCCTCCCCACAAGGGGAAGGGGACTTCCGGACAACTCGAGCGAAACCCTGGCGCTGTTGAAGAAGCCGCAGCCTGATTTCCCTCCCCCTTGCGGGGTGGGGGTATCCTCCAGCACAACCGCGGGTACGCCCGACTGTGGCCAAATGGAAGCATATGCCCGGCTTTAGGCGCTCGCAACGATAGAAGGCTCGACTTGGTTCGGCGCTTTTTCTAGGTTGCGTGGCAACATTTGCAGACGGCGGCGCATGAAGAAGCTGATCTTTGTCATCCTTGCCCTGGTCCTGGCGGCCGGAGCCTTGCCGGCGGCAGCGGCAACGCGTGTTCCCCCCGGCAATCGCCATGTGGAGCAGCCCTCGATACCGGGCGCTTCCAGCCGGCGCACCCAGGCCACCAACACCACCTTTCAGGCGAAGTACCGCAAGGTTTATGCGCTGTTGCAAAACGACGCCAAGCTTCGCGACAAGATCAGGCAGGCGGCTGCCGCCTACGGCATCGACCCGATCCATATTGTCGGCGCCATCGTCGGCGAGCATACCTACAATGTCGATGCCTACGACCGCTTGCAGACCTACTACGTCAAGGCGATCTCCTATCTGGCGAGCAAGCTGACCTTCGCCCATGACGGCGAAGACATCTCGACCTTTCTGCAGCGGCCGCAATTTTCGAAATGCGCGAGCCAGTCCGGCAGCTATGATTTATGGGAATGCCGCGAGCAAATCTGGAACCACGCTTTTCGCGGCAAGACGGTCGGCGGCACGAGCTTTCCCGACAACCGCTTCGGCGCCACCTTCTTCCAGCCCTATTACGCCGGCCAGACCTTCGGGCTCGGCCAGCTCAACCCGCTGACCGCCTTGCAGATGAGCGACCTTGTCCACAAGGTCTCCGGGCTGCCGAAGCTCGACGTGAGCGACCCGAATACCGTTTACAAGACGATCATGGACCCGGACCTGACGCTCGCTTATGTCGCCGCGACGCTGAAGAAGTCCATCGACGCCTACAGGAACATTGCCGGCTTCGATATTTCCGGCAATCCGGGGATCACCGCGACACTCTACAATGTCGGCAATCCCGAACAGCGCGCCTATGCGCTGAAGGCGGAAAACGACAGGCGCCGCGCCGCGGGCGAGCCTGAAAAGCTGCCCGAGGAAAATTATTACGGCTGGCTGGTCAACGACAAGCTGCCGGAATTGCGCGCGCTTTTTTGAAGCGTCAGTGGTTGTCGCGCGGCACGCCTGACTTGTGCGCGACATCCTGGTATTTGACTGCCGGCTTCAGCACCATCCCGCCATCGAACTGGTCGACCATGCTGCGTTGGATTTCCTGCCATGGCGTCTGGTGCGCCGGGTAGGCGTAGCCGCCATTGTTTTGCAGTTCGGCGCGGCGGCGCGTCATCTCGTCGTCGGTGACGAGGATGTCGGCGGTGCCTTTGCGCAGATCGACACGCACGCGGTCGCCGGCTTTCAAGAGTGCCAGCCCGCCGCCGACCGCCGCTTCTGGCGAGGCATTGAGGATCGATGGCGTTCCCGACGTGCCCGACTGGCGGCCGTCGCCGATGCAGGGCAGCGAATGGATGCCGCGCTTGATGAGATAGGCCGGCGGCTGCATGTTGACCACTTCCGCGCCGCCTGGATAACCGACCGGGCCAGCGCCGCGCATGAACAGGATCGTGAACTCGTCGATACCCTCCGCCGGATCGTCGATGCGGGCGTGGTAGTCTTCCGGCCCGTCGAACACGACCGCCTTGCCCTCGAAGGCTTCCGGGTCACGCGGATTGGACAGATAGCGGTCGCGGAATTCCTTCGAAATCACGCTGGTCTTCATGATGGCGCTATCGAACAGGTTGCCCTTCAGATTGATGAAGCCGGCGTCTTTTTTCAGCGGCGCGGCGACCGTGAAAATGACTTTCAGATCGAGGTTTTCGACCGCTGCGCAGTTTTCGCTCATGGTCTTGCCGTTGGCGGTAATCGCTTGCGGATGCGGCAGCAGGCCGCCCCGGATCAGTTCGGCGATGACCGCCGGCACACCGCCCGCATGGTGATAGTCTTCGCCCAGATATTCGCCCGCCGGCTGCAGATTGACCAGCAACGGCACATGGTGGCCGATCTCCTGCCAGTCGTCATTGTCGAGCTTCACGCCGAGATGGCGGGCGATGGCATTGAGATGGATCGGCGCGTTGGTCGAGCCGCCAATGGCCGAATTGACGACGATGGCGTTCTCGAAAGCCTCGCGCGTCATGATGTCGGACGGCTTCAAATCTTCATGCACCATTTCGACGATGCGCCGGCCGGTCTCGTAGGAAATCTGGCCGCGTTCGCGGTAGGGTGCGGGAATGGCGGCAGAACCCGGCAACTGCATGCCGAGCGCTTCGGCCAGCGAATTCATGGTGGTGGCGGTGCCCATCGTGTTGCAGTAGCCGACCGAGGGCGCCGAGGAGGCGACGATGTCCATGAATTCGTCATAGCCGATCTCGCCCGCCGAAAGCCGCTGGCGCGATTCCCAGACGATGGTTCCGGAGCCGGTGCGCTTGCCCTTGTGCCAGCCATTCAGCATCGGCCCGACCGAAAGGGCAATGGCCGGAATGTTGACCGTGGCGGCCGCCATCAGCATGGCCGGCGTCGTCTTGTCGCAGCCGACGGTCAGCACAACGCCGTCGAGCGGATAGCCGTAAAGCACTTCGACCAGCGAAAGATAGGCAAGATTGCGGTCCAGCGAGGCGGTTGGGCGCTTGCCCGTCTCCTGGATCGGGTGGCAGGGAAATTCGAATGGAATGCCGCCCATCGACACGATGCCGTCGCGCACCCGCTTGGCCAGTTCCAGATGATGGCGGTTGCACGGCGACAGGTCGGAGCCGGTCTGCGCGATGCCGATCAGCGGCTTGCCCGATTGCAGTTCGGCGCGGGTCAGCCCGTAGTTCAGGTATCGTTCGAGATAGAGCGCCGTCATGCCGGGATTGTCGGGATTGTCGAACCACTCCTGCGAGCGGAGTTTTTTCTTGAGGGGTGCGCCGGCCATTCTGGTCTCCGTATTTGTACGACAAATGGATATGCCAACGTGCAGGCAGAGGCAAGGGTGCTCGCCACGGCACGGACGGATAGACAAGCCCTGCACCGACTTTGGTGCGATAGACAAGAATAGAAGGCTGCGTTACGGCTTGCACAAGCTGATTTTTCAGGGAGGATCGAGATGGCTTTGTTGATCGAGGGCGAAGAACGTATCGCAGCACCCATACAAAAAGTGTGGGAAGCGCTGAACGATCCGGCGATACTCCAGGCGACGATTCCCGGCTGCCAGAACCTCGAGATGAAGTCGCCGACCGAGATGGCGGCGACAGTGGTGTTGAAGATCGGCCCGATCAAGGCGACGTTCAACGGCGAGGTGACGCTGAAGAACCTCAACCCCCCGAACAGCTATACCATCCAGGGCGAGGGCAAGGGCGGCATCGCCGGCTTCGCCAAGGGCGGCGCGGACGTAACGCTGGTCGCCGACGGCGCGGATGCGACCATCCTGAAATATGCGGCGAAGGCCGATGTCGGCGGCAAGATCGCTCAACTCGGCAGCCGATTGATCGAATCGACCTCGAAGAAGCTGGCCGGCCAGTTTTTTTCGTCATTCAACGAGAAGGTGAGCGCGGGCTGAGCCCCTTCACCCTCCCCCTTGCGGGGAGGGCCGGGGTCGGGGTCCCTCGTCAGGCGAGCAACTACTCGAACACGATGCTGGGCACCGACGCTGCGGCAGCGCCCTTTTCTTCCTGCAGCCGCTCCCAGACTTTTGAGGCGATAGCGCGGTAAATTTTGGCTTCGGCTCCATCCGGTTTCGAGGCGACGACGGGCCGGCCTTCATCCGAGCTTTCGCGGATGCCCATTTCCAGCGGTACTTCGCCGAGGAAGGTGACGCCAAGCCGTTCCGCCTCGCGCCGCGCTCCGCCATGGCCGAAAATGTCGTAGCGCGCGCCGGTGTCGGGGGCGATGAAATAGCTCATGTTCTCGACGATGCCGAGCAACGGCACGTCGACCTTCTTGAACATGTTCAGCCCCTTGCGCGCATCGATGAGGGCAAGGTCCTGCGGGGTCGAGACTATAACGGCACCGGCCAGCGGCACCTGCTGGGCCATGGTCAGTTGCGCGTCGCCGGTGCCGGGCGGCATGTCGACCACCAGCACGTCGAGCGGCCCCCACTCCACCTCGCGCAGCATCTGCGTCAGCGCCGAAATGACCATCGGCCCACGCCAGATCATCGGCGTTTCTTCATCGACGAGGAAACCCATCGACATGACCTTCAGGCCGTAATTCTCCATCGGCTTGAGCACCTTGCCGTCGACGGTCTGCGGCCGGCCGCTGATGCCGAGCAGGCGCGGCATGGAAGGCCCGTAGATATCGGCGTCGAGCACGCCCACCTTCAACCCGTTGGCGGCAAGGCCAAGCGCGATATTGACGGCGGTGGTGGATTTGCCGACGCCGCCCTTGCCGGAGGCGACCGCGATGATCGCCTCGATGCCGGGCACCCCGCGCTTGCCATGGCTGTGCGAAGCGGGCGCGTGCGGAGCGGGGCGGGCCGCCGGCGCATGGGGTGGGGCGGCAGGCCGGGGAGGTGCTGCGCGCGCCGGGACAGCACTTTCCATGCCGCCGCCCTTTTTCTCCGCGGTCAGGGCGACGATGGCGCTGGCAACGCCAGGGATCGCCTTGACGACGCGCTCGGCTGCGGCGCGCAACGGTTCCATTTCCTTGGCGCGCGCGGCCGGAACGGTAATGGAGAAAAAGACCTTGCCGTCGGCGATGAAAATCTCGGAAACCATGCCGAGTTCGACGATATTGCCGGAGAAATCCGGCCCGCTGACCGTCTTCAGGCGTTCGAGGACGATCTCATTGGTGACGGACATGACGCTTTCCTCAATGCGGGTGCTGCGGCTGAGATAGGGCAATTGGGCGCGCACACCAAGCGCCACATTGCCGCTCTCACCCTGCCAGGCTGATTACGAGATAGGTAGCAGCTGAAATCGCCGCCGTGGCCGGCAGCGTGACGACCCAGGCAACGACGATGCTTTTGGCGACGCCCCAGCGCACGGCCGAAACGCGGCGCGCAGCACCGACGCCGATAATCGCGCCGGTAATGGTGTGCGTCGTCGAAACGGGGACGCCAAGCCAGGTGGCGGCAAACAGCGTTATCGCGCCGCCTGTTTCGGCGCAAAAGCCCTGCATCGGGTTCAGCCGCGTAATCTTCGACCCCATGGTGTGGACGATGCGCCAGCCGCCGAACAGCGTACCCAGCGCAAGCGCCGACTGGCAGGTCAGCACCACCCAGAGCGGTACGTAGAAAGTGTCGCCCAGCATGCCTTGCGAATAGAGCAGCACGGCGATGATGCCCATGGTCTTTTGCGCGTCGTTGCCGCCATGGCCGAGCGAATAGGCCGAGGCCGAAATGAATTGCAGGACGCGAAAGGTGCGGTCGACGGCAAAGGGCGACTGGCGCACGAATATCCAGGCGACCGCCAGCACCAGCACGAGCGCCAGCAGGAAGCCGGTCAATGGCGACAAGACGATTGCCGAAACCGTCTTGAACAGGCCGCCCACGACGATGGCTCCCGTTCCCGCCTTGGCGACGCCGGCTCCGACCAGTCCGCCGATCAACGCATGCGAACTGCTGGAGGGAATGCCGACGATCCAGGTCAGGACGTTCCAGACGATGGCCCCGACAAGGGCGGCGAAGATGACCGCCGGCGTGACGGTGTTGGCATCGATGATGCCGGTGCCGAGCGTCTCGGCGACGTGAAGGCCGAAGAACAGGAAGGCGATGAAATTGAAGAACGCCGCCCAGAACACCGCATATTGCGGCCGCAGAACCCGGGTCGAGACGATGGTGGCGATGGAGTTGGCCGCATCGTGCAGGCCGTTCAGAAAATCGAAGATCAGGGCGATGGCAATCAGGCCAAAGAGCAGCGGAAAGGCGAGGGTTTCCATGAAACTCAGACGTTCTCGACGACGATGCCGCTGATTTCGTCAGCGACGTCCTCGAAGCGGTCGACCACCTTTTCCAACTGGCCGTAGATTTCCTTGCCGACGATGAACCCCATCGCATCGCCGCCGGTGTGGCGATGGAAAAGATCCTTCAGCCCCTGCTCGTGCAGATCGTCGGAGCGGTCCTCGAGGCGGGTGATCTCCTCGGCGATGGCGGTAAGACGCGGAACGTTCGCGCCGAGCTTGGCAAGCAGCGGGATCGCCTCCGCCACCAGGTGGGAAGCCTCGACGATGACGCTGCCCATTTCCTGCATCAGCGGATCGAATTCCGTCTTTTCGAACAGCCGCACCGTTTTTACGGTCTTGTTCATCATGTCGATGGCGTCGTCCATCGACTGGATCAGGTCCTGGATATCGCTGCGGTCGAACGGCGTGATGAAAGAGCGGCGCACCGCAAGCATCACTTCGGCGGTAATGGCGTCGGCCTCGTTTTCGAGATCGACGATCTGCCGGCACCATCGCTCGACATCCGGGCCGCCGGCCAGCATCTGCTGCAACGCCTCTGCGCCGCCAACCACCGTCCGGGAATGCCGCTCGAACAGGTCGAAGAAGCGATCCTCGCGTGGCAGCAATTTCCGGAACCAGTTCAGCATGTCCAACCTCGCAGCGCTGACGATGCGTTCCCATAGCCCCGCGCTACAGCCGGGGAAACAGGCAATCTTGAAAAAGATGTGGGCGGGCCGGTGCGGGTCTGCTTGCGGTTGCAGGCAAATTCCCCCAGCTCGGGTCGAAACAGGACGGCCGCAATGATCGACAAGCTGGAATACTTCATCGCGCTGGCCCGCGAAAAGCATTTCGGGCGCGCCGCATCGTCGGCGATGCGCGCTCGATGCGCGAGGAGATGCAGGCGGCGAAGCACGGCCTTTCGGGGCGCATCCGCATCGCGGCCATCCCGACCGCCTTGGCCATGCTGCCCCGGCTGACGACGCCGTTTCGCGAAAAGCATCCCGGCGTGACGTTTTCGATCCTGTCGCACACATCGATCGAAATCCTCTCTTTGCTGGGTAATTTCGAGGTCGACGCGGGCATTACCTATCTGACAATGAACCGCTTGGCCGCGTGACCAGCGTGCCGCTCTACTAAGAACGCTATCAACTGATCACGGCGATCGGAAACCCCTATTCCGACAGCCGTGACGTGACGTGGGCGCAGGTGAGCGAGCTGCCGCTATGCCTGCTGACGCCGGACATGCAGAACCGGCGCATCATCGACCAGCATCTGGCCGAGACGGGCGAACAGTCGCGGCCGACACTGGAATCGAATTCGATGCTGGTGCTGTTTTCCCACATAGCGACCGGCAGGTGGTCGTCGATCATGTCGCTCAACCTCGCGGAAACCTTCGGCTTTGCCGAGCCTATTCGCGCCATTCCCATCGTCGACCCCGATGCCAGCCATACGGTCGGCCTCGTGGCCGCGCCCCGGTCTTTGCCTCGCGTATGAAGAAGCGGTTGCGCGAAGGCGCCAAGATCATCGTCATCGACCCGCGCCGCATCGATCTCGTCAAGACGCCGCATGTCGAGGCAGCCTATCACCTGCCGATCAAGCCGGGCACCAACGTCGCCATCCTGACCGGTCTTGCCCATGTCGTCGTCACCGAAAAACTCTTTGACAAAACCTATATCCTTACGCGCTGCGACTGGAGTGCGTTCGAGGACTGGGCGGAATTCGTCTCCGACGCGCGCTACAGCCCTGAAGAGACGGCCAAGGTCTGCCGCATCGATGCCGATACGATCCGACAGGCCGCGCGCCTCTACGCCACCGGCGGCAACGGTGCCATCTATTACGGTCTCGGCGTCACCGAGCATAGCCAGGGCTCGACCGCCGTCATGGCTATTGCCAACCTCGCCATGGCGACCGGCAACATCGGGCGCAACGGCGTCGGCGTTAACCCGCTGCGCGGCCAGAACAATGTGCAGGGTTCGTGCGACATGGGATCCTTCCCGCACGAGTTTCCGGGCTATCGGCATGTCGCCATCGATACGGTGCGCAAGATCTACGAGGATCTGTGGGGCGTGAAACTCGACAACGAGCCGGGCCTGCGCATTCCCAACATGCTCGACGCCGCCGTTGAGGGCACGTTCAAGGGCCTTTACGTGCAGGGCGAGGACATTCTCCAGTCCGATCCCGACACCAAGCATGTCGCCGCCGGCCTGGCCGCGATGGAATGCGTGGTCGTCCACGATTTGTTCCTCAACGAGACGGCGCGCTATGCGCATGTGTTCCTGCCCGGGTCCACATTCCTGGAAAAGGACGGCACCTTCATCAACGCCGAGCGGCGTATCAACCTTGTCCGCAAGGTAATCGAGCCGAAGGCGCGCTATGCCGACTGGGAAGCGACCCAGGAACTGGCCCGCGCGCTGGGCCTCGACTGGAACTACACGCATCCGTCGCAGGTCATGGACGAAATCGCGGCAACGACGCCGACTTTCGCCGGCGTATCCTTCGGACTGCTCGAACGCGAAGGCTCGGTCCAGTGGCCGTGCAACGAGAAGGCGCCGCTGGGCACGCCGGTGATGCACATGGACGGCATCATTCGCGGCAAGGGCAATTTCGTGCGGACCGAATATGTCGCGACCGACGAGAAGGTCGGGCCGCGCTTCCCGCTGCTGCTCACCACCGGCCGCATTCTCAGCCAGTACAATGTCGGCGCTCAGACAAGGCGCACCGACAACGTCGCCTGGCACGACGAGGATCGGCTGGAAATCCACCCGCACGATGCCGAGGATCGCGGCATTCGCGACGGCGATCTGGTGCGGCTGTCCAGCCGTTCCAGCGACACGACGCTGCGCGCGCTCGTCACCGACCGGGTAGCACCTGGTGTGGTCTACACCACCTTCCATCACCCGGAAACGCAGGCGAACGTCATCACCACCGACTTTACCGACTGGGCGACCGGGTGTCCGGAATACAAGGTGACAGCAGTGCAGGTAGCGCCCTCCAACGGCCCGAGCGAGTGGCAGGTCGAGTATGACGAACTGTCCCGCCAGACCCGGCTCATCGAATCGGTGGAAGCGGCGGAGTAGGCAGGTGGCCTCGCCTCGCCCTGCTCTGGTGCAAATATCCCGCCTGGCGCATCGCGCCAGCGGGACCGCACGGGCCAATCGCATGGTGCCGGAGGAGACGCCGATTGCGTTTTCCTATGCCGGCACCACCCATGCGGTGATGATGGCCAGCCCCGCCGATTTCGAGGATTTCGCCCTTGGCTTTTCCCTGACCGAGGGCGTCATCTCCTCGCCGGAGGAGGTCGAGGCGATCGATGTCGAGGATCACGGCGGCGGCATCGATATCCAGATAAGGCTGAAGGACAGCGCCAACACGCGCTTTGAGGCGCGGCGACGCCGGCTGGCCGGGCCTGTTGGGTGCGGGCTATGTGGCATCGAATCCATCGAGGAAGCGATGCGCTCTGTCGATACCGTCGGTGCGTCCAAACTTACGCTTGACGCCGCCGACATCGTCCGCTCGGTGAAGCTGCTGTCGAAAGTCCAGCCTTTGCACGCCGAGACGGGTGCGGTGCACGCCGCCGGTTATTTCCTGCTCGGCAACGGCCTGTCGGGCGAAATCGTGATGGTCCGCGAGGATGTCGGCCGCCACAACGCGCTCGACAAGCTGGCGGGCGCGATGGCCAAAGCCGGCATCGATGGCGGTTCCGGCGCGGTAGTCATCACTTCTCGCGTCTCCGTCGAGATGGTGCAGAAGACGGCGGCGATCGGTTCGCCCTTCATCATTGCCGTCTCTGCCCCGACCGCGCTTGCCATCCGTACCGCTGAAGAGGCCGGCATGACGCTGGTTGCGCTGGTGCGCGGCGACGAGTTCGACATCTTCACCCATCCCGACCGCATCGTTTCCGGAGCTGCCAGAAATGTCGCCTGACAAACTCATCTATCAGGTCAACCAGATCGCGACGTTCTTCAAGTCGAAGCCGCACGCCGAGGGCGTCGCCGGGGTGGCGGATCACGTCAACAAGTTCTGGGAGCGGCGCATGCGCCGCCAGTCCTTCGAGATGATCGACGCCGGCGGTAAGGGGTTCGACCCTCTGGTCCTGGAAGCTGCACCTTCCATCAGAAAACCGGTCGAGCCTGCCCTCTAGCGGCGACGGCACGACCGGCCTCAAGCCGGAAACATCCGCATACCGACAGCGTAGACCGGGCTGACGCTGGTATACGTTCCAGCGTCATGGACGGTTGCAGGTTGACCTGACGCCCTATCTGGTCAAGTTTCTGCGCCGGCCGCTTCGCGGCGCACACGAAACCGGAGGTTTGGCTTCATGGCCGGCGAAGCGCTGATTGTCATAGACCTGCAAAACGACTTTTGCCCTGGCGGCGCGCTTGGCGTCAGCGGCGGCGACGAGATCGTGCCATTGGTCAACGCCATGATCCGCGATGCCGAGCATGTCGTGCTGACGCAGGACTGGCACCCGGCCGGCCATTCGAGTTTTGCGTCCAGCCATCCCGGCAGCCAGCCTTACCAGACGATCACCATGCCCTATGGCGAGCAGACGCTGTGGCCCGACCACTGCATCCAGGGCAGCCTGGGTTCTGATTTCCATTCCGGCCTCGCCTGGAGCAAGGCCGAACTGGTGATCCGCAAGGGCTTTCGCCCTGAAATCGACAGCTATTCGGCCTTTTTCGAGAACGATCATGTCACCCCGACCGGCCTTTCGGGCTATCTGCGCGAGCGCGGTATTTCCGCCATCACACTTGTGGGCCTGGCCACCGATTTCTGCGTCGCCTTCTCGGCTCTGGACGCGGTAAAGCAGGGGTTTGGCGTGACGGTCAGGCTGGATGCCTGCCGCGGCATCGATCTCAATGGATCGGTGGATGCGATGGTGGCGCGCATGCGCGAGGCGGGCGTAACGCTGGTTTGAAACGGCGGTTTACCGGGCAATACCGGGCACAAAATATCGGACGAGGGATTTTTATGCGATTTTCAAGACTGGTGACGGCAACGGCGACGTTCGCCATCTCCGCCTTGTGCTCGGGCGCGGCGATGGCCGCCGAGGGGCACGGCCTGCCCGGTGCATCCATGGCGCTGTGGTGGGCTTTGCCCTTTGCCGGGCTACTGCTGTGCATCGCCACCGGCCCGTTGCTGTTCCATCATGTCTGGGAGCACCATTACGGCAAGATCGCCGCCTTCTGGGCGGCGCTGGTGATCATCCCCATGGCGGTGTCCTTCGGCGCTTCCGCCGCCACCGAAGCTGTGCTCCACGCCATGCTGCTGGAGTACATGTCCTTCATCATCCTGCTGTTTGCGCTGTTCACGATTTCGGGTGGCATCCTGATCGCCGGCAACATCCACGGCACGCCCCTGGTCAATACCGGGCTGTTGCTGGTCGGCTCGATCCTGGCCTCGATCATCGGCACGACGGGGGCGGCCATGATCCTGATCCGACCCATCATCCGCGCCAATGACAACCGGCGCTTCAACGCCCATGTCGTCATCTTCTTCATTTTCCTCGTCGCCAATATCGGCGGTTCGCTGACCCCGCTCGGCGATCCGCCGCTGTTCATCGGCTTCCTGCGCGGCGTCGATTTCTTCTGGACGACGATCCACATCCTGCCCGACACGCTGTTCGTCGGCGGCATCGTGCTGGTGGTATTTTTCGTGCTCGACATGATCCTGCATCGCCGGGAACAGGGCGCGCCGAAGGTCAAGGACCCGACGCCGGACAAGAAGGTGCGCCTGCGCGGCCTCGCCAATCTGCCTCTGCTGGCCGGTGTCATCGCCGCCATCCTGATGTCGGCTTCGTGGAAGCCGGGCATTGTCTTCACCGTTCAGGGCGTCGAGGTCGAGTTACAGAACCTCGTTCGCGACGTGATCATTCTCGCGCTGGCTTTCGTCTCGCTGGCCGTATCGCGCAAGGAATACCGCGAGGCCAACGGCTTCGAGTGGGGGCCGATCGCCGAGGTGGCAAAACTGTTCGCCGCCATCTTCGTCTGTATCGTGCCGGTGGTCGCCATCCTCAAGGCCGGCCATGAAGGCGCGCTGTCGCCACTGGTGGCGCTTGTTACGCTGCCCGGCGGCCAGCCCAACGACATGGCTTATTTCTGGCTGACCGGCTTGCTGTCATCCTTCCTCGACAACGCGCCGACCTATCTGGTGTTTTTTGAGCTTGCCGGCGGCGATCCGCAGCACTTGATGACGGAGTTCGCCTCGACGCTGGCCGCGATTTCGGCGGGCGCGGTGTTCATGGGCGCCAACACCTATATCGGCAATGCGCCAAACTTCATGGTCTACGCCATCGCCCGGCGGCAGGGCGTGAAGATGCCGAGTTTCTTCGGCTACATGCTGTGGTCGGGCGTCGTGCTGATCCCGGTGTTTATCCTGTCGAGTTTTCTTTTCTTCGGATGAGGAAGGTCAACTTACGCCAACATAGCGCTTGATCGCCGCAGGATCGGCGCGCAATTCCGCAACAGCGAGCGTCTCGCGGTTGCGGCCGTTCTCGATGAAGGTAACGCGGTCGGCGAGCGACAGCACGGCGTCGACCCGCTGCTCGACCAGGATGGTGGAAACGCCAAGCTCGCGCAGCCGTGTCACCGTTTCACGGATTTTGGCGATCATCGATGGCATCAGCCCTTCGGTCGGCTCGTCCAGCAGCAGTACCTGCGGCTCGAGGCACAGCGCCCGCGCCATCGCCAGCATCTGCTGTTCGCCGCCCGACAGCGTGCCGGAGCGCTGCTTGAGGCGTTCGCGCAATAGCGGAAACAGGTCGAGCACGGCTTCGCGTGTCTCTCTGCCCTTGCCGCGCGCCATCAGGCCGATTTCCAGATTTTCCGCCACCGTCATTTCCGCAAACAGCCGTCGGCCTTGCGGCACATAGGCGACGCCGGCTTTAGGCACTTCATGCGCGGGAAGTGCTGTCAGTTCCTTCCCGTCGAGCTTTATCGAACCGCTTGCTGCCGGCACCAGCCCCATGATCGCCTTCAGCGTGGTTGTCTTGCCGGCGCCATTGCGGCCGAGCAGGCACAGCACCTCGGCCTTGTGCAGCGCGAGATCGAAGCCGTGCAGCACCTGCACTTCACCATAAAAACAGTCGAGCCCGGCAATGGTCAGCGCCTCAGCCATGGGCGGTCCCCAGATAGGCTTCCTGTACGGCTTCATCGTCGCGGATCTGCTCCGGCGTGCCCTCGGCCAGTATCTTTCCAGCGTTCATGACGGTGATGCGATGGGCCAGTTCCATCACCACTCGCATATTGTGCTCGATGATGAGCACCGTCGCCTCCTTGGCGATCTCGCGCACCAGCGGGATGAAAACATCGATCTCGGCATCGGCCAGCCCTTGCGTCGGCTCGTCGAGGATAAGCAGGCGCGGCTTCAGCGCCAGCCCCATCGCCACTTCCAGCAGGCGCTGGTGGCCATAGGCGAGTTGGCCGGCCGGCGTGTCTACACAGTCGGCAAGCCCGACCCGCGCCAGCGCCTCCATCACGCCTGTTCGTACAGCGCCCCTGCCGCGCCCATCCTCCAGCGTCCGCTGCACCGGCAGGGCGACATTGTCATAGACGGTGAGGTTGGAAAAAACGCTGGTGATCTGGAACGTATAGGCGATGCCGAGCCGCACCCTGCGATGTGCGGGAAGGTCGGTGATATCGATACCATCGAAGGTGATCTTTCCACCCGAAGGTTCGATACGGCCGCAGACCAGGCTGACGAAGGTGGTCTTTCCGGCCCCGTTCGGCCCGATGTTGGCACGGATTTCGCCCGGCATCAGCGAAAAATCGACATTGTCCACCGCGCGCAAGCCGCCAAAATCGCGCGACAGTCCTGTCGTGGTCAGCAACGGCGTCATGGCAGCCACCCCAGCCAGCGCTGGCGGATGGTGCCCAACACACCTTTCGGGAAAAACAGCACCAGAAGGATCAGCGCCACGCCGACGACCAGCAGATAGGCCGAGGTGTAGAAGCTGGTGAGGTCGATGACGTAATACATGAACAGCGTGCCGACCAGCGGTCCGAGCGTGGTGGCCGCGCCGCCGAGCAGCACCCATAAAAGCGGCAGGATCGAATATTGCACCGAGGCGAAATTGGAGCCGACATAGCCGAACAGCAGCGCATAGGCGGCCCCGGCGGCGGCGCAGATGGTGCCGGACAAAACGACCGCCGCAAGCTTGGTGGCGAAAGTGTCGTAGCCCAGCATTTTCGTGCGCTCTTCGTTCTCGCGGATGGCCACCAGAACGCGGCCATGGCGGGAGCGGACCAGGGCTGACGTGCCAAGGAGGCAGACGGCAAACAGGCCAAGCGCCGCCATATAGCGCACGGTCGGGTGGATAAGGTCGAGCGTTGCCGAGCCGAGATGAAGCACGCGCGCCGCCTGCGGCACCACCACGCCCTGATCGCCGCCGGTCCATGGCGCGAAATAGAGGATGGCGAGGAAAAACGCCTGCGCGAACATCATGGTCACGATCATGAAGGCGACGCCGGTGGTGCGCAGCGCCAGCACGCCGACGGCCATCGCCAGCACCGTGCCGCAGAAAAGTCCGGCGGCGAACGCTTCCGGCACGCCCCAACCGAGATGCGCGACGGCAAGGCCCGCGCCATAAAGCCCGACTGAGAAGAACATCGCATGGCCCAGGCTGAGCAGCCCGACATAGCCGAACAGAACATTGTAGCCCATGGCGAACACCGCCAGCACCATGATGCGGGCAAGCAGGCTCTGGTGATAATCGGGCAGGATGAAGTTCAGCGCAAACAGCACGGCAATGACGCCGAGATGCAGCGCATGGACCTTGGCGGAACCCTCTTCCCTCATCGTGCGGTCGTCCCGAACAAGCCCTGCGGCCGGAACACCAACACCATGGCGACCAGCAGGGTGGCGATGATCTTGGCCAAGGTTGGCGAGAAGAACATCGAAACGATGCCGTCCGACAGCCCGATCAGCACGGCGGCGACGACCGTGCCGCGCAGTGAGCCGAGGCCGCCGATGATGACGACGATGAAGGACAACAGCAGCGGGTCCTGCCCCATCAGATAATGCGCCTGGCTGATCGGCACGATCAGCACCGCCGCGATCGCCGCCAGCATCGCACCAAGCGCGAAGACGCCGGCATAGACGCGGTCGACCGGAATGCCGAAGGCCTGCGCGATCTCACGGTCGTACTGCGTAGCGCGCATGACGAGGCCGATTTTGGTGCGGGTCAGCACCAGCCACGTCGCAATCAGGACCAGCGCCGATGCGGCGATGATCGACAGCTTGTAGCCGGAATAGCCGAACCAGGGCAGCGCGATGCGGAAGTTGAAGGGCGGCGGCACCGGGCGCGCCTCGGGTCCGTAGAAGGTCAGCGCCAGCTGCTGGATGATGTAGAGCATGCCGATGGTGGCAACGATCGTGGCTTCCGGGTTGTAGTTCAGCCGGCGCAGCACCAGTCGTTCGGCGACAAGGGCTACCGCCCCGACGATCAGCGGCGCGATCACCAGCGCGGCCGCGAAGCCGAGCGCCGGTGGGCCACCGATCATATCGGTGATCGCCCAGGCCAGCACCGCGCCCAGCATGAACAATTCGCCATGCGCGATATTGACGATGCGCATCACGCCGAACACCAGCGACAGGCCAAGCGCCGTCAGCGCCAGCACGGAACTGGTGACAAGACCTTCAAGGACGGCAAGCAGGAGATGGGGTCCGAAGGCCATTCAGGTGGCAGCCTCGGCCGGAGGCCATTGGCGGGAGGTATGGACTATGGCCAATATCCAGACGGCATCGTCACGCACCTCGTAAACCAGGCGATAATGCTCGTGGGCCAGTGTTTCCCGTGTATCCGGCAGCATCCCGGCATGTCCGGACAAAAGAAACGTGCCCAACCGCTCGGCGGTTGCTCCAAGGGCCTGGTCGACGCGCAACGCCGCGCGTGGGTTGTCGGTCGCGATATAGTTTCTGAAGTCAGCGCGGTCATCCTCCGCGTCGGATGACCACCCGACTTTCACGAATCAGTTCCGTCGATGCGACGCTGAAGCTCGGCACGCTGGGCAGCGGCTCTGGCTTCGACTTCCTCGTTGCTGGACCATTTGCCCTCGGCAATGGACTGTCTCGCTTTCTCGACCTTGCGGCGCAGGAATTCGACATAGTCCTTGTCCTGCTGGACGTAGTCGCGCATGAATTCGCGCACGATCTGCGAAGCCGGCCTGTCGGCCGCTGCGGCGGCGTTCATGAAGGCGTCGCGCAGTTCCGGTTCCAGCTTCAGGGTGAAGACGGCTTCCTTGGCCATGGCTCATCTCCGGATTGGTACTGACGATGTATATACGCCGTTAGTACCAATCCGGCAAGCAAGCGGCCTAAAGCGGCTGCGTCGTGTAGTCCGCTTCCGGCTCGTACATCCCGTCCTCGATCGACGTTCTGTGGATCACGTTCAGCCTGCCGTTTTCCAGCTTGGAAATATACTGGACGCCGAACACCTGGTGGATCTTGCCGTTGAAGATTTTCGGCCCCTGCGGGTGTTCCGGGCCTTCGGCGAAGTCGGTCAGCGCTTCCGTCGCCTCGACCAGCCTGGCGCGGTCCTCCGGTCCCTTGTAGGCGCAATCCTCCATCGCCTTCTTGATGACGTAGAGCGTTTCCCAGCATCCGAACATATGGCCGGCCGTGGAAACGTCCTTCGGGTTTTCAACGGCAGCGCCATTGTCGTCGATGCCGACGGCCGCGCGATAGGCTTTCTGCGCATCGGTATCATTGGCCTGTGCAAGCCGCGGCGAGCCCTCCCAGAAATGGCTGCCTTCGAGATATTCGAGACCGGGGCTGTTGATGTCGACGGCTTCCAGCGAATCGATAAAGCCGAACAGCTTTGGGCCGCTGTTGCCGTAGAATTCGCCCAGTTCCTTGACGAAGGTCAGCACCGCCGGGCCGACCATGACGTGATAGATCACGTCGGTATCGTTGGGGATCTGCGGAAAGTATTTGGTGAAGGACGATTCCGTCGGTGGAATGGCGATCCGGGCGATGACCTGCGCGCCGGCCTTTTCAAGCGCCGGCGGCAGGTAGTCGCGGTGATCGTAGCCGAAGGCATAATCTGGATAGATCATGGTGACTTTCTTGCCGGCATTGGCGGCGATCCATGGCGCCATCGACGTCACCTGCGCGCGCACGTCGGTAATGCCTGGCTGCAGGCACCAGCGGTTCAACTTGCCAGAGGCGACGTGATAGCCTTCGCTGACCACATAATAAGGGATCTTGAGTTCGCCCGCGGTCGGCGCCGAGCCGACGACGACATTGGAAAACAGCGTGCCATAGACGATGTCCGTCTGGTGCTGCTTGGCGAATTTCGCCACCACTTCCGAGCCCCGGCCCGCATCCGTGCCGTCGTCCTCGATGATGACCTCGACCGGTCGGCCGTTGATGCCGCCGGCGGCGTTGATGGCCTTGATCGCGGCGTCCGTGGTTCTTTCATACCAGTGGCCATAGGCGGCGCCGATACCGGTGCGGTGCGACTGGAAGCCGATCTTGATCGGGGCGGAATTCTGCGCCTGAGAATAGCGCACGAAGCCCGGAGCCGCGATCAATCCGGCGGCTGCGGCGATGCCTTTCAGCGCCGTGCGGCGGCTTGGCGTGGCTTGGCCAAGATCGAAAAAACCCTTCTTGTCAGGCATCGAACGTCCTCTTCTGGTGCTGACCGACCCCCCACGGGACGAAACGAACGGCACACAATCACCAATGCCGGATGATGGCAAGGCAGCTTATCGCGCGCCGTTCGAGGTTACTGGCAAGCGCTACGCGCTCACCGAAGCGGAATGGAATTTCAAACCTTGACGAGGTGCCTTGCGCGATCCTTCTTGCCGAAAATGCGCAAATAGCGCTCGATCTCGGCCGGATCGCCGGTAGCCTTTTCCGAATTGTCGGAAAGCTTCACCGCTGGGCGGCCATTGGCCTCGGTGACCTTGCAGACCAGCGATATGGCGTCGAGCCGGTTCGTCGGGACCGGGGCGCAATCCTCGAAGTCGTTGGTCAAATTGGTTCCCCAGCCGAAGGCCATGCGCACCCTGCCGTCGAAATGCCGGTACGTCTCGACGATCGTCTCGACCTCGAGCCCATCGGAAAAGACCAGCAGCTTCTGCTTCGGATCACGGCCCTTTTCGCGCCACCAGGCGATGATCCTTTCGCCGGCTTCGATGGGTGGCGCGCTGTCCGGGCGAAAGCCGGTCCAGTCGGCGACCCAGTCGGGCGCGTCGCGCAGGAAGGCGGCGGTACCGAAAGCGTCGGGCAGGACGATCAGCAGGTTGCCGCCATAATAGCGCTGCCAGTCCTGCAACACCTTGTAGGGCGTCTGCTTCAGCTCCGCTTCGGAATTGGCAAGAGCCGCGAACACCATCGGCAGTTCGTGCGCATTGGTGCCAAGCGCTTCCAGGTCGTTGTCCATGGCCAGAAGCACGTTCGACGTGCCGGTGAAGGCTTTGCCGATGCCTTCCTTCAGGGCCTCGACGCACCAGCGCTGCCACAGGAAGGAATGGCGGCGGCGGGTGCCGAAATCGGAAATATTGATGTCTGGCAGCACCTTCAGCAGATCGGTCTTCGCCCACATCTTGGCCTTGGCGCGGGCGTAGAGAACGTCGAGCGCGAACGGCCCGTATAGCCGCATCGCGGCGCGCGAGCGCAGTTCGTTGATGATGGCGAGCGCCGGGATTTCCCACAATGTCGTGTACATCCAGGGACCGGAGAAGGTCAGTTCGTACTGGCCGTCGCGCTTTTCCAGATGATATTCCGGCAATCGGAATTTCTCGAGCCACGCCAGGAATTCGGGCTCGAATATCTGCTTGCGGCCGTAGAAATTATTACCGCCCAGCCAGATCATTTCCTTCTTGGAAAAGCGCAGCGTGCGCGCATGGTCGAGTTGCTCGCGCAGTTCCCCTTCGTCGATCTCGTCGGCGAGCCGAACCGAGGTGGTGCGGTTGATCAGCGAGAAGGTGGTATCGACCTTGGGATACATGCCCCAGATCATCTGCAGCATCAAAAGCTTGTAGAAATCCGTGTCGAGCAGGCTGCGCACGATCGGATCGAGCTTCCAGGTGTGGTTGTAGACGCGCCGCGCAATATCGGTTTTTGCCATAGTGTTGTCGCCTTCATTGTCCGGTGACGGTCCACGGCAAGGCTCTTAGCATCGAAATTCGCAAAACGCTTCCCGCTTTGCCTTCTGGTCCGACAAAAAGTCCCGCGCCCGCCCCAATCTCAGGCCCCCAATCTCAGGCCCCCAATCTCAGGCTTGGCCGTCCGGCAGGGCGGTCGACCGGTAGGTCAGCATCGGCAGCCGGCCGCGGCGCAGCCAGCGCAGCAGCAAAAGCACGGCGACCACGGCCAGCCCAGCCGACAGGCCGATCCAGATGCCGACGCCGGCAAAGCCGAAATGGAAGGCCAGCACGGTGCCGAGCGGCATGCCGACGCCCCAATAACCGAACGCGGCAATCATCATCGGCACGCTGGTGTCATGCAGGCCGCGCAGCATGCCGGCACCCACCGCCTGCGCGCCGTCGACGATCTGGAACAAGGCTGCGAAAACCAGGAAAGTGGCCGAGATCGCGACGACTTCGGCGTTGGCGACGTTGTCGACATCGATGAACATGCTGATGAGCAAATGCGGCACCGAAATCATGACCAGCGCGGCCAGCGCCATGAACCCGACGCCGACGCCGTAGCCGACCCAGCCGGCGCGGGTGACGCCGGCCGGATCGCCGGCGCCGTAGGCCAAGCCGACGCGTACCGTTGCGGCCTGGTTGACGCCGAGCGGCACCATGAAGGAGATCGAGCAAAGCTGGATCACGATGGCATAGGCGGCCAGCGACGCCGCCCCGATGATGCCCATCAGGAACGCAGCCGCATTGAACAGGGTGGTTTCGAACGCCATCATCGCGGCAATGGGCAGGCCAAGCCGCATCAACTGCCTGAAACGCGGCCAGTCCGCCCGCCAGAAGCGGCCGAACAGGCGGTAGCGCCGGAAACGGCGATCCAGCGTCACGACCAGAGCCATGCCCAAAAACATGGTCAGGCTGGCGATGCTGGTCGCGATGCCCGAACCGACGATGCCCATGCGCGGAAAGCCGAAATGGCCGAAGACAAGCGCCCAGTTTCCAACCAGGTTGACGCCCACCGCGACGAAGGCGACGAGCGTTGCCCAGCCAGGACGCTCAAGCGTGGTGATGAAGGAGCGCAGCACGATGTAGAAGTAGAAAGGCAGGAGGCCCCACTCCAGCGCGCGCAGATAGGCGCCCGCATCGGCCGCAAGCTGAGGTTCCTGGCCCATGGCCAGCAGGATGGCCTCGCCATGCCACAGCAGGAACCAGATCGGAATGGCGATGAATACCGCCGCCCATAGCCCCTGGCGCACCGTCCGGCGCAGGTCGCGCACCGAATGCCGGTTGCGCCCGATCTCGCGCGCCATCATCGGCACGGTGGCCAGCATGAGGCCGAGGCCGAATATCATCGGCGCGAAATAGAGATTGCTGCCCAACGCGCCGGCGGCGAGCGTGCCGGCGCTGACGCGGCCGAGGATCATCACGTCGGTCACGGTCATGGCCGTCTGGGCAAGATTGGTCAGCACCATCGGCCAGGACAGCGCCAGCGTCGCCCTGATTTCCGAACGCCACAGGTTTGCCGCCGCTGGCGCGCCGGCTCTGGTCATAGACATTTCGCAACTTTCAGACGGCACGTCGGCGCAAAGCCGGAAGCCGCAGTTCAAACGGCAAAACCTTCGGTTCCGCAGCGCTAAGAGATTGCTTTTGACTGAACCGCGACATTTTGGCAAGACATGGCCGGCCGGCAGCGATTGAGCCAGAGGACGGGGGCTATGAAACGCTCTAAACGAGCGCGTCCAGCGCCTGTCTTTGCCGGTGCATTTCCAGGAATATGCGATAGTCGCGGTCGAAGCGTCTGGCGGCGGAAGGATTGGGCCGGCGCGTCTTCGTTTCCTGCTGCATGGCCAGGCCGGCAGCGTTGAGGTCCGGATAAAGGCCGGCGGCCGTGGCGGCGATCATGCCGGAGCCGATCAACACGGCATCGTCCACCACAGGCTCGACGACGGTGCAGCCGGTGGCGTCGGCATAAAGCTCCATCAGCAACGGGTTCCGTGTATGGCCACCGGTGACATGGAGCGTATCGATCAGATAGCCGTTCTCGTTCAGCGCTTCCAGCACATGGCGCACGCCGAGCGCAATAGACACCGCCGTTCGCCAGTAAAGTCGACACAGGCTGTCGAAGGACGCGTCCAGCGTCAGGCCGCTGACGACGCCGACGGCATGCGGGTCGGCCAGCGGCGAGCGGTTGCCATGGAAGTCGGGCAGCACATGCAGGCGTCCGGCAAGGTCGAGCCCTTCTTCGGCGCGCAGTTTCATGATCCGCGTGCCGATCCTTGCATGGGCAGCCGCATCCGGTTCGCCGCCGGCGCCATGCCAGCGGATGACGTGGTCGAGCAGCGCGCCGGTGACGGACTGACCGCCTTCCGAAAGCCACAGGCCCGGCAGCGCCGCGCCGTAATACGGCCCCCATACCCCGGCGAAGGGCTGCGGCTCCGGTGACATCGCCATGACGCAGCTTGAGGTTCCGGCAATCAGCGCCAGATGCCGCCCGATGTTTTCGGCGTCGCCGGCAAAGCCGGCCAACACGCCGAGCGCTCCGGCATAGGCGTCGATGACGCCCGCGCCGACACGACACTTTTCGGTCAGGCCTAATGCCGCTGCGGCCTCCGGCAGAAGCGGCCCAAGATCGGCTCCGACCGGGCTGGCCTTCTGCGGCAGGGCGCTGCGCTCGAACAGGCCGGAAAGGCCGACGCAAGCGAAAAAATCGCGCCGCCAGCTTTGCTCCTCATGCGCCAGATATGTCCATTTGGCGGTTAGCGTGCATTGCGACCGCGCCAGCGATCCGGTCGCCTTCCAGCCGAGAAAATCGGTGAGGTCGAAGAAATACCCGGCCTTTGCCCAGCTATCGGGCAGCTTGCGCTTCAGCCACATCAGTTTCGGCGTCTGCATTTCCGGCGACATGACGCCGCCGATGGAATCAAGCACCGCATGGCCGCTATGGGTGCACTCGTCGGCTTCCGCGATGGCGCGATGATCGAGCCAGGCTATGGTGTCCCAGCGCGGATCGCCGCCAGTCGAGACGCTGAGCTGGCCCCCGTCGCGGCCTCGCATGACCAGCGAGCAGGTCGCGTCGAAGGCAATGCCGACGACCGCGTCCGGCTCGATGCCGGCTTTTTCACGAGCCATGCGCACCGCAGCGCAGACGGCCGCCCATATATCCTGCGAATCGTGCTCGGCGTGGTCCGTCTTGGGGCGGTTCATGAGGATCGGCTGTTCAGCCCGGCCAAGCAGCGTTCCCTGTGCATCCAGAATGCCTGCGCGGGCGCTCCCTGTCCCGACATCGACTGCGCAGACGAATCCGCTAATCAAGGCGCATTTCTCTCGTTTCAGGCTGAAGTGCAGCAACTGGCGAGACTATAAGGGCCGTTGCATCGGCGCAAGCCGCTTGGTCGACCGGCGCGCTCCGAAAGGAAGTTCCCGATCAGAGCGTGCCGGCCAGATAGCGCGTCAGGGTCTCGCGCGCGCCCTTTGCCCACAATTCGTCGAGCGCATGTGCAAACGCTACCGTGAAAGCTTCCGAGCGGCCGACATCGCCATAGATGTCTTCCATGGCCAGCCACGCGGCGGGCGCGTCCTTGGCCGCTTTCGCGGTCGCTTGCAGCCTATCCCAGCTTGGGTCGTTCGGCTCGATGACCGCGCCTGAATCGGTGGTGCCGAAGCAGTAGCGGCACCACAGCGCGGATTCCAGCGCCAGGCCGGCAATGCTCTTGCCTGCCTTCAACCGGTCGGCGATGGTCGGGATGATGAATTTCGGCTGGCGGTTGGAGCCGTCGAGGCAAAGCCGGCGCACCGTGTCGCCAATCTTCGGATTGGAAAAGCGCTTGTCGATGAGCTGGTAATAGTCTTCGAGGCTGGTGTCGGGGACGGGCGGCACTGTCGGGATGATCTCGTCATGCTCGAGCTTGTCGAGGAAGCCGCGCACCAGTGGTTCCTGCATTGCCTCATGGACGAAATGGATATCCATCAGGCCAGCCGGATAGGCGATCGCCGCATGGCCGCCATTGAGGATACGGATCTTCATCAACTCGTAGGGCGCGACATCGGGCACGAACTGGACGCCGACCTTTTCCAGCGGCGGGCGGCCATCGGTGAACTTGTCTTCCAGCACCCACTGCCGGAACGGTTCGCAAAATACCGGCCAATTGTCCTCAACACCGAATTCGTCCGCCAGAATTTTGCGCTCGCGCTCGGTGGTGGCGGGCGTGATGCGGTCGACCATGGAGTTGGGGAAGGCGACATGCTCGCCGACCCAGCCCGCCAGATCCTCGTCGATCAGGCGGGCCAGCCCGACGACGCCGTCGAAGGTGACATGGCCATTATGGGGGATGTTGTCGCAAGACATGACTGTGAACGGCACGATGCCATCGGCGCGGCGGCGCGTCAGCCCGGCCAGGATGATGCCGAACACCGTTTTCGGCGCGGCCGGGTTGCGGGCGTCGCTCACGATGTCCGGATGCGTCGGATTGAACTGGCCGGAGGCCGGATCGATGAAATAACCGCCCTCGGTGATGGTCAGCGATACGATTTTTATGGCCGGATCGGCCAGCCGCTCGATGATGGCGGCGGCATCGCCGGGCGTCAGAAAATCGATCATCGCGCCGGTGACGCGGGCGCTCATATGGCCCTCGTCCTGCTCGACCACGGTGGTCAGCCAGTCCTGTTCCTCAAGCTTTCCACGGCCGATCTTTTCGCCGTCGAAGACACCCGCGCCGACCAGCGCCCAGTCATGGCCCGTGCCGGAATTGAACAGATCGTCCAGATAAACCGCCTGATGGGCGCGGTGGAAATTGCCGACGCCGAAATGCACGATGCCGGCCCGTAGCGCCGACCGGTCGTAGCGGGGCTGGGCGACGGTGGCGGGGAGGTTCGCCAGACTGGAAGAAGAGAGTTTTACGGTCATTTCAGCAACGCTTTCTCGTTTCGCGCGGCATCTCCGACCCCTTCGCCCCTTGTGGGAGAAGGTGGATCGGCGCGCAGCGTCGAGACGGATGAGGGGTGACGGACGGAGCGCCAGGCTGGAACACCCCTCATCCGACCTCGCTCCGCTCGGCCACCTTCTCCCACAAGGGGAGAAGGAAATTCAGCTCATCCCCATCAGCTCATCCATTGGCCGCCGTCGACATTGTAGGTCTGGGCGACGATGTATTCGGCCTCCGCGCTGGCGAGGAACACCGCCATCCCGGTGAGGTCCTCGGCCTGGCCCATGCGGCCATAGGGGACGCTATCGCCGACGAGTTTCTTCTTCTCGCCACGCGGGCGGTTTTCGTACTTTGCAAACAGTGCGTCGACGCCGTCCCAGTGCTCGCCGTCGACCACGCCCGGCGCGATGGCGTTGACGTTGATGCGGTGTTTTATGAGGTCGAGCCCCGCCGATTGGGTCAGCGAGATGACGGCCGCCTTGGTGGCGCAATAGACGGCAACCAGCGGTTCGCCGCGCCGCCCGGCCTGGCTCGCCATATTGATGATCTTGCCGCCCTTGCCCCGCGCGATCATGGAGCGCGCGGCCATCTGCATCATGAACAGCGTGCCGGCGACATTGACCGCAAACAGCTTGTCGTAGCTGGCCTTCGAGATTTCGACGATGGGGGCGGCATCGAACAGCGCGGCATTGTTGATCACGATATCCAGCCCGCCGGTCCGCTCCTCCACAGCCTTGACCGCGGCTTCGATAGAGGCGAGGTCGGTAACGTCGAGCTTTACGGCATACGCCTTCTCGCCCAGTTCGGCGGCGGTCTTTTGGGCCGCTTCCAGATTGATGTCGGCAATGGCGACGGTCGCACCCTCGCGAAGATAGGCTTCGGCAAAGGCCCGGCCGATGCCGCGCGCCGAGCCTGTTATCAGCGCCGATTTGCCTGCCAGCCGCATGTCAGATCGCCTTCCCGTCCGCACCGAAGCGGTGCAGCTTGGTCTGGTCCGGCGTCAGATAGATGATATCGCCGTGATGGGCCGCCATCTCGCCGTCGGCGCGTACCGTCAGCGGACCGACGTCGTCCGTCTGGACATGGAGGAAAGTGTCGGAGCCGAGATGTTCGGCAACGCCGACCTTGGCTTTCCATTCGCCGGCAGTGGTCGAGATTTTCAGATGCTCGGGCCGTATGCCGATGGTCTTGGCGCCATGTTTGGCGGCTGGCGCGCCCTCGATCAGGTTCATCTTCGGCGAGCCGATGAAGCCGGCGACGAATAGATTGGCGGGCGTCTTATAGAGCTCCATCGGCGAGCCGACCTGCTCGATATTGCCGGCGTTCAAGACGACGATCTTGTCGGCCATGGTCATCGCCTCGACCTGGTCGTGGGTGACATAGACCATGGTCGTCTTGAGCTGTTGGTGCAGTTCGGAAATCTCCAGCCGCATGGTGCCGCGCAATGCTGCATCGAGGTTGGAGAGCGGCTCGTCGAACAGGAAGGCGCTGGGGTTGCGCACGATGGCTCGTCCGATGGCGACACGCTGGCGCTGGCCGCCGGAAAGCTGGCCTGGCCGGCGTTCGAGATAGTTGGTCAGGTTCAAGACGCGTGCCGCGTCCGCCACCTTCTTGTCGATCGTCGCCTGGCTTTCGCCGGCCATCTTCAGCGGGAAGGCGATGTTCTTGGCGACGCTCATATGCGGATAGAGCGCGTAGGACTGGAACACCATGGCCAGCTTGCGCTTGGCCGGAGCCTCGCCGGTAACGTCGCGGCCATCGATGTTGATGGTGCCGCCGCTGGTGTCCTCAAGGCCTGCGATCAGCCGCAGCAGTGTAGACTTGCCGCAGCCGGACGGGCCGACGAAGACGACGAACTCGCCATTCTCGATGACCAGATCAAGGCCGGGGATGATGACGGTCGACCCGAACGACTTGGACACGTTCTTGAGCGTGATGTTTCCCATGATTTCCTCCCCAAAGGGCTAATCGGATCGTTACTTTACGGCGCCGAAGGTCAGGCCGCGGACCAGTTGCTTCTGGCTGAACCAGCCCATGATCAGGATCGGCGCGATGGCCAGCGTCGAGGCCGCCGAAAGCTTGGCCCAGAACAGGCCCTGCGGACTGGAGAAGGAAGTGATGAAGGCGGTGAGAGGTGCTGCTTCCGTCGTCGTCAGCCGGATCGTCCAGAAGGATTCGTTCCACGCCAGGATGATGTTGAGAAGCAGTGTCGAGGCGATGCCGGGCACCGCCATCGGCGTCAGCACATAGACGATCTCGCCCCACAGCGACGCGCCATCCATGCGCGCAGCCTCCAGGATTTCGCCCGGAATTTCGCGGAAATAAGTGTAGAGCATCCACACCACGATCGGCAAATTGATCAGCATCAGCATGATGGTCAGGCCGATGCGGCTGTCGAGCAGGTTCCAGTCGCGAAAGATCAGATACATCGGCACCAGGACGGCTACGGCCGGCATCATCTTGGTGGACAGCATCCACATCAGGATGTCCTTGGTGTGCCTGGTCGGCGAGAAAGCCATCGACCACGCCGCCGGTATGGCGACGGCCAGCGCAAGCAGCGTCGAGCCGACCGAAATGATCACCGAATTCATGAACGGCTTGAAGTAGTTGTATTGCGACTGCACCTCGGAATAGCTCTCCAGCGTTCCCGACGGGATCAGGCTGAAGCCGGCGATCGCCTCCGTCTCCGATTTGAAGCTGGTGATGATCGTGTAGAGGATCGGAAAGAAGATCAGCAGGGCAACCGCCCATGCCGCGATGGTCCAGCCGATCTTGGCCTGTGTCGAGACTGCGCGTGCCATCTGGTCTCTCCTATTTGTCGAGGTTCTTGCCGACGGCGCGCATCAGGAACAGCGCGACGACATTGGCCAGAACAACCGCGATGATGCCGCCGGCCGATGCTCCACCCACGTCGTAGCCGAGCAGCGCGGTGCGGTAGATCAGGAACGGCAGATTGGTCGAGGCATAGCCGGGGCCGCCATTGGTGGTGACGAGGATTTCGGCATAGACGCTGAGCAGGAAGATCGTCTGGATCAGGATGACGACGGTGATGGCGCGCGCCATATGCGGCAGCGTCAGATGGATGAAGCGGCTGACGAAGCCGGCGCCGTCCATTTCGGCTGCTTCCTTCTGTTCGCCGTCCAGCGATTGCAGCGCGGTCAAAAGGATCAGCGTTGCGAAAGGCAGCCATTGCCAGGCAACGATGATGACGATGGACAGGAGCGGGTGCTGGCCGAACCAGTCGATCGGCTGCAGGCCGAAGAAGTGCGCAACATCGGCGAACACGCCGTATTGCGGATGCATGATCATGTTCTTCCACACCAGTGCCGCCACCGGCGGCATGACGAAGAAGGGCGAGATGACCAGGATGCGAACGATGCCCTGGCCGAAGATCGGCTGGTCGATCAGCAGCGCCAGCGCGATGCCGCCGATGACGGTGATGAGCAGCACGCCCACCACGATGACCAGCGTGTTCCAGATCGACTGGAAGAAGGCCGGGTCGCTGTAGAAGAACCGGTAGTTGAACAGCCCGGCAAAGCCGGTCTGGGTCGGATCGAGCAGATTATAGTTCTGGAAGGAGAACCACAGCGTCATCGCCAGCGGCACGACCATCCAGATCAGGAGGAGAATGACCGAAGGCGCCATCATGAAGCGCGCGAGCGTACCGGTCTGCCGAGTAGCCATGGCGATCACCCTGCATCGAACAGATTGAGGTTTTCATCGATTGGGAAAGTGGCCGCCCGGATGGGAACCCGGACGGCCAAGGCACCGGGAGGTGGCCTTATTTGATGTATTTGGCGCGGGTCATTTCGCGCACCGCCGCCGCCTGCGCCGCCGCCAGGGCGTCGTCGACGCTCGACTGGCCTGCCAGGGCTGCCGAGAAGATCTGGCCAACCGTGGTGCCGAGTCCCTGGAATTCGGGGATCGCCACGAACTGCCCGCCCGTATAGGGAACCGGCTTCACGCTTGGCTTGGTGATGTCGGCGGCATCCATCGCGGCAAGTGTCGGGCCGGCGAAGGCAGCGGCCTTCTGATATTCGGGGTTTTTATAGAGCGAGGTGCGGGTTCCGGGAGGGGCCGAGGACCAGCCTTCCTTGGAGGCGACGAGTTCGGTGTAGCCCTTGCTGGTCGCCCACGACACGAACTTTTCCGCCGCTTCGGCCTTTTTCGTGGATGCCGGGATCGCCAGGTTCCACGACCACAGCCAGTTGCCGTGATTGTCGACGCCTTCCTTGTTCGGGAAGATCGCGAAGCCGACCTTGTCGGCGACGGTGGAGTTCTTCGGGTCCGACACGAAGGAAGCCGCCACCGTGGCGTCGATCCACATGCCGCACTTGCCTTGCTGGAACAGCGTCAAATTCTCGTTGAAGCCGTTGGAGGAAGCGCCTTCCGGCCCGGCGTCCTTCATCAGCGTGACGTAGGTGTCGAGCGTGCTCTTCCATTCCGGCTGGTCGAATTGCGGCTGCCACTTCTCGTCGAACCAGCTTCCACCGAAGGAATTGTCCATGGCCGTCAGGAAGGCCATGTTCTCGCCCCAGCCGGCCTTGCCGCGCAGGCAGATGCCGTTGATGCCATTGGCGCGGTCGGTCATCTTGCGAGCCGCGTCGCCGATGAATTCCCAGGTCGGCTTTTCCGGCATTTTCAACCCGGCCTTTTCGAGCAGGTCGGTGCGGTACATGATCATGGCGGATTCGCCGTAGAACGGAGCCGCATAGAGCTTGCCATCGACCGACAGGCCGCCACGAATGGACGGCAGGATATCGTCCACATCGTAGTCGCTACCCAGATTGTCGAGCGCGAGCAGCCAGCCCTGCTTGGCCCAGATCGGAACTTCGTAATTGCCGATCGTCACCACGTCATACTGGCCACCCTTGGTGGCGATGTCGGTGGTGACGCGTTCGCGCAGCACGTTCTCTTCGAGCGTAACCCACTGCAACTGGATGTCGGGATTCTTGGCGGTGAAATCGTCCGTCAGCTTCTGCATGCGGACCATGTCGCCATTGTTGACGGTAGCGATGGTGATGGATTCGGCATGTGCGGCGAACGCGAATGCGCTTGCCGAACACAGGCCCAGGATGAGCGTGCGCAGTTTCATGAATTCCTCCCAAAACCAAGAATGAGCAATTGCCTTGGTGATGAGCAATTATTCACTGTCGATTGAGCATGTCAAGTCGGATTCGTTGTTGCATTGCACTCGCCTCCGCGCATCCGATGACCTTTTCGGCAGAGGGACGACTATCGCCGGCAATCAGCCTTCGGCGAGAAGGGCCGCGGCGGTTCGTTCGTCGGTGATCAGGCCGTTGACCAGCCGCCGGTTCACGGCCGCAAGAATGCCCGGCAGTTTCAGGTCGCCCATGGCGAGCGCTACGACCAGCGATTTTTCGCGTGACGGCAGCGGCGCGGAGGCAACGCGATCATTGGTGACGCCATCGATCAGCCGGCCTTCGCGGTCGTACACCCAGCCGACGATCTCGCCGACGCCGCCGGCCTTTTGCAACGCCTTCAGTTCGCTCTCGGTGATGAAGCCGTCTTCATAGAGCGGCGCCTTGGGGCCGAGGTCGCCTATGCCGACGAAGGTGACGTCCGCCTGTGCGGCCAGCGCCAGCGTCGGCTGGATCATCGGCTGGCTGAGCAGCATCTCGCGCTCGTCGCGCGATGACGCGATGACAGGCAGCGGCATCGGGAACGAACGCGCCTTGATCCGGTCCGCCATGGTGAAGATGACGTTGTAGAAGGCGGCGGAGCCGTCTGGCGCGATATTGCCGGTCAGCGAAACGATCTTGTGCTGCGGGCATTCCATCGGCGGCAGCTGCCCGATCGCCGCCTTGAGCGTGCGCCCGGTGCCAATGCCCATGACGATGGGCTTGGGCGAGCGCAGCCATCGCTCTATCTGGCTGGCCGCGACCTCGGCAATGCCGATCGTGATGGAGGAGGAGCCCGGCGCGCTGGGTGCGACATCCACCAGGTCGAGCGCAAAGCGCGACTTGAGGCGTGTGGCGAGTTCCAGGCAATTGGCGATCGGATGATCGACCCGGACCTTGATCAGGCCCTCCGACATGGCCAGCGATACCAGCCGCTGCGCCGTCTGGCGCGAAATGCCGAGGGCGGCGGCAATCTGGTCCTGGGTATGGCCTGCAACGTAATAGAGCCAACCGGCGCGCGCCGCGTCATCGAGCCTGCTGTTTTCGGGCTGGGCGTTCATTCCGGCTTTCCTCCGTGCCGCATCTTCGCAGGATTTCTTTTTAAGAGCAATTGCTCGTTAAGTGTGTCAATTATTCATTGTCTGAAAGATGGCTTGGCTCAGGAAAGGGCACTCGAGGCTGATAAAGCCTGTGAGCGTTGGGCAGGCAAGCGGATTTCGCACGACCGGGCGTTTCAATGCCCGGTCGAAATGGTAGAGCGTTCCGGACGAGTCTGGCGGGCGCTGGAAAAGCGAGGATTGAGCAATGATACCCAAAGCGGTGTTCTGGGACATGGATGGAACGCTGACCGACAGCGAGCCCTTGCACGAGGCCGCGCTGGTGGCGGCGCTGCGCAGCGCCGGCATCAACCCGCCGGACGATCTGCATGACCGCGTGCTTGGCGTCTCCGCCTGGCCGGTCTATGAGATGTTGCGCGACGAGCACGGCCTCACGCTGCCGTTCGACGAGTGGATCGTGCGCAAATACGACCACTATATGCCGCTGGTTGATCAGCTGAAGCCACGCCCCGGCGCCATCGAGATATTCGAGGAACTTCGCAAGCGCGGCGTGGCTCAGGCGGTCGTTTCCAACTCGGACCGGCTGATCGTCGATGCCAATCTTCACGCCGTAGGTCTCGCTTTTCCCGGCATGAAAACGGTCAGCCGCAACGATGTGCGCGAGGGCAAGCCGCATCCCGAACCCTTCTTGCGCGCCGCGTGGCTGGCTGGCGTCGACCCTTCGGAAGCGGTGGCGATCGACGACAGCTGGACCGGCGCTTCGTCCGGCCTGGCAGCCGGCATGAAGACTATTTTTTGGCCCGAAAAGCCCATGGAAGGGCCGAACGGCGCGGTCAATTTGACCAGCGTCGCCGAATTGCGGGCCGAACTCGGCCTTTAGGCCGTGCCCTGGGCCGACCCCGGAGACCGCCCATACGTAGCGGTTTTCACTGCGCCCGCAGGCTGATAGGCTTTTGCCTCCAATGGAGGTGACGGCGATGGCGATCAATCTCGATGTCCTGATGAACGCGAGCCGTCGGCATGAGGGCGGTCCAGACGGTAGCGGGACATTCGTTGCGCCTTTGGACGGCATCGCGCACGTCTCCGGCGAGCGGACGGTGCCGCTGCTGGACAAGACCATTCCCGAGCTGTTTGCCGAGACCGTCCGGGCTTATGGCGAGCGCGAGGCTGCTGTTTTCGCCGGCCAGGAAAAGCGGTTCACCTGGAACGAACTGTCGGAAACGGTGGATGCGTTTGCCGCGGGCCTGCTTTCGCTGGGACTGGAAAAGGGCGAGCGTATCGGCATATGGGCGCCGAACCGCTGGGAATGGCTGGTCACGCAGTTCGCCACTGCGCGGATCGGGCTGATTCTCGTCAACATCAATCCGGCCTACCGGCTGACCGAGCTGAAATATGCGTTGAACAAGGTCGGCTGCAAGGCGCTGGTCACGGCTGCCGCGTTCAAGTCCTCCGACTATATCGGCATGCTGCAGACGCTGGCGCCGGAACTTGGCGCCACCGAGCCGGGCAAGCTCGAAGCGGCGGCATTGCCGGCCCTGCGCATTGTCGTACGCATGGGCGAGGACATTACCGCCGGCATGGTCAATTTCGGCGATGTGCTGGCCATGGGCGGTCTCGACGAATACGAGCGGCTGGATGCCATATCGGAGGAGTTGAAGCCCGACGACTCCATCAACATCCAGTTCACGTCCGGCACCACCGGCGCGCCCAAAGGGGCTACCCTGACGCACCGCAACATCGTCAACAACGGCAATTTCGTCACCTCGGCGATAAAGCTGACCGCCGAAGACCGGCTTTGCATCCCGGTGCCGTTCTACCACTGTTTCGGCATGTCGATGGGCTCCATGGGCTGCGTCACCAAGGGCGCGACCATGGTGTTTCCGGGCGAGGGGTTCGACCCCGGCGCGGTGCTGAAGGCCGTCGCCGACGAACGCTGCACCGGCCTTTACGGCGTGCCGACCATGCTCGTGGGCATGCTCGACCACCCCGATTTCGCGTCGTTCGATCTGACCAGCCTGCGCACCGGCATCATGGCCGGCTCGCCTTGTCCGATCGAGGTGATGAAGAAGGTCGTGTCGCTGATGCATATGAGCGAAGTGACCATCGCCTACGGCATGACGGAAACCAGTCCGGTGTCGTTCCAGAGCAATGTCGATGACCCGCTCGAAAAGCGCGTCTCGACCGTCGGGCGCATCCAGCCCCATGTCGAAGTCAAGATCGTCGGCATGGGCGGCGTCACCGTGGCCGTAGGCGAACCGGGCGAATTGTGCACGCGCGGCTATTCGGTGATGAAGGGCTACTGGCAGGACGAGGAAAAGACCCGTGAGGCCATAGACGAGGACGGCTGGATGCATACCGGCGATTTCGCGACCCTCGATGCCGAAGGCTACTGCAACATTGTCGGGCGCGTGAAGGACATGGTCATCCGCGGCGGTGAGAACGTCTATCCGCGCGAGGTGGAGGAGTTTTTGTACCGCCATCCCAAGGTCAAGGAAGTGCAGGTATTCGGCGTGCCCGACGATAAGCTGGGCGAGGCGCTTGCCGCCTGGATCGTGCTGGCCCCCGGCCAGAGCGCAACGGAAGATGAAATAAAAGCCTACTGCAAGGGCCAGATCGCCCACTACAAGATACCGCTCTACATCCGCTTCAAGGACAGCCTGCCGATGACGGTGACCGGCAAGCCGCAGAAATTCATCATGCGCGACGCCATGATCGAGGAACTCGGCTTGAAGGTTGCGAAAACGGCCTGAAGCAAAAAAGGCCCCGTGAGGGCCTTTTTCGTTGGATCTGGAAGGCCCGATCAGTCCTTTTCGAACACGCCGCACTTGGCGACGACGCCGGCAATGGCGCCGCCGATCAGCGGGGCTACGATGTAGAGCCACAACTGGCCGATCGCCACGCTGCCCGAAAACAGCGCCGGTCCGATAGACCGTGCCGGGTTGAGCGAATTGCCGGAAATCGGAATGAAGCCGAAGTGCAGCACCGCCAGCGTCAGGCCGATGATCAGGCCGGCAAGCGGGGTCATGTGCTTGGCGCTGGTCGAAGCCAGGATGACGAGGACAAAGGTGAAGGTGGCGATCACCTCGATCAGGAAGATCGCCGAGATCCCCCATTTCGTCGGGTCCCATGTCGTTGCACCGAGGTTCGTGACCGGATCGCCGACCTTGCCGGCAACGATGGCCCACAAAGCGATGCTGGCAAGAATGGCGCCCACCACCTGCGCGATCCAGTAGGTTATGACGTCCCTTGCGGGCAGCCGGCCGGCGAGGAAGAAGCCCAGCGTCACCGCCGGATTGAGATGCGCGCCCGAAATCGGGCCGATGGCATAGGCGGCCGCGACCAGGCCCATGCCGAAAGCAAGACCGATGCCGATACTGCCAAGCGGCAAGGCATCGCCCATGCCGCCCGTGACGATTGCGGCAGTACCGATGAAAACAAGCAAGAACGTGCCGAGCAATTCGGCAAAAAATAGCTTCATGTACCCTCTCCTGGTATGGGAATGGATCCGTCCGGGTCCCACCTTCGAATCACCGCGAAAGATTAGGCCTCGCGCGTGACATTGGGAAGCGCGGCTATTGTGCGGACCCGCTCGCTTGTGCATGCGGGCCGCGCGCTTTACAGCAGAACCGAAATCGACAAACGGCGGCAAACAACATGCGACTTGGCGGAAGGCTGGCGGCAGCCATCGAAGTGCTGGAAGACATCGGCCGGCGGCACCGGCCGGTGGCGGACGCGCTCAAGGATTGGGGCCTGTCGCATCGCTTCGCCGGCGGCGGCGACCGCGCCGCCATCGGCAACATCGTCTATGACGCGCTGCGGCGCAGGCGTTCGGCCGGCTGGCTGGTCGGCGAGGAGACGCCGCGCGCTTTCGCGTTCGGCGCGCTTTTGCTGGAAGGAGGCCGCACGGCGGCATCCCTGAATGCAGCCCTTGAGGGCGACAAATTCGCGCCGCCGCCGCTTGACGATGCCGAATTGAAGGCAATCGAAAGCCGGCAGCTCGACGACGCGCCACCGGAAATCCGCGCCGATATTCCCGACTGGTGCGTGCCGCTGTTCGAGCAGGCTTTTGGCGCGGATTGGGTGGAGGAGGGGGCGGCCCTTGCCGCGCGTCCGCCGCTGGACATTCGCGTCAACACGCTACGAGCCGACCGGGAAAAAGTGCTGGCCGAACTGGCGCAGACGGGTGCCAGCGCCAGCGCCATCGCGCCGCATGGCATCCGCATCGCACCCATTGAGGCAGACGGCCGCCATCCGAACGTACAGGCGGAGCCGGCTTTCCAGAAGGGCTGGTTCGAGGTCCAGGACGAGGGTTCGCAACTGGTTGCCGAACTGTCGGGCGCAAAGGCCGGCATGCAGGTTCTCGACTATTGCGCCGGGGCCGGCGGCAAGACGCTGGCGCTTTCGGCCGCGATGGACAATCACGGCCAGGTATTTGCCCATGATTCCGAGAAGGTGCGCCTCGCGCCGATCTTCGAGCGCATGCGCCGCTCGGAAAACCGCAACGTGCAGGTCGTCACCAAGCCGTCCGAGCTTGCCCCGCTGACGGAGCGCATGGACATCGTCCTCGTCGATGCGCCCTGCACCGGCAGCGGCACATGGCGTAGGCGACCCGATGCCAAATGGCGGCTGACGCAAAGGCAGCTCGACGCGCGCAAGGCCGAACAGGCGGCGATCCTCGATGCGGCGAAGGCTTTCGTGAAACCCGGCGGGCTGCTCGTCTACATTACCTGCTCGGTGTTCGATGACGAAAACGCCGCTCAGACCGCCGCTTTCCAGGACCGTGCTCCCGAATTCGGGCCGGTCGATCATGACGCGCTGTGGCGCGCCCATTTCCCAGGCCATGAGGCTGCGGCACGGCTTGATACGAGCGGCGGAATTTCGCTGTCGCCGGCCCGCAGCGGCACCGATGGCTTCTATTTCTGCGCCATGCGCCGATCCGGTTGAATGCTGCATCGCAGCATTTGCGATTGCCTGCCGTGGCGACCTCTGCGATAAGCCGGCTATCGCAGCAGCGAGGATAAGGCTATGGCGGCAAAGATCGTACCGGCCCCGGATTACGAGGAGCGCGTTCGCGCCTCCTTCGCACGTCAGCAGGTCATGACGACCATCGGGGCCGAATTGACGCTGGTGACGCCCGGCATCATAGAAATCGAGATGCCCTATTCGCCGGCGCTGACCCAGCAGCACGGTTTCCTGCACGCCGGCGTCATCTCCACGGCGCTGGATTCGGCCTGCGGTTACGCCGCCTTTTCGCTGATGCCGGAAGATGCTGGCGTTCTGACCATCGAGTTCAAGGTCAATCTGCTGGCTCCCGGCAGAGGCGAACGCTTCCTGTTTCGCGGCTCCGTTACCAAGCCCGGCCGCACCATCCTGGTTGCCGACGGGCAGGCCTATGCCATCGCCGCCGATGGCGAGGCGCGCCTCATCGCCACCATGACCGGCACGATGATGACGGTGGTGGGCCGCGATGATATCGACGGCTGACCGGCTTCACCGGACGAAATCTGCTGTTGATACGCATAAGGCGTCTTGTGCGACGTTCGGGCCACGCCAAACCCATTGCGCCGACTCAACTTCTTCTCTAAACGCCCGCCATGAAGACAGCCAATCACTCCGACACCGTTCTTATCATCGACTTCGGCAGCCAGGTCACGCAACTGATCGCCAGGCGCGTCCGCGAAGCCGGCGTCTACAGCGAGGTCGTGCCGTTCCAGTCGGCGCAAGAAGCCTTTGACCGGGTCAAGCCCAAGGCCGTTATCCTGTCGGGCAGCCCGCATTCCACCGTCGACATCGGCAGCCCGCGTGCCCCGGAAGCTATATTCAAGGCCGGCATCCCCGTGCTTGGCATCTGCTATGGCGAGCAGACGATGTGCGCCCAACTGGGCGGCAAGGTGGAAGCCGGGCACGAGCGCGAATTCGGGCGCGCCTTTCTCGAGATCGAAGACGATTGCGCCCTGTTCGACGGCATCTGGGCAAAAGGCACGCGGCATCAGGTCTGGATGAGCCATGGCGACCGCGTCACCGCCCTGCCGAGCGGCTTCAAGGTGGTCGGCACCTCGACCGGCGCGCCTTATGCGGCCATCGCCGACGAGGCGCGAAAATTCTACGCCGTCCAGTTCCATCCGGAAGTGGTGCACACGCCCGACGGCGCCAAGCTGTTGCACAATTTCGTCCACAACATCGCCGGCTTGCGTTCCGGCTGGACCATGGCCGCCTATCGTGAACAGGCTGTCGAGGCGATCCGCAAGCAGGTCGGCAAGGGCAAGGTCATCTGCGCGCTTTCAGGCGGCGTCGATTCTTCCGTGGCCGCCCTTTTGATCCATGAAGCGGTTGGCGACCAGCTGACCTGCATCCTCGTCGACCACGGCCTGATGCGCAAGAACGAGGCGGCCGACGTCGTCGCCATGTTCCGCCAGCATTACAATCTGCCGCTGATCCTGGTCGATGCGGCGGACCGCTTCATCGGCGCGCTGGAAGGCGAGAGCGACCCGGAAACAAAACGCAAGACCATCGGCCGGCTGTTCATCGAGGTGTTCGAGGAAGAGGCCGAAAAACTGGGCGGCGCCGAATTCCTGGCGCAAGGAACGCTCTATCCCGATGTCATCGAAAGCGTGTCGTTTACCGGTGCGACCTCGTCGACGATCAAGTCGCATCACAATGTCGGCGGCCTGCCCGACCGGATGAACATGCAACTGGTCGAGCCGCTGCGCGAACTGTTCAAGGACGAGGTCCGGGTGCTTGGCAAGCAACTCGGCCTGCCCGAAAGTTTCATCGGCCGTCATCCTTTCCCCGGCCCCGGCCTGGCGATCCGCTGCCCCGGCGGCATCACCCGCGAAAAGCTGGAAATCCTGCGCGAGGCCGATGCCGTCTATCTCGACGAAATACGCAAGGCCGGCCTCTATGATGCCATCTGGCAGGCCTTCGCGGTGCTTTTGCCGGTGCAGACGGTGGGCGTCATGGGCGATGGGCGCACCTACGAATTTGTCTGCGCGCTGCGCGCCGTCACTTCGGTCGACGGCATGACGGCGGATTTCTATCCCTACGACATGGCCTTCCTCGGCCGCGCCGCCACCCGCATCATCAACGAGGTAAAGGGCATCAACCGCGTCGTCTACGACGTGACAAGCAAACCCCCCGGCACCATCGAGTGGGAATGATTTCTGCCCATCCGGACGTCGCAACAGAACGCCAGTGCGCGACCTAAGGCATTGATATAAATATGTCGGGAGTGATCGGCGTTTACTGGTAGGTCGAGTTCGGACGTGACGGCCTGCTGACGGGCCTTGGTCTGATTGTGCCTCTTGAATGTGTGGCAGGAGTATTGGAACACCGGCTTTCCCTCCAGCGATAAAACCCTATCTTTGCAGCATGCGCGCCAGCGACCTGCTTCATCCCCGCCCTGAAGGCCTTTATTGCCCACCCGGCGATTTTTTCATCGATCCGGTCCGGCCCGTCGACCGTGCGCTGATCACGCATGGCCATTCCGACCATGCCCGCGCCGGCCACCGCTCGGTGCTGGCGACACGCGAGACGCTGGACATCATGGCGCTGCGCTATGGCGACGGCTTTGCGGAAGCGACGCAGGCCGCCTCGATGGGCGAGACGATCGCGCTGGGAGGTGTCAGCGTCAGTTTTCATCCGGCCGGGCACGTGCTGGGTTCGGCGCAGATCGCGGTCGAGCATCAGGGCATGCGCATCGTCGCTTCCGGCGACTACAAGCGCAGGCTGGACCCAACCTGTCAGCCGTTCGAGGTGGTGCCCTGCGACGTGTTCATCACCGAGGCGACGTTCGGCCTGCCGGTGTTTCGGCATCCGCCCGACACGCACGAAATCGCGACCCTGCTCAAATCGACGGAACAATTTCCCGAGCGGGCACATCTGGTCGGCGCTTATGCGCTGGGCAAGGCACAGCGTGTCATGCGGCTGTTGCGCGATGCCGGCTATGACGGGCCGATCTATATCCACGGCGCGCTGGCAAGGCTCAGCGACTATTATCAGGGGCAGGGCATCGACCTGGGCCGGCTGGAGCCGGCCACGGTGGAAAACGGCGGCAAGGGCGATTTCGCCGGGGCCATCGTCATCGGTCCGCCGTCAGCCTTTGCCGACCGCTGGGCGCGGCGCTTTCCCGACCCAGTTTCGTGCTTCGCCTCGGGCTGGATGCGCATTCGCCAGCGCGCCCGCCAGCGCGGCGTCGAACTGCCGCTGATCATTTCCGACCACGCCGACTGGGACGAGTTGCTCCTGACGATCCGCGAGACTGGAGCCGGCGAAGTCTGGGTTACGCATGGCCGCGAGGAAGCGCTGGTGCGTTGGTGCGAACTGCAAGGCATCGAGGCAAAGCCGCTGCACCTCGTCGGCTATGAAGACGAGGGGGATTGATGAACCGCTTCGCCGAACTCCTCGACCGGCTGGTGCTGACGCCGTCGCGCAACGGCAAGCTTACCTTGCTCACCGATTATTTTCGCGCCACGGAAGACCCGGATCGCGGGCTGGCGCTGGCGGCGATTACCGGCGACTTGAAAATCGCCGCGGTCAAGCCGGCCATGCTGCGCGCGCTGGTGACCGAGCGCATGGACCCGGTGCTGTTCGGCTACTCCTACGACTATGTCGGCGACCTCGCCGAAACCGTGTCGCTGGTGTGGCCGCCATCGCCGTCCGCCATTCCGAACCACGCACCGACGCTGGCCGAAGTCGTGGAAAAGCTACAGGCGGCAAGCCGCTCCGACGGGCCGAAAGTGCTGGCCGGGCTGCTCGACAGCGCGGATATCGACGCGCGTTATGCCATCATCAAGCTGGTCACCGGCGGCTTGCGCATCGGCGTTTCGGCCAGGCTTGCCAAGCAGGCGGTCGCCAATCTCGGGCCCATCGATGTCGCCGAGGTCGAGGAACTGTGGCACGGGTTGGCAGCGCCCTACGCCGAGCTTTTCGCATGGCTGGAGGGCAAAGCGGACAAGCCGGAAAGGACGGCCAAGGCGCTGTTTCGCCCGGTCATGCTTTCCAATCCGGTCGGGGACAACGACCTCGAAAAACTCGATCCTGCCGATTATGCGGCGGAGTGGAAATGGGACGGCATCCGCGTACAGGCTGTGGCCGAAGGCGGCGTGCGGCGGCTTTATTCGCGTACCGGCGACGATGTATCTGGTGCTTTTCCCGACCTTGCGGACGCGATGGATTTTTCCGCGACGCTCGACGGCGAATTGCTGGTCGGCAGGCCGTCAAGCACCGGCACCTTTTCTGACCTGCAACAGCGGCTGAACCGCAAGGCGGTCTCGCCAAAGATCATGCAGCAATATCCGGCCTTCATGCGTTGCTACGATTTGCTGCAAGAGGGCGACGAGGATTTGCGCGGTCTTCCGTTTCGCGAAAGGCGCAGCCGTCTCGACGCTTTCGTGAAAACGCTCGATCCGGCCCGCTTCGACCTGTCGCCCTTTGTGGCTTTCGAGGATTGGCATGATCTCGAAAAACTGCGCAGCGCGCCGCCGCATCCGATCATCGAGGGCGTGATGCTGAAACGCTGGGATTCGCCCTATCTCACAGGGCGGCCGAAGGGCCCGTGGTTCAAATGGAAACGCGACCCGCACACGGTGGATGCCGTGCTGATGTATGCGCAGCGCGGGCATGGCAAGCGCTCGAGCTTCTATTCTGATTACACATTCGGCGTCTGGTCGGGGCCGGAAGGCGCGCAAGAACTGGTGCCGGTGGGAAAAGCCTATTTCGGCTTCACCGACGAGGAACTGAAACAGATCGACAAATATGTCCGTGACAACACGATCGAGCGCTTCGGCCCGGTGCGCTCGGTGCGCGCCGACCGCGACAATGGGCTGGTTCTGGAAGTGGCGTTCGAGGGGCTTGCCCGCTCCACCCGCCATAAATCGGGCGTCGCAATGCGCTTTCCGCGCATCTCGCGGTTGCGCTGGGACAAGCCGGCAGCCGAGGCCGACCGTATCGAGACGCTCAAGGCGCTGCTCGATAATTGAGCTGCTGTTATTCAGCGATAGAGACGCGGATCTGGTAAATGTCCACCGATTTGCCACCCCCGCCGAAATCGGAATTGACGGCGATGGTACCGGCGGCTCCGGGATGCTTGTCGGGGAACTGCACGTCGAACAGATATTCGTTGCGCTCGTTGCCGACCACGTATCGCTTGCGCCCGCAATCGCCCATATCACCGAAATTGCAGTCGACCGACATCTGCGTTTCCTTGCCTTCCTCGGCACGAGCCAGAATGTCGAAGACGGCGTGCTTGCCGGCCAGGCTTTCCAGAATGCCTTGGCCGACGTCGAAGCTGATTGCCGATCCGGAGGCGCCCGAGCGGATGCGTAGGAACGACCCGGTATCGTCCTTCATGACTTCGGCCCCGGCGTCGGCCGGTGCGCTGACCAGCGTGGGGTCGCTTGGCGAAAAGACCGTAATCCATTCGCGCGCCTCGTCCGCCTGGCCGGGCTTGAGCGGAACGCCCGGTGCTGCCGGCTGTTCGCCTTCGGCCGCCGAGGGCGAGGAGCCCGGCTGCACCGGCATCTTCAAGGCGCCGGACTGCAAGGCCCACCACAGGCCCGCGCCGAGTATGGCAAGCAATGCGAGGCCGAAAAGCAGGCCGAAAGAGGGCAGGCGGCGGCGCGCGGCGCGGCGCTCGTCCCTGTCGGGCATGACTTCGACGCCGCCATTGCCGCCGGCTTCCGACGCCGTGGAACCTGCAAGGATAGGCTCCAGCGAGATGTCGGGCACCGGCAGCGAGCCCGTAGCGGGAATGTCGAGCGAAGCCGTGCGACCGGCTTCCAACGCCGGATCCCGGTCGGAGACAGGCTTGTCCACGGTCGGTTCCGGCCCGACGCTCACCGACGGCGCTTCGACCGCCGGAGCCTGTCGGCCGACGGTTATTTCCGGCGCGACCCCGGCCACGGCCGGCAAATATTCCGATTCGATTTCGGCAATCTTCGCCTGCATCGACTTGCGGCGTTTGATCGCAATCTCGACGGTCGTCCCCGGATTGGCCTGCAGCGCCCGATCCAGCGCCGCGAAAGCCGACCGATAGACCTTTTCACGAAAGGCGCGATCGTCGGCATTTCCCTTTTCGAAGGCATTCCGGATCGCTTTTTCGATCGGGTCCAAGAAAGTTCCTCCGGGCGTCGTCCGCGTTGGCATGATCGTTAAACGCAGGCGGCCAGTCAATCAACGCCCTAACGGCGCATTCGTTTCGCGACAGGCGCGTGCGTCCCCTTGTTTCGTTCGCTCACCGGCGCATTCAGGCCCGAAAGGAAGCGACCCGGTGCCCCAAAATGCCCGAGGCTCCGCGGATTTGTTCGCGACCCCGCACCTGACCGCCAAACCCGGAAGTGAGCCACCTGCGCACGCCGTGCATGAATTGACGATAACCCATCTTGAATTTCCGCGGGCTTCCGTCTATCACCCACCGCAACTTGGAGGCAGCAGCTTCCAGGCGCCGCTTTAGCTCAGTTGGTAGAGCACGTCATTCGTAATGACGGGGTCAGGTGTTCGAGTCACCTAAGCGGCACCATTCCATCCAATAGAACGTAGTAAAATCAAATACTTACTAGAAACGCCGGGAATGCTATCCCTGCCTTGATCGCCCTTTCTTTTTCTGCTCGCCTGCATCCTTGACGCCTCACCCTGCCGGCGCGAAGGCGCGTATGGTTTGGGAGTGAAAATCCGAAGACCATGACTCGTCGCCAAGCTTTTACCCAATCTCAACTCCGCGCCGCCGCGAAGATTGCTAAAGAACATGGCGTTTCGGTGCGGCTTGATGCGGACGGCTCTGCAACAATTTCTCCGTCTTCGACCCCAGTCACCGATGGCGGGTTGGATCAGGAGATCGAGGCATTCGAGCGCCGGAATGCCGAGCGGGATGATTTCGCTGCCGCTATAGCAAAAATGGACCCGAATTCCCGCAAGATTTTATCGGGCGGATACCTTTGGGAGTATGACGACTTCAAAGCCGATGTTGCGAAGAAGCCACTGAATAAACGAGAGACTGCGACCCTGGAAGCGCTATCGAAATTCGGTGTCGGAGCGCTGGTTGGCTCTCGCCAAGTGAAAATCGGCCCTGATACGCAAGATCGGCTTGAGGCGCGGGGGTATATCGAAACTCGACCGCGGGAGAAGTTTCCCGACCGGGTGGGGTATTACCTCCTGACAAAGGAAGGGCTGACAGCATACGAAGACTCCCGCCACTGATGAGCATTGCTTGACATGAAGTCTGGGAGGATCGGGAAGGCCATGAAGCTGTTGACCGAGGCGCTATCGATCCTTGATAAAGGCGGACCGGAGTAGCTCTTGGGAGGAGCTTGGGATGCCAAAGAACCCACAGACCGATTGGGAGAAAGCGGCGCGGGCGCTGTGCACGTTCTACGGCCACCCCGAGAATGTGCTGATGAACGGCCGGCCTATGTGGATGAGCTACCTTGCCGAAGCGAAAGCGGTGTTGGGGGCGATAGGCAGGTTTGAGGACGTGGAGCCGGAAGGCAACGCGTAGGGATTGGGTATCTCTAGGGAGGGTTGCGAATGAATTACCTTCTATTTTCAGTTGTCATCGCACCGGGGCTGATCGGATTGCTCCTAACGCTCCTCTATGGCCCAAATAGGGGCGTCACCATTGGTGGCCTGCTGACGCTTATCGCAGTCTTCTTCCTTCTGATTTTTCAGGTGACGCCGCCGAATTTTTCCAGCGCCTGGGGGCTGATGCTGTTCGAGTGGTACCGGTGGATACCGGCGTTTCTTGTCGGCGCAGCCATTGGGTCGGTCGCGTTTCGACTTCGGAAAAGATAAAGAGGTTCAAGGGGAGACGGCTAATAGCATATCGGACAACGTCCTTCCCCAGACCAAGCACCCGAAGCTGATCGTCGTCGTCTCATTCAACCGTGGCGAGGATGGAGAACCATTCCCCGCGTTCGGTCCCGTTGATCAGCCGACCGATGAGCGAGCGATCCGAGCCGCACGTGCCTTGGCGGATAAGCCCATCGGCGTGATTGCCTGGAGCCGTTCAGCAAACCCAATATTGCTTGTTACGACTCGATCATCTACTTCGTCTGTGAAATACCCTGCGACTCTTCTTTGATCGGCATTCTGGAAATTCAGGGCGCGTTGGTTCGCGATCATGGGAGGGGACTTGATGCTGAACTGGTTGCAACAGCCTGTTTTGATCAAAGAGGAGTTGTCTGCCCAGGCGTTCGAGCCTGCTCGCCCTGACTATTATAAAGGCCCTCCCGGAAAATTACTCAGACTGCTGCTTCAAGCAAGAAAAGACTTTCTGTCGATCTGGCGTGCGAGCGACTTCACGGAGAATATTTCCAGCATTCGGGTGCTGCGGCGTCAGATCATCCTAATCAACTCTCCTGAGATGATCCGCGATATCATAGTCAACCGACACGAAAACTTTCAGCGCAAGAGCCCTCAAATGCGACGCGCGCTTGAATTCCTCATTGGTGATGGGCTGTTCATTTCCAACGGTGAAATTTGGAAGCAGCGCCGGGCGCTTGTCGCCGATATTGTCCATGCGAATCGAGTATCTTCCTTCGGGCCGATCATGCAACGCGCTGCGCTTGATCTGGTCGAGCGCTGGACGCATATCGCGGACGGAACCCGCATAAATGCCCTCCACGAAATGGCCGGATTGACCGCTGAAATCATTGCACGCAGCGTTTTCGGAAATCGGCTAGGCGCTGAAAGTGCTGCTGCCGTCACCGATGGGTTCACCCATTACCAGTCACTGGTGGACTCGATCAATCTTGGCTATTTCCTGGGCTTCGATGATGGTTTGCCGATCCTGCTAACGCCCCGGCTTCGCCGATCCGTCAAGCGCATTCACCGCATCATCGACAAGGTCGTCGAGGATCACCTTACGGGGCACAGCGACCATCATTCGATGGTTGATCTCCTTGTTCGCCGCCAGCAACGCAGCCCCGAATTGAAGTTGGACATAGCTGCACTGCGCAATGAGGCCGCAACCATATTCATGGCCGGGCACGAGACGACTGCGGCGACATTGACATGGGCCTGGTATCTGCTTTCAAAGGCAAAATGGGTAGAAAGCGGGGTTCACGAAGAAATCGAGCGTGTGTGCGGTGACCGCGTCCCTACTGTCGACGATGTGCCGCGGCTGGAATTGTGCAAGGCGGTCATCGAGGAAACGCTTCGGCTTTATCCTCCGGTGCCTATTCTAGCCCGACAGACACGCTCGGCCGACAGGATCGGGCATATTACTGCAGAAGCTGGGTCGATCATCCTGATCGTGCCCTGGCTGCTTCATCGCACTGGAAGCCTTTTTGACAACCCTCACCATTTTGAACCGGAGCGTTTCCTGAGAGTCGGACTCGAAAAGGCTTCAACTACATCCATATCTTGCAAGGCGTCTGGTGAGCATGCGGATATGGGCGATGG